>CAZMSZ010000124.1:0-4711 GCA_964569055.1 uncultured Planctomycetota bacterium | reverse complement strand
CGGCTCAGCGGCAGGGGAGGTGCGGGAAGATCGCGGGAACGACCGCGCGGAACACGTCGGCGATCGCCGCGCGCCGGGCCGCGTCCTCGAGCACGTGCTGGTTGAGCTCCACCTCGAAGTAGGCCACCTCGTGCGCCTCGCCGTGGACCGCCGCCGAGTAGATCTCGCCGCGGTAGCCCGAGTACGGCTCGTTCAGGCGCACGCGCAGCCCGCGCGTGGCGAGCGCCCGCTTGACGCCGGCGGCGAGGTCCTCGTGGGCGTCGAACAGCACGCCCACGTCGAACTCGCGGTCCTGCGCGCCGTACTCGCCCGTGAAGCTGTGGAACGTGAAGAACACGACCCGCTCCGGCCCGAAGCGGGCGGTCATGGCGGCGAGCGCGGCGTCGATCGCGGCGTGGTAGGGCGCGTGCAGGCGCGCCACGCGCTCCTCCACCTCGGCGGCCGAGAGCCCGACGTTGCCGGGGAGCGCGCGCCCCTCGGCCTCGGCCCGGATCAAGGTCGGCTCCCCCACGCCGCGGTTCACGTCGAGCACCAGCCGCGAGACGCGCGAGCAGATCGTGGTCGCGCCCAGCGCCGGCGCGAAGCGGTGCAGCGTGTCCGCCGCCCAGCGGTCCCACCCCCAGTGGCTGTCGAGCAGGTCGTCGGGCAAGCCCAGCCGCGCCCACTCGCCCGGGACGGCGTTCGAGGCGTGCTCGCAGGTGATCAGGATCGGCACCTCGGCCCGCCCAGGGCGGACGACGTAGTTCTCCCCCTCGAGGAGAGCGCTCGAGGCGGGCTGGCCGGAGGTCGCTGGGCGCGCGGTCATGGAGCGGTATATTCCGCTCCCGCCCGCACCGGCGCAATCGACGCGACGCGGGCGAGGAGGGGACGTGGGTCAGATCCGCCGGATCGGGATCATGACGGGGGGCGGCGACTGCCCCGGGCTGAACGCGGTGATCCGCGCGGTGGTGCTGGCGGCCCACGCCCGGCAGTGGGAGGTGCTCGGGATCGAGGACGCGACCTCGGGCCTGATCGACCTCGACTACAAGAGCCCGCACGGGAACCGCTGGCTCAAGCCCTCCGACGTCCAGCAGATCCTCACCCGCGGCGGCACGATCCTGGGCACCTCCAACAAGAGCGACCCGTTCCGGTTCGTGGTCGAGCGGGACGGCGAGCAGGTGGAGACCGACGTCTCCGAGCGGGTCGTCGCCAACTACCACAAGCTCGGCCTCGACGCGCTGGTGAGCATCGGCGGCGACGGCAGCATGCGGATCGCGCAGCGCTTCGCGCAGCTCGGGCTGCGGATCGTGGGCGTGCCCAAGACGATCGACCAGGACGTGAGCGCGACCGACTACACGTTCGGCTTCCAGACCGCCGTCCAGACCGCGACCGAGGCGCTCGACCGGCTGCAGGACACCGCCGAGAGCCACGACCGCGTGATGGTGCTCGAGGTCATGGGCCGCCACGCCGGCTGGATCGCGCTGCACTCGGCGGTGGCGGGCGGCGCGCACATCTGCCTGCTCGGCGAGGTCCCCTACCGGGTCGAGCCGATCGTGGCCGCGATCCGGCGGCGCAAGGACGCGGGCTACCCGTTCAGCATCGCGGTCGTCGCCGAGGGGGCGCGCCCGGTGGACGGCGACGTCAGCCTGGCCGGGCCGCGCGAGCTCGGGGCCATGCCCAAGCTGTTCGGCGCCGGCTCCCGCCTGGCGGCCGCCCTCGAGCCGCACCTCGAGCTCGACGTGCGGGTCACCGTCCTGGGCCACATCCAGCGCGGCGGCTCGCCCGTCCAGTTCGACCGCGTGCTCGGCACGCGCTTCGGCGTGGCCGCGGTCGAGGCGCTCGAGCGGGGCGAGTCCGACGTGATGGTCGCGCTGCGGACCCCGCACATCGTCACCGTGCCGATCGCCGAGGCGATCTCCGACCCCAACCTGGTCGACCCCAACGACGAGCTGGTGCGGGCGGCCCGGGCGGTGGGGATCTGCTTCGGCGACTGAGTGGCGCTAAGATGGCCACGTGGCCAGCCTCCCCCTGAGCACCGCGCCGCTCAAGGACCTCAAGCGCGCGTCCGAGATCGTCCAGGTCCTCGTCTCGCACGGGTTCGGGTTCGTGCTGAGCAAGGCCGCCCTGGCGACCGCGCAGGTCGACCCCGACGCGGCCGCGCAGCGGGCGGCCGTGCCGACGCCCGAGCGCGTCCGGCACGTGCTCGAGGCGCTCGGGCCGACGTTCGTGAAGCTCGGGCAGATCCTCTCCACCCGCGCCGACATCGTGCCGGAGTCTTACGCCCAGGCGCTCAAGACGCTGCAGGACGCGGCCCCGCCGCTGCCGTTCGCCACGATCCGCGAGGTGGTCGAGCAGGAGCTCGGGCGCCCCCTCGGCGAGCTGTTCGTCGCGTTCGACGAGGAGCCGCTCGCGACCGCCTCGATCGCGCAGGTCCACCGGGCCGAGCTCGTGCGCGACGGCCAGCGGGTCGCGGTCGTGTGCAAGGTGCAGCGTCCGGGGATCCGCGAGGTCATGAGCTCGGACCTCAGCCTGCTCTACTGGCTGAGCAAGCTGCTGCAGAAGACGATCGAGGAGGTCTCCGCCTACTCGCCCACCGCGATCGTGGAGCAGTTCGAGGTGGCCGTCGCGCAGGAGCTCGACTTCGTGCACGAGCGGCGCAACCTCGAGCGCGCCAGCCGCAACTTCGCGAGCCGCCCCGAGCTGCTGGCCGTGCCCGAGGCGTTCCCCGAGCTGTCGACCCCGCGCGTCCTGACCATGACCTTCCTCGACGGGATCAAGATCACCGACGTGAAGGGCGACCCGCGCTACGACCTGCTCGCCCTGCGCGACCGCCTGGTCGAGACCGCGTTCAAGCAGGTGTTCGAGGACGGCTTCTTCCACGGCGACCCGCACCCCGGCAACGTGCTCGTGCTCGGCGACGGGCGCCTGGGCATGATCGACTACGGCCTGTGGGGGCACATCAGCTCCGAGCAGCAGGAGGTGCTGATCCACTGGCTGACGGCGATCGCGCTCAAGAGCCCGGGCACGCTGGCGCGCCTCACGCTCAAGGTGGGCGAGGTCCCGCCCGGGTTCGACCGGCTCGCCTACGAGCGCGACGTCCGCGTGCTGATGGACAAGTACGTGGGGGTCGAGCTCTCCGAGCTGGACGCGGGCTCGATCATCGCCGACTCGATCGAGGTGATCCGGCGCCACCGGATCAAGCTGCCGCCCGACTTCGCCGTGCTCGCGCGCGCCACCGCGACCCTGGAAGGGATCGTGCGCGACCTCTACCCCGACCTCGACTTCCAGGCGCTGATCCTCCCCTACGTGCAGCGCCTGATCCTGCAGCGGCTCGACCTGACCCGCGCCGGCCCCGAGGCCATGAGCCTGATCCTGGGGCTGCAGAGCTTCGTGAACGAGGTCCCGGGCCAGCTCAACCAGCTCCTGCACGACCTCTCGACCGGCCGGTTCCAGGTCGGGCTGCGCGGCGACGCGCTCGAGGACCTCACGGTCGCGGGGCGCGTGCACGGGGTGCGCCTGGTGCTCGCGGCGCTGGCGAGCAGCTTCGTGCTGGCGGCCGCGATCACGCTGGCGCCGTTCCGATACACCCTTTACAACGTCCCCGTCGCGCCCGTGCTGGCGGTCCTGGGGGCGGCCGCGGCCCTGTGGGGCCTCGTGCTGACGTTCGTGTTCCCCAAGGGGCTGCGCAAGATCCGCGTCAGCTCGTTCATGTTCTGGAAGCGGCGCTAGCGGAGCTCGGAGGGCGCGGGGAGTGGGCGCACGCTCGATCGTGATCGCGGGGGCGAGCGGGGTGGTCGGCCGCCACCTCGTGGCCCGGGCCCGCGCCGACGGCCTGGAGGTGAGGACGCTCACACGCGCGGCGAACGGCGCGCCGCGCGACCCCTCCGCCTCGCCCTGGGACCCGGCTGCGGCCGCGGCCGGTGAGCCGGCCGCGCTCGACGCGCTGACGCGCGCGCTCGACGGGGTCGACGTGGTGGTCAACCTCGCGGGCGCCACGCTCGCCGAGGGCCGCCTGACGACGCCGCACAAGCGGCGCGTGCTCCACAGCCGGCTCGACGCGACCCGCGCGCTGCTGCGGGCCCACGCCCGCTGCGCCGCGCCGCCGCCGGTGTGGATCAACGCCTCGGCGACCGGCTACTACGGCGACACGGGCGAAGCCGAGGTCGACGACGACCACCCCCGCGGGGCGGGCTTCCTGGCCGCGGTGTGCGAGCGCTGGGAGGAGACCGCCGCGGAGGTGAGCGGCCGCGCGCGGCTCGCGATCGCGCGGATCGGGCTGGTCCTGGCGGAGGACGCGCCCGCCTGGCAGAAGCTGCTCCGCCCGATCAAGTGGGGCGTCGGCGGCCCGCTCGGCTCGGGCCACCAGTGGTGGGCCTGGATCGACGGCGACGACCTGGCGCGGGCGCTGCTCTTCCTCGCCAATCACCCCGAGGGCTCGGGCGCGTTCAACCTCACCGCGCCGCACCCCGTCCGCCAGGCCGACCTCGCCTGGGAGACGTCCCTCCTGGTCGGACGGCGCGCGTTCCTGCCCGCCCCGGCCTTCGCCCTCCGAGCCGCGATCGGCGGCGTCGCCGACGCCCTGATCCTCCCGAGCTGCCGCGCGCTCCCCCGCCGCCTCCAGGCGCTCGGGTTCAAGTTCGAGCGCGAGAACATCGGCCGCGAGCTCGGTCACCTGCTGGGCTGAGGGTCCGGGGCGGACTCGGTAGGGCCCAAGGAGGGCCTCCTCCCAGCG
>CAZMSZ010000123.1:3665-18824 GCA_964569055.1 uncultured Planctomycetota bacterium | reverse complement strand
GCCGGGGCCCTGGGCGCTCGAGTCCATGCAGCGGCCCAGCCTACCTCGGCGGGGCGCGTGCTCGCGCTAGGCGACGCTCGCCGCCCGCCGCAGGCGGAGCTCGGCCAGGAGCGAGTAGACCACCGGCGTCACCAGCAGGGTCAACAGCAGCGACAGCGCCTGCCCGCCGATCACCACCACCGCGATCGCGCGCCGCTCCTCCGCGCCGGGGCCGACGCCGATCAGGAGCGGGAGCATGCCCATGATCAGCGTGAGCGAGGTCATGAGGATCGGCCGCAGCCGGTCGCGGTTGGCGCGGAGCACCGCCTCGCGCAGCTCGTGGCCCTCGGCGCGGAGCTGGTTGGTGTGGTCGACCTGCAGGATCGCGTTCTTCTTGACCACGCCGAACAGCACCAGGATCCCGAGCGCGGAGTAGAGGTTGAGGGTCTCGCCCGCGGCGAACAGCGCCAACAGCGCGAACGGGACCGAGAGCGGGAGCGAGAGCAGGATCGTGAACGGGTGGACCAGGCTCTCGAACTGCGCCGCCAGGACGATGTACATCAGCACGAACGAGAGCGCGCAGGCCCACAGGAACTCCACGAACGTGCGCTCGAGCTCGCGCCCCTTGCCCTGCACCCGGCTGTCGTAGCCGGGGGGCAGGTCCAGCTCGGCGATCGCGCCGTCGAGGGCGGCGAGCCGGTCGGCGAGCGCGTAGCCCTCGCCCGTGGCGGCCCGCAGGCTGGCCTGCCGCTGGCGGTCGAGCCGATCGACCCGGGTCGGGCTGGTGGCGGGCTCGAGCCGCGCGACCGCGTCGAGGCGCACCAGCCCGCCGGCGGCCGGGACCAGCAGCTCGGGGAGGCGGCCGGGGTCGCGGCGCTGGTCCTCCTCCAGCCGGAGCGCGACGTCGTAGTCCTCGCCGGCGAGGGGGTCGCGCCAGGTGGTGATCTCCTCGTCGCCGCCGACCATGAGGCGGAGGGCCCCCGCCACGCTGGAGACGTCGGCGCCGACGCGGGCCGCGCGCTCGCGGTCCACCACCACGCGCAGCTCGGGGCGGTCGAGCTTGAGGGTGGTGTCGGCGTCGACGATCCCGCCGAGGTGCTGGGCCTTCTCGCGCAGCGCCTCGGCGTAGCTCGCCAGCGCGTGCAGGTCGGGGCCGAGGATCGCGACGTCGATCTCGAAGTTGCCGCCGCCGATGTTGAATCCGGGGGCGTTGCGCACGGCGCAGCGCAGGTCCTTCAGCTTGCGCAGGCGGGCGCGCACCGCGCCCATCACCTCGCGCTGCGTGCGTCCGGGCGCGAACGCGCGGGCGAAGTCGCCGGTGAGGAGCGCCCGGGCGCGGGCCAACAGGCCGGGCCGCCGCTCGTCGTGGGGGTCGATCGCCACGTACAGCCGGCCGCTGTTGGTCGAGCCGAGCCACCCGCCGCCGGTCGTCGACAGCACGCGCCGCACGTCGGGGACGGCCATCACCTCGGCCTCGACCGCGCGCATCGCCTCGTCCATGGCGGCCACGCTCGTCCCCTCGGGGCCGGACACGTAGATGTTGAACTCGGACTCGTCCACGTCGGTCGGCAGGTACTCCTGGCGCACCAGGCCGTAGATCAGCGGCGTGGAGGCGATCGTCGCCGCCGCCGCGGCGATCACCACCCAGCGGCGCCGGAGGGCCACCGCGAGGAGCGCCATGTAGGCCCGCTCGACCAGGCCGTACAGGCCGCGCCGCGAGGCGGCGGCGGCGGCGTCGGCCGCGCCGGCGTCCTCGGCGCGGAGCAGGCGCGCGCTCATGAGGGGGGTGAGCGTGAAGCTCACCAGCAGGCTCACCAGGACCGCCACCGCGCAGGTGATCCCGAACTGGTAGAGGAACCGGCCCGAGACGCTCGACATGAACGAGACCGGGATGAACACGATCGCCAGCGAGATCGTGGTGGCGAGCACGGCCAGCGCGACCTCGTTGGTCCCCGCGCGCGCCGCCTCGAAGGGCGTCATGCCCTTCTCCTCCACGAAGCGGAACACGTTCTCGAGCACCACGATCGCGTCGTCGATCACCACGCCGACCATCAGCACCAGCGCCAGCATGGTCACGCCGTTGAGCGTGAACCCCAGCGCGGCCATGGCGCCGAAGGTGGCGATCGTCGAGGCGGGGATCGCGACCCCGGCGATCAGGGTCGAGCGCCAGGAGCGGGTGAACAGGAACACCACCAGGCAGGCCAGCGCGCTCCCGGCGATCAGGTGGAGGCGGATCTCGCCGAGGGCGGCCTCGATGTAGTCGGAGGGGTCCTCGATCACCTGCAGGCGGACCCCCGGGGGGAGCTGCTCGCGGACCTCTTCGAGGGCCGCCTTCAGCCCCTCGATCACCTCGATCGTGTTCGCGCCCGACTGGCGTCGCACCTCGAGCACCACCGCCGGCTGACCGTCCAGCCG
Organism: uncultured Planctomycetota bacterium; assembly: GCA_964569055.1. GTDB lineage: Bacteria > Planctomycetota > J058 > J058 > J058 > JAWLGW01. Next base: position 16,430 of record CAZMSZ010000123.1, on the reverse strand, counting down.
GGCGCCGCTGCGGACCTCCTTGGTCCCGTCCTCGACCCGGGCGAGGTCGCCCACCCGGATCGGGCGACCGTCGCGGGTGGCCACCACCAGCCGGGCGAAGTCGGCGGCGGACTCGAGCCCGGGCGGCGTGCGGAGGGTCGCCTCGCGGGTGGCCGTGGTGACGTTGCCGCCCGGCACCTCGGCGCTCTGGCGGATCACCGCCTGGCGGACGGCGTCGGCCGGCAGGCCGTAGGCCGCGAGCCGCCCCGCGTCGAGCCACACGTTGATCGAGCGCTCCCGCCCGCCGACGATCCGGACCTCGCCCACGCCGGCGGAGCGCTCGAGGCGGACCTTGACCCGCTTGTCGGCCAGCTCGGTCAGCTCCCGCACCCCGCGCTCGCCCGAGAGCGCGACGGAGAGGACCGGGCGCGAGTCGTTGTCGAACTTGGAGACCACCGGGAGGTCGGCGTCGTCGGGCAGGTCGCGCACGACCTTGGCGACGCGGTCGCGCACGTCCTGGGCGGCCGCGTCGATGTCGCGGTCGAGGTCGAACGTGGCGATCACGTTGGACTGGCCGGGCCCGGTGACCGAGCGGAGCTGGTCGAGCCCCTCGACGGTGTTGACCGCCTCCTCCACGCGCTGCGAGACGAGGGTCTCGACCTCCTCGGTCGCGGCGCCCGGCAGGGTGGTGCGGATGCTCACGGTGGGGAGGTCGACCGAGGGGAAGCGGTCGACGCCCAGGCCGGCGTAGCTGGCGGCGCCGATCACCACCAGCGAGGTCACGATCATCGACCCGAACACGGGCCGGTCGATGCACACGTCCGCGAGGCCGCGCACGGGCCGCTACTCCACGACGCGGACGGGCGCGCCGTCCTCGAGCCCGCCCGGGTCGAGGACCACGCGCGAGCCCGCAGGCGCGCCGTCGAGCACCTCGACCCGCTCGGCGTCGCGCCGCCCGAGCCGCACGAGCACCTCGCGCGCGACGCCCTGTTCGGTCACGACGAGCAGCTTGTCGAGGCCGGCGAAGGAGCGGACCGCGTTCGCCGGCGCGACCAGGGTCTTCGCCTCGGGGTCGAGCACCAGCTCGAGCCGCACGAAGGCGCCGGCCGGCAGCGCGCCGCCCTCGTTGGGCACGTCGGCCTCGACCCGCCGGGTGCGCGCCGTGGCGTCGATCTCGGGCGAGACCCGCGTGACCTCGGCCTCGACGGTCGCGGCCAGGCCGTCGACCTGCGCGCTGAGGGTCAGCCCCGGACGCAAGTCCGCCGCCACCAGCTCGGGCACGTCGACCACCAGCCGAAGCGGGTCGACGCGCACCAGGCGCAGGAGCGGCGTCCCGACCTCGACCCGCTCGCCGGGCGAGAGCAGCCGCGCGGCGATCACCCCCGCGAACGGCGCGCGGGTGACGGTGCGCGCCAGGCGCTCGCGCGCCAGCGCCAGCTCGGCCCGCCGCACGGCGATCGTCGCGCGGTCCGCCTCGAGCGCGTCGAGCGCCGAGCGCACGCGCTCCTCGGCCACCCCGAGCGCCGCCACGGCGGCGTCGCGCTCGGCGAGCGTGGCGATCCCGTCGCGGGTGAGCTGCAGCACGCGCGCGTGGCGCGCCTGCGCCTCGACGAGCTGCGCGCGCGCCAGGCGGACGGCGGGGGCCGCTTCGGGCGTGAGCGCCTGCTCGTCGGCCGGGCGCCCCAGCTCGTCGCCGCCCTCGCTCGCGAGCGTCGCCGCGAGCCCCACTCGGGCGCGGGCCTCCGCCAGCGCGGCCATGGCGCGCTCCACCTCGAGCCGCTGCGGGTCGTCGTCCACCCGCGCCAGCGCCTGCCCGGCGGCGACCCGCGCGCCGAGGTCGACCCCGAGCTCGAGCAGGACCCCCGCCCCCTCGGCGCGGATCGTGGCCGCGTCGCTCGCGACCAGGGTGCCCGTCACGCGCACGGTCTTGGGCCACGCCGCCGGCGCGACCGTCGCGACCTTCACCTCGCGCGGCGCCGCGGGCGGGGCGGCGTCGCCGCCCGTCGCGGCCGGGGCGCGACCGCACCCTGCGAGGGCGGGCCCGCACGAGACCAACACGGCGGCCAGGAGCCTGGGGTCGAGGGTGGGTCCGCTCACGCGGCCAGACGCTAGCACGAGCACGCTCCGGAGCGGTGGCTCGGGGCTGGCGCTCCGCGAGCCACCTCGGCTGGCGATAGCGAGCCCGAAGCGCAGAGCGCGCAGCGACCGCCGAGAATTCCCCGCGCTCGCGGGGCGTCGTGCCGCGCGAGCCGCGCCCCGCCCGGCGGGCGAGGCGCGGACCGAGCGTCACCGCCGCTCAGGCGATCGGTCGGCGCGGCCAGGGGCGCGGGAGGAGCCCGCCGAGCGCGGCTCCGAGCCCACCGACGAGCAGCCCGAAGAACGAGGTGAACCCCCAGCTCGCCAAGGCGCGGGCCTTGCCGTGGGGCTCCATGCCGCCGGGACCGGCCAGCACGCCCTCCGAGCGCTCGTAGCGGGTGATCCAGCGGTCGACCACCCGCGCGGCCTGCTCGCGCGAGAGCTCCGCCTGAGCGGCCAGCGCGTCCGCCAGGGCCTCACGGTCTTCGCTCAGGACCGGCGCCGCCGCGAACGCGCGGCTCAGCGCCTCGGCGAGCTGGCGCTCGGGCGGCGCCCCGCGGAGGAGGCGGCGCAGGTCGGCCTGGACCCCGGCAGGGAGCTGCTCGGGGCGCCGGCCGCCCGGCTCCCACCCTTGCTGCTGCTGCTGCTGCTGTTGCCAGCCGCTCGCCTCGCCCCACTGGTTCCAGCCCGCGTCCCAGCCCTGCCGCGCCGGCGCTTCCCAGCCGCTGAGCGGCTGCTCGGGCGGCGCGCCGGTGCGCGCGGCCTCCGCCTCCTTGCCCTGGCGCATGCCGCCCATGGACATGCCGACGATCAGCAGCGAGAAGATCGTGACCACGCCCCAGGCGGCGAGGCCGTGCAGCGCGCCGCCCAGCCGGTCGCGCGGGGCCCCCACGCGGGCGGCGATCCAGCCGCCGGCGAACAGCGTCAGGAACGAGGTCACCAGCACCCAGGCGATCGTCCCCGCCCCGAGGCGGCTGATCGTGCCCGCGGCGCCCCCGCCCTCGTAGGCGGCGAACGCGACGGCGCCGGCCAGGGTGAACGACAGGATCTGCAGCGCGCCGGCCACGAACGAGCCGGCGAAGATCCCGCCCCACGAGGTGAGGCGGGCCGGGGGGATCGGGTCGGCGATCGGGTCCGGCTCTCGCACGGCCGTGACGGGTCCGCTGGTCTGAGCCATTTTCGAGCTCCTCTCTCCTCCGCGCCCTGGGCGACGGAGACGGGTCCGCGGCGACCGCGGCGCGCGTCAGCGCTGGCCGGTGTCGGTCCCCTGCCGGGCCGCCGGACGGGCCGGTCGCACGGCCCATGCCGCGGCGCCGCGCGCGCCGCGCGCGCTCGTGCCGCGCACGAGGAGCTTCGAGGCGCGCCGCGCGGTTCGCGCGAGCGCGCGCCGTGCTCAGTGGTGGTGATGTCCCTCGGGCCCGTGCGGGTGCCCGTGGGCCAGCTCGTCCTCCGTCGCGGCGCGGATCTCGAGGATCCGCCCCTTGAACCGCAGGTCCTCGCCGGCGAGCGGGTGGTTGGGGTCGAGGAACACCTCCTCCTCCTCCACGCGCGTCACCCACAGCATGAGCTCACCGTCCGGCCCCTCGACCTCCACGCCGGCGCCCACCTCGAGCTCGGCGTCCTCGGGGAACGCGGCCCGCGGCACCCCGTGCGCCTCGACCTCCATGCGCTCGCCGAACGCCTCCGCGCAGGGGACGAGCACGTCGAACGCCTCGCCGGCGGCCTTGCCGAGCAGGCGCTCCTCGAGGCCCGGCAGGATGTTCTCGGCGCCGTGCAGGTAGAGGAGCGGGTCGCCCGCGTCGCTCTGCTCGATGAGTTGCCCTGCGCCGGTGGACAGGGAGAAGTCGAGGGCGACCACGTCGCCGGGGCGGATCACGCGCGTCTCGGTCACGAGCCCTTCCTGGAGCCGCGCGACGGCGCGCGCTCCGCGCCCGTGAGAGGGGACGAGCCGATGACGGGCGAGCGTCGGCCCGGACGCGCCGAGCCGTGGCCGACCTCGGCCACCTCCCGGCGCACTCCGTCAGGCTACCCCGCGCCGACCCTCACCGGGCGCGCGGGGGGTGTCGCTGTAGCGGGGCGCCTCGGCCAGCCAAGGGGAGCACGAAGCGCAGAAAGCGCAAGGACCGCAGCGCGGCCGAGGCCGCAACCAAGAGGGTGGAGCGCATGGCCCAAGCCGCTGCGCGGACCTCCAGATCCCCGCGCGCTGGGCTCACGTCACGACCTCTCGGGCCTCGCGCGCTACGAGGGCGCGCCCCCGTCCAGCGCCTTGGGCCGCACGACCTCGAACAGCTGCCAGCGCGGGGCGGCGGCCAGCGCCTCCCGCCAGGTCGCGCCGTCGGCGCCGAGCAACGCGGCGTTGGCGGTGGTGAGGGTCACGCTCTGCCCGCTCAACCACTCCACCACGTCCTCCCAGCCGTTGTTGTGGCCGAGCACCAGGACGGCGCGGACCTCCGGCGGGAGCGCCGCGAGGGCCTCCTCGACCTCGGCGGGGCCCGCGAGGTAGAGCGAGCGGTGGAAGCTGACCACCGGGGTCGGCTGGAAGGCGTCCTCCATCAGCTCCCACGTCTCGCGCGTTCGCCGCGAGTCGCTGCTGAGCACCCGCTCGGGCACCCAGCCGAGTCGGCTCAGCTCCGCCGCGACCCGCGGGGCGTCGCGCCGCCCGCGCGGGTTCAGCGGGCGGGAGTGGTCGTCGGGCGCGTCGCTCTTCCAGGAGCTCTTCGCGTGGCGCATGACGATGATCCGGCGCTGCATCCGCTCGGCCCCCCCCGGCGTCGCTCGCTATACTCGACCGCTGCGACCTTAGCACTGGACGGCCATGCAAGCTCCTGCCTCCCTGTCCGCCCAGAGCGGCGATGGGACCCAGCAAGTGATCGTCGCGGCCGGCGCCGCGCTGCCGGCCCGGGCCCGGCTGGTGTTCGGCACCTCCCGCCCCGGCCAGGACGCGATCGCGCTCGAGCTGCGCGAGGGCGAGCGGCGCGTGGCGACCGCCACGTTCGCGCTGCCGCGGGGCCTGCCCGCGAACTGCTGGATCCCGGTCGAGGTCAGCGTCGGCGCCGACCTGCGCGTGCGGGCCGAGGCGCGCGAGAACCTGCGCCGGATCCGGGTCGACGCGGTGTTCGACGCGAGCGGCGCCGAGGCGGAGCACTTCCGGGTCTGAAGCGGTCGGCGGCTAGCGGCTGGCCGTTCGTGAGCAGTCTCGTGCCCGTGCCCGTGCCCATTCCCCTGGCCCGTGCGCGTGCACGGGCCACGGGCCGCGTTGACGGGCGCGGGCACGGCGCTGGCCGGAGAGCCGACAGCTAACCGCCGAGCAGCCGGCGTCCCTCCTCGACGGTCCGCTCCTTGGGCGCGCGCGGGTCGTGCGCGACCTGCAGCTCCCAGCAGCAGTGGAGCGCGTACACGTCCTCGGGCGCCATGTCCGGGCGGGTCTCGCCGAACAGCACGCACGGGAGCGAGCCGACCATGCCGACCCCGACCTCGGGCGCGCCGTCGGAGCCACGGGCGTAGCGGTACTCGATCAGCCACACGCGCCGCTCGTCGCCCGTGGGCGGCCAGCGCAGGCGGCGCCGGTCGACGATCCGCACGGCGTCGGGCGGCGCGCCGCGCTCGTGCGGGTGGGCCAGCCAGGCGCACAGCTCGGCCTCGGCCTGGGCGTCGGCGGCCAGCGCCTCGGGCGGGATCGCGTCGGCCCGGCCGAGCTCCTGCAGGTAGCTGCGGGCGACGACGGCCCAGGCGGGCGCGCGGCAGGCCTCCACCAGGCGCGCCAGGCCCTCGCCCGCGCGCGGCTCGCGCCCGAGGCGCGCCGCCGCCCAGGCCGCCTCGAGCGCGACCCGCGGAGAGGCGTGCGCGAGCGCCAGCGGCAACAGGCGCTCGTGCGCCGCCGGGTCCTCGAGCAGCGCCAGGGCCGTGGTCGCGCTCTGAGCGTAGCTCGCGCGGGCCGGGTCGGGGTCGCGCAGCCAGCCCTCGAGCCGCGCCAGCCCCTCCGCGCTGGCGAAGGGGTGCGGGCCGGGCGCGCCCGAGAGCGCGCGCTCGTTGGCGAGGTCGAGCAGCGCGATCGCGGCGAACCCGCGCGGGAGCGGGTCCGCGAGCGCGGCGACCAGCCGCTCGCCCTCGGGCCCGGCGGCCCACTGGCGCAGCACGACCTCCCACAGCGTGTCGTCCGGCCAGCGGCCCGCGCGCGCCGCCTCGACCGTGCGCTCGAGCCCGCCGGGCGCGCCGTACAGCGCGGCCACCTTGAGCAGGAACAGGAGGTCCTGCTGATGCGCGCCCGGGAGGGGGAGGTGCGCGTCGTACTGGGCCAGCAGGCAGGCCATGCCGTCGCGCGCGAAGCGCGCCTGGACGGCCGGCGTGCCCGGGCGCTGGAGCAGCGACGCGAGCAGGTAGAGCGCGCTGGCGGGGCAGTCGCCCGCCGGCGCGACCGCGCCGCAGGGCGTGGGCGCGACGGGCCGGACCGCGACCAGGGCGGCCAGGGCCGCCTCGGCCTCGGCCTCGGTGTGGACCGCCGTCCCGCCCAGGGTCAGCAAGGCCTCGGCGAGGTCCACCCCCGGGACGCGGCCGCGCTTCAGCGCGCGCTCGAGCTCGCTCACCGTCATGGGGCGGGAGCATACGCCAAGGGCTCCCGCGCGGAAGGGCCGGCGCCCCCCACCGCTCGCGCTCGTCGGTCGGTGTGCGACACTGTGCCGCCGGGGGAGGAGCGACATGGAGCCGATCTCGGCCCTGCCGGATGGGATCACCGTCGAGGAGCTGGCGCGCCGGATCAGGGCGGGTCAGATCGGCCTGCAGCGCCTCCTGGGCGAGCTCCCGGTGTTCGTGTTCAAGCCCAAGGTCGACGAGCACCAGAGCCCGGTCTACAGCACCCCCGACGACGGCAGCGAGCTGCCCGAGCCGGGGGACACCTCGGTGCTCCAGCGCGGCAAGGGGTTCGAGCTCGACACCGTGCTGCGGACCGCGGTCGTGGTGCCGATCACCGTCACCAACCGCAACCTGTACGAGGACCGCGTCCTGATCGGCCGCTCGGCGAGCTGCGACATCCGCCTGGTCTCGCCGCTCGTCTCCAAGCTCCACGCCTGCGTCATGGTCGAGGACGAGGAGGGCGCCGGCTGGCGCCTCGCCGACCAGGGCTCGTCCAACGGCACCCGGCTCAACGGGATCGAGCTCGACCCCAAGCGGCTGTATCGGCTGCGCCCCAACGACGAGGTGCTGTTCGGGGACGTGACCGCGCTGTTCCTCGACGGCGAGGGGCTCGAGCAGCTCTGCGCGCTCGTCCCCGACTGAGCCGCGCCCGCTCGCGCGGCCGCGCGGACCGGGGTAGAAGGGTGGCCCCGGCCGCGACGGCCGAGAGAGGTGGGGGAGATGGGGCAGCTCGACGCGAGCGAGCTCGAGCGGCAGCTCGAGGCGGCCTTCGACTATCGAGGCGACGTGACGCTCACGCTGCGGAGCGGGGAGCGGGTGGAGGGCTACCTGTTCAACCGCGACTTCGCGCCGCATCCCAAGGCCGCGGACGCGCCGTTCGTGGACGTGTTCCTGCGCGCGGGCGGGCAGGCTCGCTACCCGATCAGCGAGATCGAGGCCGTGGAGCTGAGCGGCGAGGACCCCGCGCGGGCCGGGTAGGGGGACCGTGCAGGAGCGCGCCACCGGGAGGATCCGCACGGGCCTGCTCGAGGTCCGGCTCACGAGCACGGCCGGGCTCCCCGCGCAGCAGGCGCGCGAGGTGCTCGACGTCTCGCCGAGCGGGGCGGGGCTCAAGGTCGCGATCCCGCTCGCGACCGACCAGGAGCTGATGGTCGAGCTGGCGCACCCGGTCCTCGAGGCGCCCGTCGAGCTGCAGGCGCGCGCGGCCTGGTGCCGCATGGCGCCGGGCGACCCCGTGCCCCACGCCGGGATCGAGTTCGTGGGCAGCGACGAGCGCCAGCGCCTCGCCCTGCGGCTGATCCAGGCGGCGGAGGTGAGCTGCCGCGTGATCGACGACGGTCGGACCGTGGGGTTCATCATGACGCCGACCGAGGGAGCGTGGGCGCTGTACGACGCCAGCACGACCAAGGTCGCGACCCTGCGCCGCAGCGGCGCCGGGTTCGAGGTCACGTTCATGGGCCTGCTCCCCGGCGAGGGGGTCCAGACCTTCGACGCGCCGAGCCTGCCCGAGGCGGTCGCGATGGCGATCGGGCTCGACGGGGCCCCGCTGATCGTGCCCCCCGAGGGCGGGAGCTGGGCGCCGGTCTCGCTCGACGCGCCGCCGCGCGCCGCGCCGCGCCGACCCGTCGCGGCGCCCGCCGCGCCGGCGCCGGTCGCCGATCCCGCCCCCGAGCCGACCCCGGTCGCCGGCGCTGGGGGGCAGGCCGCCTACCACTCGGTGCTCGCCGGCGGCTACCACGTCGGGTTCGTGGCCGTGACCTCGGTCGAGGACGCGTGGTCGCTCTACGACGACGGGTGGCGCGAGGTCGCGGTGGTGGCCCCCTCGCGCGGCCGCTACAAGGTGATCCCGGTGGGGGCGGACCCCAACGACTCGCTGGTCCACGCCGTGGCCAGGACCTTCCTCGGCGCGGTGCGGATCGGGTTCGGCCTCCACGTCGACCCCGAGGTCGACCCGCCGGTGGGCCCCGAGGCGAGCGAGATGTCGACCGTCGACCTCGCCGCGTCGCAGAGCGGCGACGAGGACGAGCCCTCCGGGGCCGCCGCCGACTCCGACGCGGACATCGGCCTGGGCGAGAGCTCGATCGAGCCCGAGGCCGAGCAGCGCGCCGCCGCCGAGGGCCGGCCCGGCTCGGGCAGCCAGAAGCGCCAGCACCACAAGGTGCACGGCAGCGAGGGGCTCGTCGGCTACGTGGCGCCCACCCTGGGCGTCGAGGGCGTGTGGTCCGCGTACTCGGTCGAGCGCGAGAAGGTGGCCATGATCGCGCCCGACGGCTCGCGCTACCGGGTGGTGTTCATGGGGACCGACGCCGACGAGTCGCTCGAGTACATGATCGCGAGGAACCTCAAGGGCGCGATCGCGATCTCGTTCGAGCTCGACGAGATCCCGACGATCGAGCCGCCGCTCCCGCCGCGGTGAGCGAGACCGCGCCCTGGCAGGTCTACGTGCTCGTCTCGGCGCGGGGCGATCGGACCTACGTGGGCGTCACGCTGGACGTGACGCGGCGGCTCGAGCAGCACAACGGCGCGCGGCCGGGCGGAGCGCGCGCGACGCGCGCCGGCCGGCCCTGGCAGCTCGGCGCGCTGCACGGCCCCTACGCCACGCGCGGCGAGGCGCTGCGCGTGGAGCGCCGCCTCAAGCGGGTGCGGGGCCTGCGGCGGCTCGCCTGGCGGCCGGCGGCGGAGGGCGAGGCATGAGCGCGGAGCCCTTCTTCTCCGCCGCGCCTTCCCCGCCGACGCCCGGGGCGGCCGAGGTCGCGGCCGCGCTCGGTCGCCCGCTCCATGCGGAGGACCCCGAGGGGTGGGAGGTCGCGCTCAGCGCCGGCGCGCAGGCCGAGGGCGCGATCGCCTGGGTCGAGCGCCGGAGCCGCGAGCGCGGCGCCAGCGAGGAGGTCGCCTACACCCTGCACGCCTCGCGGGGCGAGGCGACGCGGACCTGGCGGCTCGAGTGCTACAACCCGTACTTCGGCTGCACCGTCGAGCTGATCCGCTGGGTCGACGACGCGGTGGCGCTGGTCTACCGCGAGAAGCACACCACGCTGCTGGCGCGCGTCCCGCTCGCGGGCCCGCCCCGCCTCCTCGACGTGGGCGGCTCCTGGCGCGCCTGGGGCGACGTCCTGTTCGCGCGCGCCGCCGTGCCCGGCCTCGCGCGCAGCGCCGGGATCGTCGACGCGACCTGGCGCACCCCGCTCCCGCTGAGCGCGCTCGCGGCCGCGGAGGCGCGCGGCGAGCCTGCGCCGCCCCTGGCTCGGCTCGCGCCGCCGCCGGCCGACCCGGCCCGCTTCTGGGCCGCGCTGCGCGAGCGCGTGCTCCCCGGCGCGCCCGCGCTCGAGGCGGACCTCCTGCTCGGCTCGCAGTGCTACCCGTTCTGTCGCCCCGGGCGCCCCGCCACGACGAGCTACGACGCCAGCCCGCCCGAGCCCCTCTCGCCCCACGAGCTGCCGCGCGGCTGGGAGGCGGCCCTCGACAGCCGGCAGCAGCCGCGGTTCCGCGCCCTCCTGGAGCGCGCCGCCGCCGCCGCCCGCGGCCCGCTCCCGCAGGACCTCACCGGTGAGGCGCTCGCCCTCGAGGCGGCGGCCCTGCAGCTCGCCGAGCGCGCGACCGCGCTGCTCGCGCCCCCAGGACCGGGCGCCGACCCCGAGGCGTTCTGGCGCCCGTGGTCCGTCGCGCGCTTCGCCGCGCTGCTGCGCGCGGAGCCGGGCACGTTCCCGCCCGGGTTCCACGAGGCGTTCGCGCGCCTGCGGAGCGGACGGTGAGCGCGCGCCGCCGCGTCCTGGGCGGCGCGCTGACGGCGCTCGGGCTGGGCGGGCTCCTCTACCTGCACCACTGGGCGACCGACTTCCCCGCGGGCGACCCCGTCCGGGTCGTCGACGCGGCGCTGATCGCGCGGCTGCGCGGCGAGCCGGGCCTGCACGTCCCGCTCGACCCTGGCTACCGGCTCGAGGTCCCGCTCGAGCTCGCGGACGACCCGGTGAACCGCCGCGTCTACGGGACGAGCGTCGACCTGCGCGAGCGCCGCCCCCGCCAGTCCGTGCACATCCAGGTGAAGGCGGGCCGCGGGGCGATCCACACCGACGACCACAACCCCAAGGCCGGAGTGATCCCGTGGCTGCTGCACGGCACCCTGGACGTCCCCGCCACGCCCCTGGCGCTCCTCGCCGCGGCGGGGCTGGCGCTCCTGCTCTGGCCGGCGCGGCGCAGCGCGCGGACGGGCCCGGCGTAGCCTGGATCTTTCACGAGGGACCGCCCTCGACTCGACAAGACGAGCGATCTCAGCGCAGGCTCGATCCTGAGCCTCCGCTGCCGCAGGACGCTCGCGCCTCGTGAGACGTCCGGCTCAGGAACCCTCCGCCGGACGGCGCGGCTTGAGGGCCCGGCGGACCGCGCGGGGGACCAGCTCGTTCTTGACGCTCTGGGCCAGGGCGTCGAGCGCCTGCTCCCAGCCCGTCTGCTGCTCTTGCACCGCGCGCTTGAGCGCCTTGAGCTCGCGCGCCAGCAGCTTGATCTGGGCGCGCACCGCCTGGGGGTCGTGCTCCTCGCCCTCGTCCCCGCCCCGCCCGATCCGCTCGCGCACGGCGGCGGCCACCGCGTCGAGGTCGAGCGCGGGGCGCTCGGCGCTGGCCGCCTCGAGCGCGCGCAAGGCCGCCCGCTCCGCCGAGGCCTCCAGCTCCGCCCGGGCGGAGTCGACGGCCGCCCGGGCCTCCGCGCTCGCGCGCCGCTCGAGGGCCGCGCGCAGCTCGGCGGACGCGTCGCCCGCGCGGTCGAGCAGCGCGTCGGCCGCCCGCCGGGCCGCCGCGCGCCGCACGTCGGCCGCGACCCCCTCCGGGTCGAGCGCCGCCAGGACCTGCGGCACGACGCGCGCCGTCGCCTCCTCCAGGGCGCGCGCGCGCGCCGCCGCCGCGAGGTCGCCGTCGCTCAGCTCCCGCGCCAGCCCGGCCGCCGCGGCGGGCGCCGCCGCCGCGCGCGCGGCGGGCACCCCCGCGTCGCGCAGCCGGGCGAGGTCGCGCTCCTCCTCGAGGGCGCGCACGGTGGCCGCCACCGCTCGCTCGACCACGGCGCGCCCGAGCGCCGCGCGGTCGACCCCGGCCGCGAGCTCGGGCGCGAGCGCCTCCTCGGCGCGGCGCGCCGCCCGCTCCGCGAGCGCCGCCGCGTCGAGCCGCGCGAGCGCGTCGCGGACGGCCCGCTCGCGCGCGCGCTCGCGCACCTCGCGCGCGAGCGCCTCGACGTCGAGCGCGGCGCGCACCGCCTCGAGCGCGCTCTCGCTGGCGCGGCGCGCCAGCTCCCCCGCCTCGAGCCGCGGGCGCGCCGCGGCGACCGCCTCGCCCACCAGCCGCTCGGCGGCCTCCCGCGCCAGGGCGGCCGGGTCGAGGCGGCCCTGCACCTCCGCCAGGGCGCGCCCGCGCGCGTCGGCCTGGACCTCGGCGGCGAGCGCCGCGGCGTCGATCCGCTCGCTCACTGCGGCCAGGGCCTGCGCGGCCGCGCGCTCGCGCACGCCGGCCGCGATCGCCTCGGGCACGAGCTGCCCCTGCAGCGCGCCCGAGACGTGCTCCAGGGCCCGCGCCGCGGCCTGCTCGCGCACCTCGCGCGCCAGCGCCTCGCCGTCGAGCCGGCCCGAGAGGTCCGCGAACGCCTCGGCCGTCGCCTTGCGGTGGACCGCCTCCAGCAGCCCCGCCGCGTCGAGCTGCTCGTGCAGGGTCGCGAGCGCCCGCTCGGTCGCGCGCTCGGTCGCCTCGGCCGCCGCCCCGGCCGCGTCGACCAGGGCCGCGGCCCGCTCGGTCGCGCGCGCCCGCACGAGGTCACCCACCTCGGCCGTGAGCGCGGAGAGGTCGAGCGCCTGCTCGGCCGCCCCCAGCGCCGCTGCCGTGGCGCGCGCCAGCGCGTCGCGCCGCGCCGCGGCCGCGAGCTCGACCGGGTCGAGGCGGGCGAGCGCCTGCTCGTGCACGGCCGCGGCGAGCCGCTCGCCCGCGCTCGCCGCGAGCGCGGCGAGGTCGAGGCGCGCGGCGAGCGCCTCGCGCGCCTCCGCCGCGACCTCGCGGCGCGCGCGCTCGCCGGCCGCGGCGACCACGCCCGCGAGGTCGAGGCGCT
>CAZMSZ010000123.1:0-3655 GCA_964569055.1 uncultured Planctomycetota bacterium | reverse complement strand
CGAGCGCGGCGGCGCGGGCCTGGCCGGCCGCCTCCGCCTCCACCCGGGCCGCGAGCGCGGCGAGGTCGAGGCGCGCGCGCGCGTCCTCCGCGGCGCCCGTCGCCGCGCGCTCCAGCGCCCGCGCCGCCGCGTCGGCGAGCAGCCGCTCGCGGTCGAGCGCGCGCAGCGCGTCGGCCGCGGCCCGCTCCTCCACCTGCCGGGCCGCGGCCGCGGCGAGCGCGCTCGGGTCGAGCCGCTCGAGGGCCCCGTCGAGCGCCCGGGCGGCGGCCCGCGCCTCGAGCTCGGGCGCGAGCCCGGCGGCCACGGCCTCGGGGTCGATCCGCGCCAGCACCGCCGTGAGCGCCCGGGTCAGGGTGCGCTCGCGGAGGGCCTCGCCCAGCGCCGCGAGGTCGAGCCGGTCCTCGAGCGTCTCGCGGGCCCGGCGCGCGGCCTCGCTCACGGCCTGCTCGGCCGCGCGCTGGGCGAGCTCGGCGGTGTCCACCCGCTCGGCCACGGCGGCGAGCGCCTGCTCGCGCGCGCGCTCGCGCGCCTCCGCCGCGACCTGCGCCGGGTCGAGCGCCTGGTGCACCGCGGCCAGCGTCTCGTGGGTGGCTTGGGCCGCGGCGCGGCGCGCCACCCGCTCGGCGAGCGCCGCGACGTCGAGCCGCTCGGCCAGCGCCGAGAGGACCCGCGCGTTCGCGGCGAGCTCGCGCAGGTCCTCTCCCTCGAGGGCCCGCGCGAGGGCGCCCCGGACCTCCACGGCGAGGTCCGCCTGCAGGCGGGCGCGGAGCGCCTCGAGCAGGCGCGCCTCCAGCCGCGGCGCCAGGGTCGCGGCGAGCGCCTCCCCGGCCGCCGCCGAGGGGCGCGCGAGCAGCGAGGTCAAGCGGCGCTCGAGCTCGCGCCCGAGGCTGCCGTCGACGGCGCGCGCCTCCTCGGGGCGAGGCGGCGGCCGCTCGGGCTCGCGGCGCGCCTCGGACGCGCGCCGCGGCTCGGGGCGGGTCAGCCGGCGGTGCCCCTCGCGCAACGAGGCGGGGTCGAGCGGTGCCAGCTTGCCGGCGGCCGGCACGACCTTGCCGGTGCGGGTCCGCACCTTGGCCCGGTCGGCGGCCTTGGGTTCGCGCCGCGGGTCGCTCGGGCGCGCGGACGTCGGCCGAGGCGCGCCGGGCGGCGGCGCCGAGTGGGCCGTCGACGGAGCGCCCGGCCGCCGGGGCGGGGGACCGTCGCGCGGGGGCTGCTGCTCGGCGCTCACGGTCGTTCAGCCTAGCCGCGATCGCGAGCGGGTCCCAGAGGGAGGGGGGCGTCGGGCCATTCCGACGCTCGCCCTCGGCGCGAACCGAACCGCGGCCCGCTGAAAGCCCTGCGAAAGCAGTTGAACCCTGGGCACGGCCCTCGCGAAGCCCGCCCCCGGCAGGAGGAGGAGCGCATGGTACGTCGGGTGGTGGCGTGGGCGTTGTTGGTGGGCGTGAGCGCGCCCGTGTGGGCCGATCCGCCCTCGCAGCGGACGAGCGAGCAGCCGGCGGTGAGCCCGCTCGGCCGCTTCGTGGGCGCCGGGGAGGACCTGCGGGTCGGTGGGTTCGCGGCCACGGTCGTGGTCGCGGCGGGGGCGGACGACCGGGTGAGCGTGCGCCACGGCATGACCTACCGGGACGGACGCTCCCTCGAGCTGACCGGCGAGGGCACGCGGCGGGGACGAAGCGTGCGCGCCTTCCTGCGGGCGCCGCGCGGGGCGGCAGGCGGGCTGCTCGGCGGCGAGAGCCAGCCGCTCGTCGCGTTCGAGCTCGAGGTCGACGCCGCGGGGCAGCGCTGGCGAAGCCGCTGCCTGGTGGACGGTCGCGCGGTCGCCGCCGCCCACGGGAGGACGGAGCAGGCCCGCGCCGGCGCGCAGACTGTCCCGAAGTTCTCGCGCGAGCGCGCCGAGGGCACGACCACCTTCCTGGGCGTGCCGTTCGTCGAGGGGAAGGGCGACGGCCGCGAGGTCCACCCCAACGACCCACGCCAGGGCGGCCTCGGCGACTGCTGGCTGATCGCGGGCATGATCGCGGTCGCGCACACCGACCCGGACCGGATCCGCGAGCTGATCACGGACCACGGCGACGGGACCTACTCGGTCAAGCTCTACGACGTGGGCTGGTTCTACCGAGACGCCACGGTCCGGGTGGACCGCGAGCTGCCCTACGTGACGCGGGGCAGCCAGCGCCTGCCGGCCTTCGCCAAGCTCGGCGACCAGCGCCGCGAGGGGGCGCAGGTCCTGTACGAGCTGTGGCCGGCCATGATCGAGAAGGCCTACGCCGAGTACGAGGGCGGCTACGCCGAGCTGGTGGGCGGCTCGCCGACCACGACCTTCGAGTTCCTCTCGGGCGAGTCGGCCTCCCGCTTCCGGCCGGTGTGGGCGGTCCAGACCCGGCTGATCCTGCAGGCGGCGCTCCGCAAGGGGAACCCGGTCTGCATCGCGACGAAGGGGACGATCAAGGAGAAGCTCGAGCTCGACTACGGGCTGGTCGGGAACCACGCCTACGTCGTCATGGGCGAGCGCGACGGCGGGTTCGTGATCCACAACCCGTGGGGCTTCCGGCACGCGTCTCGGCCGCTCACCGCCGACGAGCTGCAGGAGGTCGTCGAGCGGATCTACGTGGGGCGCTTCTAATGCGGCCCTCGGCGCGCCAGGCACGCGGCGCCCTCGGCGTGTTCGCGACGTTCGCGCTGCTCGGCTGCCCACCGCCGCCGCCCGCGCCCCCTGCTCCTCCGCCCGGGCGCGCGCCGGAGGCAGACGCCCACGCCCCGGCGCCCGAGGCGGATCGACCAGCGCCCGAGGAGGTGGACGGACCGGACGACGCGGGCGAGCCGCCGGTCGCGCCCCCGGTCGGCCTCTCGCCCGAGGCCGCGGCGTCGGCGGTGGACGTCGCGCCCGGGGAGTACGTCGAGCGCCTCGAGCGCGGCGGAGTGGCGCGCCCCTCGGCCAACGCGGCGGTCGGGCTCGCGCAGCACCTCGAGCTCGGCGGGCGCGCTCGGGCGGTGCTCGCGCTCGGCGACGGCGCGCTCAGCTACGAGGTGTTCCTCGCGGAAGGCGACCGCCTCCGGCTCGGCGCGGCCGAGGGGCGAGTGCGCTCGCTCGAGCCGGGCGGCGCGCTCGAGCTGGAGTGGGCGCGGACCTTCCGCGACCCGACCGCCGAGGCGCCGATCACCCGCGCGCTCGATCGCGAGCTCGAGGCCGGCCCGCTGCGCCTCGAGGCGCTCGGCCTGTATCGACTGCCCGACGGTCGCGTGCTCGGGGTCGGCAACGTGGTCGAGGACCCCGACGGCCCCGGGTCGCCGCCCGCCGTCAGCCTCAACGTCTTCCCCGGCGACTACGAGCGCGACCCCATGCAGGGCTACGACCGCCACGTCCTCGCGCGCCCCGGCGCCACGCTGCAGGGCGAGCGCGCGAGCCTGCGCGTGGTGCGCGTCGAGCCCCCCACGGACCGCGGCTCAGCCTGGGGCTGGGTCGAGCTGGAGGCGCTGCCCTAATCTCAGCGAGAGCGGGGGGGAGGCTGTCGCGAAGTGAGCGAGCGTCGCTGATCCGGCCACCCCGCACACGAGCGACAGCGATACCGGGCACTAGCCCGAAGCCCCTCTCGCACTACGAAGCGCTTTCTCGCCAAGCAGCAGCGCCGCTTCGGGCGGCGCGGCGCCCTCGCCA
>CAZMSZ010000122.1:0-18884 GCA_964569055.1 uncultured Planctomycetota bacterium | reverse complement strand
CGGGGGAGCTGACCTCGGTCGCGACAGCTCTTCCTTGGCGGTCTCGGCTTCGTCCTCGACGGAAGCCGCACGTCTCTCCCGCCCCGCCTCGGACCGCCCCCGTGCGTGGCCCGAAGGCAGCCCTTCCGGGCGGGTCGCGCCAGATGCCAGAATGCCCGCGAAAGGCAGGCGCGCCGATCGACCTTCAGGCTTATCACGCGCTGATCCGCGGCGAGCGCCGGGGCCTCGGAGCCTCGCTCGCCCGGGCGGTCCTCTGCCTGGCCGCGGGCTTGTTCCGGCTGGGCGTGGCCGTGCGCGCCGGGCTGTACGGGCTCGGGGTCCTGCGCACGCACCGGGTGCCGCGGCCGGTGATCTCGGTCGGGAACCTGAGCAACGGCGGCACCGGCAAGACGCCGCTCACGATCGCGCTGGCCCGCCGCCTGCTGGCCCGGGGGCTGAAGGTCGCCGTGCTGGCGCGCGGCTACGGGGCGGCCCGCGACGGCGAGCTCAACGACGAGCTGCGGCTGATCGCCGCCGCGCTCCCCGCGGTCCTGCCCTTCGCGGGGCGCGATCGGGTGCGCCGCGCGCGCGAGGCGGTCGTGGCGGGGGCCGAGGTGCTGCTGCTCGACGACGGCTTCCAGCACCGCCGGCTAACGCGCGACCTCGACCTGGTGCTGCTCGACGCCACCGCGCCGTTCGGGACGCCGCCGGGCTGGCTGCAGCCGCGCGGCAGCCTGCGCGAGCCGCCGCGCGCCCTGCGGCGGGCCGACGCCGTGGTCCTCTCGCGCGTGGAGCTCGTCGGCGCCTCGGCGGTCGGGCAGCTCGAGGCCGAGGTCCGGGCCCGTGGCTTCGAAGGGCCGGTGCTGCGGCTCGCGGTCAAGCCGACCCGGCTCGTGACCCTGGCCCGGCCCGCCGAAGCCGAGGGCTCGCCCGCCCCGGCGGGCGAGGCCGCGCCGAGCGGCGAGCCCGGGCACGAGGACCCGAGCGCCCTGGCCGGCCGCGCGGTCGTCGCCGCCTGCGGGATCGGCAACCCGGCGGCGTTCGCCGCGACCCTCGCCGGCCTCGGCGTGCGCACCACGCAGCTCGAGCAGCTCCCCGACCACCACGCCTGGACCGCCGCGGACGTGGCGCGCCTCGAGGAGCTCGCCTCGCAGCGCGCGGTCCGCTGGGTGTGCGTGACCGAGAAGGACGCGGTCAAGCTCCCCGAGCTGCTCGCGGCGGGGCCGCGCCGCGCGGGCTGGCTGGCGCTGGGGGTCGAGGCCGTGGTCGAGCCCGAGGACGCGCTCGAGGCGCTGCTCGACCGCGCGCTCTCGGGCGAGGCGGCGAATGGTAGAACGCAGCCCCGCGCGGCCGCGCCGCGCCTGGAGCGACGCACGTCATGACCGCCAACCTGCTGCCGCTGGTCGAGGCCCTCGCGGGGGTCGAGGTGCTGCTCGTCGGCGACCTCATGCTCGACCGCTACGTGTGGGGCGACGTCTCGCGGATCTCGCCCGAGGCGCCCGTGCAGGTGCTCCGCGTGGAGCGCGAGGAGGTCCGCCTCGGCGGCGCGGGGAGCGTGATCGCGAACCTCTCCGCGCTCGGCGCGCGCGTGCACGCGCTCGGCGTGCTCGGGACGGACCGCCCCGGCGACCGCTCCGCCGCGCTCCTGGCCGAGCTGCCCGGGGTCGACGCCAGCGGGATCCTGCGCGACCCGGCCGTCCCGACCACCGAGAAGACCCGCGTGATCGCCAGGGCGCAGCACCTGCTGCGGATCGACCGCGACTCGGTCGAGCTCCCGGCCGACGTCCAGGCGCGGCTCGAGGCGGCGGCGCGCGAGCGCCTCGCCTCGGCGCAGGTGGTGCTCCTCTCCGACTACGGCAAGGGCGCGTTCGCGGGCGAGCTCGCCCAGCGCCTCGCGGCCGCGGCCCGCGCCCGCGGCGTCCCGGTCCTGGTCGATCCCCACCCGAGCACGCCGTTCGCCCGGTTCCGCGGCGCGACCGGCATGACGCCCAACCGCAAGGAGACCGCGGGCGCGGTCGAGATCCTCCCGCGCGACCCCGAGTCGATCCTGGCCGCGGCGCGGGCCCTGGTGGAGCGGTTCGAGCTCGACTGGGCGGCGGTCACCCTCGACCGCGACGGGGTCTACCTGCTCCGCTCGGGCGAAGCCGAGGGGCGCCGCTTCCCGGCCAAGGAGCGCGACGTGTTCGACGTGGCGGGCGCCGGCGACATGGTGCTCTCGGTGCTGGGCCTCGCGCTCGGCGCGGGCGCGCCGCTCGAGGACGCGCTCCAGCTCGCCAACGTCGCCGCCGGCTGGGAGGTCGAGCAGCTCGGCGTGGTCCCGATCACGCCGGCCGCGCTCACGGCCGAGCTGCGCGGCGTCGCGCCGCCCCAGCTCAAGCGCAAGATCGTCGACTTCGAGGCGGCCGCCGCCCGGCTCGAGCTCGAGCGGCGCAAGGCCAACACGATCGTGTTCACCAACGGCTGCTTCGACCTGCTCCACGCCGGGCACGTCCACTTCTTGCAGGGGTGCCGCAGCAAGGGCGACTTCCTGGTGGTCGGGCTCAACACCGACGAGTCGGTCCGCTCGCTCGGCAAGGGCGAGAACCGCCCGGTGCTCCCGCTCGAGGAGCGCGCCGCCGTGCTGGCCGGGCTCGAGGCGGTCGACCTCGTCGTCCCCTTCGCCGAGTCCACCCCGCTGGCCCTGATCGACCGCCTCCGCCCCGACGTGCTCTGCAAGGGCGAGGACTACCGCGGCAAGGTGGTGGTCGGCCGCGAGCTCGTCGAGGGCTACGGCGGCCGGGTCGAGCTGGTCGAGCTGCTGCCCGGCCTGTCGACCACGAACATCATCAGCCGGATCAACGCCGCGCGCTGAGCTGCTTGCGAGCCCATGCGGGCGGGTCTACTCCGGGAGGCAGCGGCGCGCCGCACGGGCTGGAGCCCCGCGCGCCCAGGGGCGGCCGCTGAAGCGACAGCCATTCTGGCGTTCGGATTGTTGTCCTCTGTCGATATTCCGCGTTGTCTTCAGCCCGCGCGCTAACACTCCGGCGCAGTCATCCCGCCGTCGCGCCCTCGTCGGTGCGGTAGTAGCTCCGGTAGTAGCTGTAGTAGGCGCCGAGGTCGCTCGGCCCCTGGTGGTTGAACAGGATCCCCTGGGGCGCGGCGCCGACCCGGGTCAGCTCGGTGTGGGCCAGGACCGTGGCGGTGCGGCTCGAGGCGCGGGCGGAGACGATCAGGAGCGCGGCGTCGGCGTGGGCCGCCATCTCGGTGCCGTCGGAGACGGCCGCCACCGGCGGGGTGTCGATCACGATCCGCTCGAACTGGCCGCGCAGGCGGGTGAGCAGGTCCTCGAAGCTGCGGTCGCGCGCCAGGAGCTCGGCCGGGTTCTCCCTGGTGGCGCCCGCCGCGAGGAGCACCAGGTTGGGCACCTGCGTCGGCGAGAGCGTCGGCTCCCAGGCCTCGAGCCCGCCCAGGACCTGACCCAGGCCCGGCTCGAGCGGGCGGTCGAACACGCGGTGGAGGCGCGGGTTGCGCATGTCGCCGTCGATCAGGAGCGTGCGCGCGCCGGCCTGGGCGCAGGCGATCGCGATGTTGAGCGCGCACACGGTCTTGCCCTCGCGCGGCAGCCCGCTCGAGCAGAGCAGCACGCCGCAGCCGGCCTCGGGGAAGGCGCCCACCGCGGTGAGCTGGAGGCGCGCCTTGCGGAAGGCCTCGGCGAACACCGAGTGCGGCTGGGTGAGGGCGTAGCGGTCGAGCTCGAGGTCGGTGACCTCGGCCACCTCGGGGATCACGCCGAGCACCGGGATCCCGAGCGCGCGCGTGGCGTCGTGGGTGCTCCGGATCCGGTCGCTGAGGCGCTCCACGACCAGCGCGATCACCACCCCCAACAGCAGCCCCAGCGCGCCGCCCAGCGCCAGGTTGCGGGTGTGGTTGGGCCGCACCTGCACCGCCTCGCGCGCCCAGTCGACGACCCGCACGTTGGTGGGCGTGGTCTGGCCCGAGATCCCGATCTCCTTGAGCAGGTTCACGTTCTCCTGGTAGAGCCGCCGGTTCGACTCGACCTCGCTCTGCAGCGCCTCGTGCATGCGCGCGCGGCGGGCGAGCTCGCGGTTCTCCTCGTCGAGCTGGCGGGCGCGCTCGAGCAGCCCCTGCTCCTCGGCGATCCGCGCGTCCCGCCGCGCCTGCAGCTGCCCGCGGATCGTCTCGATCTCGCGCCGGAGCAGCAGCTTGAGCTGGTCGCGCTTGGCGCGCGCCGCCTTGACCTCGGGCCAGCTCGGACCGTAGCGCTCGCCCAGCTCCACCACGCGCAGCTCGGCGTCGGCGAGCTCCTGGCGGAGCTGCTGCACCAGCCGGTCGTCGGCGATCGCGGGCGCGCTCTCGATCGGCCGGCCCTGATCGAGCACGCGCTGCACCGCCTCGAGCTCGGCGTCCAGCCGGTTGCGCTCGCGCTGCACGCCCGCCAGCGCGCCGTTGTTCCCCTCGATCCGCGCGTACAGGAGGCGCTGCGCCTCGCCGAAGTCGGCGACCTGGATGTCCTCGAGGAACTTGCGCAGGGTGGTCTGGCTCGCCTCGAGCCGCTCGGACAGGACGTCGAGCTGCTCGCCGAGCTTCTCGGTGGCGGTCTCGGTCTTCTCGCCCCACCGGCTCTTGAGCTCGCGGATGTACGCCTCGGCCAGCGCGTTGGCGTAGCGGGGGCAGCGCTCGGGGTCGGTCGACTCGTAGGTGACGTCCACCAGGTACGTGTCGCGCACCGTCGAGACGACCAGGCCGAACTTGTAGGCCTCCGCCAGGCTCCCCAGCGGGAGGGGGCCCGCCTCGGGGTCGTGCAGGTCCGCCCGCAGCTCGTTGGTGATCCGCGGCTGCTGCTCGAGCATGCTCTCGGCGAGCGACGTGCTCTCGAGCACCTTGACCTGCGTGTTGATGTACTCCAGCTGGATCAGCTCGGACTGCCAGATCCGCATCTCGCGCTCGAGCGGCCCCTGCGCCTCCTTGGCGAGCTGGATCCGCGCGCTGGCGGCGAACACGCGCGGGAGGCGCAGCGTGCGCAGCGCTGCGGCCGCGGTGCAGGCGAGCGCCACCGCCACGATCAGCGGCAGGTGCCGGCGCAGGATCGCGAGGTACGCGCGCAGCTCGTCGGCGTCGAGGAACGCCTCCTCCTCGACGAACGGCTCGGGCTCGCGTTGCTCGCGGGGGGCCTGCACTAGAAGAAGCCCTCGGGGACCACGATCAGGTCGCCCGGCTCGACCAGCGGGTCGCGGTCGAGGTTGCCGCTGGCGAGGATCGCCCCCACCGGCACCTCGAACACCTTGGCCTTCCCCTCGACCCGCCGGATCAGGTTCACGGTGCCCGAGGCGATCCGGGTCTGCCCGCCGGCGAGGCTCAGGATCCGGATCACGGTCAAGCCGGGCTGATCGAGCGGGATCGCGCCGGGCCGGTCGACCTGGCCGATCACGAACACCCGGTTGCCGCGGCGGGCGGGCACGATCACCGTGTCGCCGGTGGTCACCTCCACCTCGGCCCGCGCCAGCGGCTCGGACGGGATCCGGTAGGTCTGGGTGGCGCCGCTCGCGGTGCGCCGGATCAGGAGCAGGTTGGCGTCGTCCGCGTCGTCGGTGAAGCCGCCCGAGAGCTGCAGCACCTCGTCGACCTGCATCCGGCTCCCGTCGGCGAGCGGGAACCCGCCCGGCTTCTTGACCGCCCCGAAGATGAACAGCTCCTGCTTGGGCGGGACGTAGAGCACGTCCCCGTCCTGGATCGGCACGTCCTTGGCCAGGTCGCCGCGCGACACGATGTCGAAGAACGAGATCCGGTACGCGCGCCGCTCGCCGTCGACCTCGCGGATCAGGCGGATCGCCGAGGGGTCCGCCTCGAGGTCGGCCTTGGAGGTGGAGAGCCCGCCCGCCATGGCGATCAGCTGCGTGATCGTGAGCGCGCGGTCGAACGGGAGGTCGTACGCCCCGGGCCGGCCCACCCGCCCGAGCACGTAGGCGCGGTGCCCGCTCCGCTCGAGCACGGTCACGTCGACCTGCGGCGAGATCAGATAGCCGCGCTCGTCGAGCTCGCGCGCGATCGCCAGGCCCAGCTCGATCGGGGTCTGCCCGGCGGCCGGCACGCGCCCCAGGAACGGGAAGAACAGCCGGCCGTCGCGGCCGATCGGGGCCCGCTCCAGCGAGAGGGTCGGCTCGTTCACGACGTCGATCTCCACCAGCATGCCGGGCCGCAGCCGGTCGTCCGCGGTGAGCGCGGCGACCGGCAGCTCGGGCGGGGGCGCGGGCGGCGGCAGCGGCGGCGGCGGCGGCAGGGTCGAGCCGGGGCGCGCGGGCGGGAGCGACGTGTCGCCGGGCAGCGCCTCGCCGCCGAACGTGACGCAGCCCGCGAGCGCGAGCGCCAGGGCGCCGGCGACCCCCCACGGTCCACGCCTCGCCGCGCTCACAGCCCGAACCCCACCGAGAAGTAGACCGTGTGCGCCGAGTAGTCCGAGGCGAAGAAGCCGCTCTCGAAGTTGGTGAACCCGTACGAGCCCGCGACGGAGAGCCAGTCCTGGAGCTGGTAGACCGCGCGCAGGTCGGCGTCGATCCGGTTGATGTGCTCGCCCGGCCGGACCACCGAGTGGGCGTAGCCGACCGCCGCCTCGAGCGAGAGCTTCTCGTCGAACAGGTCCTGCGTCACGGCGAAGCGCAGCGCGTCGGTGAGGAGGAAGTTCGAGCTGGTCGAGGGCTCGACGCGCCGCGTGTAGCTGAACACCAGCGCGGTGAACGCCAGCGGTTGCCAGCGGACGGCGCCCTCCGTCACGAAGCCGAGGTACTCGCGGTCGTCGCCGGTGGAGGCGTCGTCGTCGACGGTCTGGGCGGCGATGCCGACCTTGATCGAGCCGTGGAGCTTGGGCGACACCTCGCCGTCGAGCCCGGCCCGGACCTGGTGCATCTGGTAATCGTCCAGCACGTCCTCACGGTACGCGATCAACGACCAGTTGTACTCGAGGACGACCCGCAGGTCGGGGCGGAGCTCGACCTGGAACTGAGCGTCGAAGCCGCCCGCGCCGGTGTCGAAGAACTCGAGCTCGTCCTCGAGGTACTCCGTGCGGGTGTAGTGCCCGCCCAGCCGCACCCCGAACGAGCCGACCACGGCCTGGCCCCAGGTGCGCGCCACCAGCTCGTCGGCGCGGATCAGCCCGCGGAGCTGGAGCTGGCGGGGGTAGGCCCGTCGCCGCCAGGCCAGGTCGGTGTGGACCTCGACCGCGTTCCAGTAGAGGTCGAGCCGCCCCTCGGCCTCCTGCTCGCGTCGGTCGTAGCGCCCTCCCTGATACTCCGTCGCCCGCGCGCGGTAGCCCAGCTCGAGGCGGTGGTCGCCGAGCTCGGTGTCGAACCGCACCCCGGCCTCGGCGCGACCGAAGGCCTCGCGCTCGATCGCCTCGCCCGGCTCGTCCGCGTCGGCGTGGAGCAGGTTGTCGGTGTAGCCGCCGCCGACCGCGCCGAACACGTGGGGGGTGGTCACCCCCAGCAGCTTGAGCTGCACCCTCGGCTCGAGCGTGTGCTGGTCCACCCGCAGCGGGCGCGCCTCCTTGCGCGCGTCGGTCAAGCGCCCCACCGCCTCGAAGTCGGAGAAGCTCTGCGCCGCGAGCGGGGCGGGGGCCCACGCTGCCGCGGCGGCGGCGAGGAGCAGGGGGAGGGAACGCTTCACGGGCCGCTGGGGCTGTCGGGCGGGAGCGTGTCGAGGAGGTCGCTCAGGCGGTCCTCCGCGATCAGCTCGATCGCGCCCGGGGCGTCCTGGCCGCTGAGCAGCTCGTCGAGCCCGGCTCCGCCCTCACCCAGCCCGGTCGGATCGGCGAACATCATTTCGCCCTGGGCGGTCACGAGCACCGTCACCGGACGGCCCGCCGGGAGCGGCATGGCCGGCGCGCCGGGCATGGTGAGGAACAACAGCCCGCTCGGGTCGGCGAAGCGCGCCTCGACCGGCGGCGCGCCCTCCTCGACCAGGATCTGCCGCCGGTCGCCGTACGCGAACCGCATTCGGCCGGCGTGCCGGTCGAGGCGCGCCTGGCCGCCCGCCGCGACCTCGAACGCGTCGCTCGCGCGCGTGCGGACGGCGGCGGCCGCGTGCTGGCCGCCGGGGGCGATCAGCGCGCCGCGCACGTCGTCCTCGAGCGCGAGCGTGGTCTCGCCCCCGTCGGCGAGGCGCACGACCACGGTGGGGTTCTCCACCAGCATGGCGAGCGGCTCCTCCAGCCGGAGCCGCGGGCCCGAGACGAAGCGCAGCTCGGGCGCGCCGCCCGGCTCGCGCGCCAGCCCGAGGCGCAGCCCGGGTTTGAGCTCGAGCGACGCTCCGCCCGCCAGGGCGACGCGCCCCTCGGTGAGCGACACGGTCGCGCCCACCCCCGGCGTGAGGAAGCCGAGCACGCGCTCGCCCGGCAGCTCGAGCGCCACGAGGCCTTCGCCCTCGAACAGGCCCTCGAACGGGCCCACGAGCGGGGCCACGCCGAGCGTGTCGCCAGGGGCGAGGCCGACGGCGAAGCCCGGGTCCTGCGCGGCGGTCGGCGCGGTCGACACCACGCGCGCGGCGCCTCGCGCCAGCTCGGCCCGCACACGATCGCCCCAGGCCGTCACCAGGCCGGCGGCGCCCGCCTCGAGGGTGAGCCGCGCGGCCGGGCCCAGCGGGACGGCGGGCGCGCCGGCCTGGGCCACGAGCTCGAGCGCGTCCCCGGCGGGCTGCGCGCCGTCGGCCGCGCCGCTCTGCACGGCGGGCTTGCGCAGCCGCAGCACGCTCAGGCGGAGCTCGGCCGGCCCGCCGGGCGTGCCGACCCGCACGCCGGCGTTGGCGGCCTCGACCAGCAGCCCGCCCGCGACCAGCGTCAGCCCGCGCGCCTCGTCGAGGGTCAGCTCGCTGCTCGCCTCGAGCGTGGCCGACGCGCCGTCGACCCGGCTGAGGGTCGCGGCGCCGCCCGCGCCCGTGCGCAGCCCGTCGCCGTGGCGCAGGCCGAGGCGCGCGCGCTGCTCGGGCGCGAGCTCGATCCAGGGCTGGGCGCCCCGCCGCACCCACAGCGCCCCGCTCGAGCGCAGCAGCTCCCAGGTGATCGCGCCGGCGGCGCCCGGCTGCTCGCGCCCGGCCGCGACCTCCTCGCCCGGCGCCAGCCCGCTCGACTCGCCGTTCATGAGCAGCGAGAGCGGATCGGTGTTGGCGAGGTCGGCCGTGAGCCGCCAGCCGTCGGCTCCGCGGGCCAACGTGACGCCCTGCCCCGCGACCAGCTCGACCCGCCCCTCGGGCCAGCGGATCGCGGCGCTGGCGCGGTGGACCTGCACCGCGAGCGCGTCGCTGGGCCGACCCGGCGCGCCCGCCAGGCAGGTGGTCTGCGCGCCGCCGTCGACCGTGAGCATGTGGCCGCCCGCCAGCTCGAGCAGCAGCGGGCGGAGGCGCGTCTCGACGAACGCCTCGCCGGCGCGGTGGACGACGCCCTCGCCGGCGCCGCCGGCGAGCAGGATCAGCTCGGCCGCGGGGCCCAGCTTGATCACCGCGCCCGAGGGGAACACCAGGCGCGCCAGGCCGCTCTCGCCGGTGGTCACCACGTCGTCGGCGGCCACGAACACGGCCTCGCCGGTCGCGCCGACCGGCGCCCCGCCGACGGTCACCTCGCCCACCGCGTCGGTGAGCGCGGCCGCGGGGGTCGGCCCGCCGACCCGCGCGAACGCCCCCAGCGCGGGCGCCTCGTGGCGCTGGCCCACGTCGTCGACGATCGCGGCCAGCTCGGCGCGGCGCACGAAGGAGGCGCTCGTCTGGCCGTCGAGCGCCACGAACAGCACGTCGGAGAACTCGACCAGCACCTCGCCCTGCGCGGGCTCCTGCCGCCCGTCGCGGAACAGGAACGTCTCGGCGCGGACCTCGCCCGCGCCGGCCAGGGCCGCGAGCTGCGCGCCGGCCAGGGCCAGCGCCAGGGAAGCAGGCAGCCGCCGACTCCGCTCGCTCATCGACTGCCCCCTCGCTCCGCCGCCAGGTACGAGCGCAGGCCGGCCGCCTGCGTCACCGAGACGTGGCGCCCGGCCTCGACGTAGACCGCCTGGCCGAACACGTAGGACAGCACGTAGTTGTCGGCGCGGATCGCGAGGTCGAACTCCACCCCGCGCTCGACCTCGAGGCTGCGGTGCTCGTCGCCGGCGAACACGTCGAGGCGCAGCGTGCCGTCGCGCTCGAGCCGCGCCGTGAACCGCCCCGCGCCCTCCTCGTGGGTCACGAGCCGCCCGTCGCGGGTGGTGAGCCGCGTGGTCGCGCCCGCGCGCGCCAGGGTGATCGTGGCGCCGGGCGCGAGCACGACCTCGCCGCCCCGGGTGTCGATCGCGACGCCCTCGGCGGAGGAGCGCAGCACCTTCAGCGGGCCCCAGCCGCGGGTGTGCACGACCACCCCCCCGGCGAGCTCGTGCCGCTCCTCGCCGGGCGTCGCCGGCGCGGGGGCGCGCTCGGCGACCGCCGGCGCGCTCGCGGCGGGCGTGGCCTGGCCGAGGTCGGCGCTCGGCGTCTCCGGAGCGGGCTCGGCCGCCGCGAGCCCGCTCTCGCCGCGGACCAGCGGCGGGACGTCCGCCACCAGGCGCTGGCCCTGGCGCGCGAAGCGGTAGGTCCCGGCCACGAGCGGGAACCGGCTGCGATCCTGCGTCAGCTCGACGAGGTCCTGCTCGCTCGGCCCCGGGACGATCCGGGCCCGCACGCCGCCCACCAGCTCGATCCGGCTCGGGCCGAGCTCGACCGCCTCGACCTCGCCGATCCGGGCCCAGCGCACCTCGCCGCCGGGCCGCAGGCGCAGGTCGAGCCCGCCGAGGGTCAGCGGCACGGCCGCCGCGGCGGGCGGCACCCGCAGCGCGATCCCGGTGAGCGAGGCGTCCACCTCGAGCTGGGCGGGGCCGAGCAGCTCGGCGCGCACGGCCTCGCCGAACCGCGCGCCCGCCGTGCCCGCGGCGAGCCCGAGCTCGGTGCGGGCCGACCCCTCCTCGCGCGGCGCGGTGCGCACCGCGAGGCGGCCGCTCAACAGCCCCACCTCGCCGCCCGGCAGCCCCAGGCTGGTGCGGTCGCTGGTCTCGAGCACCGCCTCGCCCGAGAGGAGCGCCAGGGGCGCGCCGAGCCCGGGGCCGACCACGCGCAGGCGCGCGCCGGCCTCGAGCGTGAGGCGCGCGGCGCCCGACTCGACCACCGCCTCGCCGGCCTCGGTCTCGAGCACGTCGTCGGCGAGGAGCGGCAGGTCGCGCGCCTCGGCCTGATCGAGCCGGCGCGGCGGCAGGTCGCGCCGGTAGAGCACGGTGGCGGAGCTGGCCCGGACCAGGCGGCCGGCGGTCCGGTCCTCCACGCGCGCGGGCGGGCTGGTGGGGGCGGGCGGCCCCGCCGCGATCACCTGCCCCGGCGGCGGGACGTGCGAGGGCGCCGGCGCCGCGCCCGCCGGCGGGGCGATCCCGAGCAGCAGCACCCGCTCGCCCGGCTGGATCGACACGCGGCGCGCGCCGAGCTCGAGGCGCAAGGGCCAGGCGTTGGTGTTGCTCGCCGCGACGGCCGCGGGCTCGTCCGCCTGCTCGGCGCGCACGTCGGCCACGTGGCTGCGGGGGAGCTCGAGGCGATAGCCGGCGGCGGCGAGGAACGTCGCGCGCCCCGCGATCGAGATCAGCCGCGTCCGCCCGCGCAGGTGCTCCGCCTCGGCCTTGCCGGCCTGGACCTCGAGCCGCCCCTCGGGCACCAGGGCGAACGCGGCGCCCTCCGCCTCGAGGCGCAGCGTGCCCTCGAGCAGCTCGGGCCCGCCGCCGCGCAGCACCACGATCGCGTCGTCGCGCGCCGAGACCATGGCGCCGCTCGGGAGCAGGAGCTGCACGCGCCCGTACGGCCCCGTGCGCAGCTCGTCGCCCTCGAGCAGCGCGGCGAGCGACCCGATCGCCGAGACCGGCATCTCCTGGCCGCGGCGGTGCACGCGCACCGTGCCCTCGACCAGCTTGATCACCCCCACCGGATCGCTGGCGTCCGAGGCGGGGGGCGAGACGGGGCGGCCGTCGTCGCCGCGGTGCGAGACGACCTCCGACCGCTCCAGGAACTGCTGCGCGCCGCTGCCGTCGAGCAGGATCCGGCCGGGCCCCGCGGCGATCACCCGGCCGGTGACCGTCCGGCCGTCGCGCAGCGAGAACTCGTCGGCCAGCGCGGCGCTCGTGCTGAGCACGCACCACAACCCGACCGCGGGGCCCAACAGGCCGACTCGGCTCATACTGAGGGATAGTCGGGCCGTCAGTCGGGTGCAAGGGCAGGAATTACGACGCATGACTCCCACCGTGGGTCGGCCCCTACGATAGCCGAACGGGTCGTTCCGGCGCGCCCCCCAAACGGCCATCCGCGGGCGATTCAACGCGGTGAGCGGAGGTGGGCGGCGAGGCGACCGCCCGCGATCCGACGCGGCGCGCTCGTCAGCGCAGGGGCACCCCCCGCCAGCGCGAGAGCTCCTCGACCTGCTCGCAGGCAGGATCCGCTCCTGGCCGCCCTCGCGAGGCGAGGCGCGGCCCTGCGAGGCAGCGTCCTACGTCTCGAGCGCGCCGCCGCGGTCCCGCTCGAGCTCGGCGGCGAGCGCGCGCGCCAGGTCGGCCGGCGTCGAGGCGGCGGTGAGCAGCTTCGGCGAGAGCGAGACCTGCAGATGATCCTCGAGCGCGCACAGGAGCTCGAGCGCCGCCAGCGAGTCGAGCGCGAGCCCGCGCTCGCCCAGGCGCGCCGTCAGCCAGGCCTCCAGCTCCGCCGCCCGCGACGAGGCGGGTGGAGCGCTCTCGTCTCCGCTCGCGGCCGGCGCCATCCACTCGCCGACGACGCCCTCGAGCGCGCCCGCAACCAGGCGCTCGCGCGTCTGACGGCGCTGGGTCTTGCCGCTCGAGGTCCGCGGCAGCGCGCCAGGGAGGACGAGCACCAGCCGCCGCAGCTCGAGCCCGTGGGCGTCGGTCAGGGCAGCCCGCGCCGCCGTGGCCACGGCGGCGACGTCGACCGAGCGCGCGGCCACGCGCTCCACCTCGGCGACCACCGCCAGCTCGAGCTCGCCGCCGTCCTCCCCCAGCCCGACCGCGGCGGCCCCGCGCGGGCGCAGCGCCGGGTGCACGCCCTCGAGCGTGGCCTCGAGGTCCTGCGGGTGATGGTTGCGGCCGCGCACGACCAGCACGTCGTCGGCGCGGCCCACCACGAACAGCGCGTCGCCGCGCAAGAACCCCAGGTCTCCCGTGCGCAGGAACGGCCGGGGCTCGCCGCTCAGGCGGTGCGCGAACGCGCTGGCCGTGCGCCCGTAGTAGCCCGGGCACACCCCGCCGCCGCCGACCCACACCTCGCCCACCTCGTCGGGCGCGGCGGGCCGCGCGTCGCCCGCCGCGTCCTCGCTCGCGTCGGTCGCCACGATCCGCACCTCGATATCGCCCAGCGCGCGGCCCGACCCCACCAGCTCGCGCCGATCGCCGGGGTCGCCGGGGGCGGGCGGCCGCACCTGCCCCCGGGTGAGCGCGGCTGCGCTCACGACCTCGCGTCGGGCCGGGCGCAGCTTCGGGCTCCAGGTGACCGTCAGCGTGCTTTCGGCCAGCCCGTAGCACGGCATGAACGCCTCGGCGCGAAAGCCGCAGGGCGCGAACGCCGCGGCGAACCGCTCGAGCGTGGCCGCGCGCACCGGCTCCGAGCCGTTGACCGCGATCTCCCAGGCGCCGAGGTCGAGGTGCGCGCGCTGCGCCGGCCCGATCCGCCGCGCGCACAGGTCGTAGGCGAAGTCGGGCCCGGCGCTGAAGGTCGCGCGCGCCCGGGTCATGGCCTCCAACCACAGCGCCGGCCGCTGCAGGAACGCCGCCGGCGCGAGCTGCACCAGCGTCCCGTCCGTGAACAGCGGCAGGAGCAGGCCCGCGACCAGGCCGAAGTCGTGGAAGTGGGGCAGCCAGCTCACGAAGCGGGTCTCGGGCGAGAGGTCGCCCGCTTCGCGGTTGAGCGCCAGGTTGTGGAGCAGCCGCCCGTGCGGCACCACCACGCCGCGCGGCGCGGTGGTCGAGCCGGAGGTGTACTGCAGGAGCGCCACGTCGTCGGGCCCGCAGGCGCGCTCGCGCCAGCCGTCCTCGAGGTCGGCGGGCAGGGCGTCGCTCGCCAGCACGGGCACGTGGGCGCCGCCGTCGCCCTCCAGCCAGGCCGCGATCTCCGGGACCAAGGCCGAGGTCGTCAGCACGAGCGCCGCGCCCGAGTCGGCCAGGATCCCGCGCAGTCGTGGGACGTGGCGACGGTTCGCGGGCGGATAGGCCGGCACGGCGGTCACGCCGGCGTAGAAGCAGCCGAACAGCGCGCTCAGGAACTCCAGCCCCGGGGGGTGCAGGAGCACGGCCCGGTCGCCCGGGCGGCAGCGCTCGAGCAGGAGGGCCGCCGTGGCCCGCGCGCGGCGGTCGAGCTCGCCCGGCGCGAGCGTCTGGCGCGGGCCGTCCCAGCTGCCGTCGACGAGGAACGTGAACGTCGCGCGTCCGGGGCGCTCGGCCGCACGCGCCCGCAGCAGCGCCGAGAGCGAGTCGAAGCCCGGCGCGGGCGCGCTGGCCGCGGGCCGCGGGAGCGGCTTGCGCCAGGCGTGCAGCCGCGCCGGGGGCGACACGTGCGGGGCGAGGGCCGCCGCCACCAGCGCCTGCATGGGGCCGTTCGTCTCGTCGACCGCCAGGTGGTGGCTCCGGATCGACGGGTCGGCCGAGGTCCGGCGCAGCGCCTCGGCGCACAGGGCCAGCCCAGCGCCCGTCCGTTGCAGGTCGCGCCGCACGAGCAGGGTGTGCCACAGGAGCGCGTCCGGGGCGACCCGCGCGCTCAGGACCCAGCCCACGACCTCGCTCCCTCGGCGTAACACCAGCCCGAGGTAGCTCCGCTCGGCGTGGCGCTCGGTCGCCGCGAACGGGTCCCACTCGGCGCCGTACCACGAGGCCGCGCGCAGCCCCTCGCGCTCCTCGGGAGTGAGCTCGTCGAGCGCCGCGCAGGCGCAACCCGCAGGCAGGCGCGCCGCCTCGAGCCAGGGCAGCCTCGCCATGACGTCCGCGCTCACGCGATAGACCGCGCGGAAGGAGCCGCGGTCCTCGAACCCGCGGCGCGCGAGCAGGCGCCGCAGGGCGGGCGTAGAGGGTTTGCCGGGCGCGTACTCCAGCGTCAGCTCCCGCGCGCCGCGCGCGGCGACGAGCCGCTCGACCTCGGCCACGAGCGCCGTGGCCACGCCCTGCCTGCGGCGGGAGGGCGGCACGACGAGCGAGCGGAGCGCGGCGCTCCCGCCGCCCTGCGACAGCGTGGCCACCGCCGCGCCGGCGGGCTCGCCGCCCACGAGCGCGCCCACCGCTACGCAGCGCATCTCGCCGAGCGACGCGCGGGCGGGCGCCAGGATCAGAGGCGCGAACACGGCCGCCGCGTCGTGGTGGAGCGCGCGCAGCTCCAGCCTCGGCTGGCGTGGCATCGAGCTAGCTGGCGCCGCGATCGCTACTTACTTGCGCGTGTTACCATTCCCGCAGTCGAGCGGAAGGCCTCCCGCGACCAGCTCCAGCTCGAGGTCGGAGAGCTCCGACTCGTTGATCACGGCTTCGGCCTCGGCGCCGCTGAACTCGAACCCTCGCTCGCTCCCGAGCGAGACGATCAGCTCGGGCTTGCCGCTTGCCAGCGCCTCCCGGCAGGCCTCCTGCAGGGCTACGTCCTTCTCCACCTCGGCACGAAACGCGTTGAAAGCCTCGATCGCCATGGGCACCTCCGTTCGACGGACGATAGCTCCGCGCACGTCCGACCGCAAGGAAGGCCCACGATCGCGCTACGGGGCCGTCCGCGGCCTTCTAACGCCGGTCAACGACCGCTGAGCAGGGCGAGGGGCGAGGCGCGTCCCATCGTGACGCGGCACACCACGGCCGCCGAGCGCGCCCCCGGGCCGACGTCGTGGCCCTCCTCGACCTCGACCTCGACGGCCGGCCCGTCGATCCGGACCACGCGCCCGGCGATCACGACCCGGACGCCGCCCTCCGTGGCCTCCAGCCGGACCGGCGCGCCCGGACGCGCGGGCAGGGGCGTGGAGCCGAGGAAGCGGAGGTGTCCGCCCTCGCCCTCGACCAGCCGCCCCCTCGCTTCGACCTGCAGCGGGACCCAGGGCAGGAGGGCGAGCGCCAGGGCGCCCGCCAGGAGTAATCCCAGCGCGGCGGCGGCAAAGCGACCGCGCGGCGCCAGCAGCAGCGGGGCCAGCACCTCCTGGTTGGCGCCGGTCAGGAGCTCGAACACCCCCGCGCGGAACGGTCCGCGGCGCGCTTCGCTCACGCGGTCGCCTCCAGCGCACGGGGCGCGCCCAGGAGGCGGGTCAGCGCGCCGTTTCGCGCCAGCAGCTCGGCGGGCGGACCCGACTCCACGATCCGCCCTCGCTCCAGCACGTGGACCTCGTCCGCCAGCTCGATCGCGCTGCGGCGGTGGGCCGCGACCACGCACGTGATCCCGCGGGCGCGCAGCGCGCGGAAGATCTCCCCCTCGGCGGCCTCGCTCACGGCGCTGGTGGTCTCGTCCAGGAGCAGCACGCGCGGGTCGCGGAGCAGGCGCGCGGCCAGGAGCACGCGCTGCTTCTCGCCCGACGAGACCCGCTCGTCCTCGAGGATCGTCTGGACCCCCATGGGCATGGCCTGCACGTCGCGCTCGAGCCCCGCCTCGCGCAGGGCGGCCCACAGCTCGTCGAGGCCCTTGGGCGCGCTCCCGACCACGTTGTGCCGGAGGGTGGAGATCAGCAGGCGGTCGTCTTGCAGCACCGCCCCGAGCTGGGCCCGCACCGCGGCCACGTCCTGCTCGCGCAGGGGGCGACCGTCAAGCCGGACCGCGCCGGCGTCGGGCTGCTCGAGCCCCGCCAGGAGACGGAGGGTCGTGGTCTTGCCGGCGCCCGACGGACCCACCAGGGCGGCGATCCGACCGGGCTCGATCCGGAGCGACACGTCGTCGAGCGCGGGGGCCGGGGCCCCCGGGTGGCGCAGCGTCACGCCCTCGAGCTCGAGCGCCCCGCGCAGTCGGCCGGGGTCGTGACCGGCGAGCGGCTCGACCGCCCCTTCCACCAGCGGCGCGAAGCGGCCGAGCGCCTGCCGGGCGAGCAGCGCCGCGCGCACGGCCCGTGCGCACGCCGCCGCCGCGGGCGCGCCCAGGAGGAGGGTCAGCGCGGCGGCGACGAGCGTGGCGGGGTCGACCCCGGCCGCGAAGGCGGCCAGGAGCGCCAGCAAGGCGGCGAGCGGGTGGGCGTCTTCGAGCGCCTGCTGCACGCCCTCCAGGCGACGCATGCGCACGCGCTCGTCGAGCTCGAGCGCCAGCAGGCCCTCCCAGCGGGCGGCCACCCGCGCGTCGGCCGCGGCCGAGCGGAGGCGCGGCATGCCGCGGAGGAGGTCGAGCAGGAACAAGCGAGCTTCCAGGCTGCGTGCCTCGAGGCGGGCCTCGCTCGGCAGCGCGCGCGCGGTCACGGCGGCGGCGGCCAGCGGCAGCGTCAGCCACAGGCCGAGGGTGAACAGCGCCAGGGACGGCGAGAGGAGCGCGAGCCCGACCAGGCTGCCCCCGGCGACGGCCAGCGCGGCCAGCCCGGGCGTGGTCGCGTCCCACAGCCGCTGCAGCGCCTCGCCCAGCCCGCCCCAGCGGCGGGTGACCTCCCCCGGCGCGAGGCGGCGCAGGGCGGCTGGTTCCATGCGCACCAGCCGGTCGGCCGCGGCCACGACCGCCTCGTGCTCCAGACGACCCTCCGCGCGCCGGCGCGCGATCGCTCCCGCCGCCTCGAGCAGCGCCGCCGCGATCGCGGCGAGCGCGCAGGCGCCGCTCAGCGTGGCCATGAGCGTGGCGTCCCCGAAGGGCAGCGCGTGGCGCAGAATCGCGGCCGTCGCCAGCGGGAGGCTCGCCAGCACCAAGCCGGCGCCGAAGGCCAGGGCCGCGCTGGCCAGGAGGTCGCGCCGCGCGCGCGGGAGGCCCGCGCGGAGCAGCCAGGGCGCGCTCAGCGGCCCGTCGGGCGCGCGGGGCAGGACCGTGTACGCCTCGCGCTCGAGGTCGGCGGCGTGCTCGGGCGTGAGGGGCTCGAGCCGATCGGGCCAGCGCGGGTCGGCGATCCGGTAGCGCCCGCCTCGCCGCAGGAGCGCGCGGGGCGACCCGTCGCGCGTGAACGCGAGCAGGTCGCCCGCGTCCTCGCGCCACCAGTCCGCGCGGACCAGGCGCACGCGGCGGACGCGCAGTCGGGCGCGCCGCGCCATGGCGCGGAGCGGCTCGTGCTCGGCGGCGTCGAGGGCGGCGTTCTGCGACGCCGCGGCGGGCACCTCGATTCCGGCCACCAGCGCGAGCGCCGACCGCAGCGCCGCGCCCCCGCGCGGCTCGGCGCGGCGCGGGCTCGGCGCGTGCCCCCCGTGGAACGGGCCCAGCGTCCGGGCCGAGGGCGCGGGCGCCGGTGGCGCGCCCGCGGCGCGCAGCTCGCCGTCCCTGACCTCGAGCACGCGATCGCAGGCGGCGAGCGTGCTCGCCCGGTGCGAGACCACCACCAGCCCCACGCCGCGGGCGCGCAGCCGCTCGCGCACGCGCGCCTCCAGCTCGGGCTGGAGCGCCTCGAGCGCCTCGTCGAGCACCAGGACCTGCGGGTCGCGGACCAGGGCGCGCGCCAGCTCGACCCGCTGCCGCTCGCCCGCGCTCAGCTCGAGCCCGCGCGACTCGACGCGCGCCTCGAGCCCGCCGGGGCGTCGGGCGAGCACCTCGTCGAGGCAGGCGTCCCGCACGGCGGCCGCGAGGGCCCCCTCGTCGATCGTGGGGTCGAACAGCGTCAGGTTGTCGCGCAGCGTGCCGGCGAACAGGAGCGGCGCGCGGTGCACCCAGGCGACCTCGCGCGCCAGGAGCTCGCGCGGGAGCTCCTCGAGCGCGCGCCCGCCGAGCTCGGCGCGACCCGACCAGGGGCGGTGCAGCCCGACCAGGAGCGCCGCGATCGTCGA
>CAZMSZ010000121.1:9564-18962 GCA_964569055.1 uncultured Planctomycetota bacterium | reverse complement strand
CCCCCCGCTGTCGCTGAGATTGCGCGCCGCCGCGGCGGCGCGGCTGCACGGGTGTAGTGCGCCAGGTGTTGGTGTCGGCGCCGCGCCGCCCGAAGCGGCGCTGCTCCTTGGCGAGAGGGCGCTTTGTAGTGCGTGAGGGGCTTCGGGCCCAGTGCCCGGTGTAGCTGTCGCTCGTGTGCCGGGTAGCCGGATCAGCGACGCTCATTTCGCGACAGCCTCCCCCCAGCGTGCCCCCGCTGTCGCTCCTATGAGTCCGCCTCTGTCAAGTGAGAGTGACCGCCGCCGCGGCGGCGCGGCTGTAGTGGCGTGAGCTTCCAGACCTTGGCGAGAGCGCCACGCCGGCCGAAGCGGCGCTCATGCTGGCGACACGGCGCTTGGTCGTGCGCGAGGGGTTTCGGGCGTGGCGCGCGGGGCGCTACCCAGGGTAGGACGCCCCCAGCGTGCAGAGACCACGCAGAACCCGCACGCTTGCCTCGGAGCGCGGCGGCGCAGTAGGGTCTGGTATGACCCGCCCCCTGGTCACCGCCGCCGACCTCGCGCGCATGGAGCGGGTCGAGCTACCGCCAGGTGCCCTGTTGACGCCGCTCGCCCGCGACGTGCTCCGGAAGCGGGGGCTGCTGCCGGTCGCGGGCGGGGGACCCCTCGTCGCTCCCGACCGGTTGGTGATCGCCAACTGGAAGAGCCACAAGACGCTGGCCGAGGCGGCCGAGTTCGCCCGCGCCTTTCGCGCCGGCCGCCCGGCGGCGGCTCGGGCGACCCCGGTGATCTGCCCGCCGTTCACCGCCTTGTCGCTGCTCCGAGAGGGTCTGGCGGGCGCCGCCGAGCTCGGCGCGCAGGACGTGTCTCCCCACGGAGAGGGCGCGCACACCGGCGAGGTCGCCGCCCGGCACCTCGTGGACGTCGGCTGCGCGTTCGCGCTCGTCGGCCACTCCGAGCGCCGCCACGCCGGCGAGGACGACGCGCGCTGCCGCGCCAAGCTGCGGGCCGCGCTCGCGGGCGGGCTTCGGCCCGTGTTGTGCGTCGGCGAGACGGCGGAGGAGCGCCGCGCCGGTCGGACGCAGCGCGTCGTGAGCGACCAGCTCCGGGCCGCCCTCGACGGGCTCGAGCCGGCGCGCGCCGCGCAGGTGGTGATCGCATACGAGCCGCGCTGGGCGATCGGCAAGGGGGTGACCCCCACCCCGGCGGAGGTGACCGACGTGCTGGCCCACGCGCGCGCGATCCTGGAGCGGGCGTGCGGCGACCAGGCCGCCGCGCGGATGCCCGTGCTGTACGGCGGCAGCGTCGACGAGCGCAACGCGGGCGACCTGCTCTCACTGTCCGGCTGCGCGGGCGCGCTGGTCGGCGGCGCGTCGCTGAAGGCCGAGCGGTTGCTTGCCATCCTCGCCGCCGCCTGAGGCATCCTTCATGAGCGACCAGTCAGGCGCGAACGGGCGGACCAAGGCCAACGGCGGCGAGGAGCTGTTCCTGGTCGGCGAGGCCGCCGACGACGGCGAGCTCCGCTCGCTGCTCGGCGCGCTCGGCCGCGTCACCCCGTGCGACGGGCAGGAGGCGCTGCGCCGGGTGGCGGACGGCGCGCGCCCCTCGCTCCTGGTGCTGGCCGCCGACGACGGGCTGACCCGGCTCGAGGTGCTGCGCGGCCTCAAGGGGCTCAAGGGCCCATCGATCCCGCCGTGCGTGGTGCTGGTCGAGCCCACGCACGAGGACCTGCTCGCCCACGCGCTCGAAGAAGGCGCGGTCGACTCGGTGCTGCGGCCCTATCGCCCGCACGACCTCCTGGCCCGCTTCCAGGCCCGCCTGCAGCTCGGCCACCTCCTGTCCTCGGGGAACGGCGGCCTGCCGCGTCGCATCGACCCCAAGGCGTTCACAGGGCCGGCCTCACGTCCGATCACCACCGAGGGCGGCTTCCTGCTCGGCGGCGTGCTGATCGTGGCGGAGCTCGCGCAGGGCACGCTGACCCGCGTGCTGAAGGGGGTGCGCCTGAGCGACGGCAGCCTGGCCGCCGTCAAGGTGCTCGACCCCGAGGTCGCCGCCGTGGACGAGGACTGGGCCCGCCGCTTCGCGCGCGAGCAGACGGTGCTGCGGGGGATCGAGCACCCCAACCTCGTCCGCGTGCGCGACATGGGCACCCTCGAGGGCCTGCCCTACCTCGACATGGACTACTTCGCGGCCACCCCGCTCGACGAGCTGATCCACGCCGAGGGGAGGTTCGCCGTCGATCGGGCGATCGACGTGGCCGTGCAGGTCGCCAAGGGCCTCGCGGCCCTGCACGAGCGCGGGATCATGCACCGCGACGTGAAGCCCGAGAACATCCTCGTCGCGGCCAGCGGCCACGTCCGGCTGTGCGACTTCGGCCTGAGCAAGCCGCACGACGACGCCGGCCTCACCCAGGAGGGCGAGATCCTCGGCACCGTGGCGTTCATCGCCCCCGAGATCCTGTGCGGCGAGCCGCCCACCTATCAGGGCGACGTGTACGCCCTCGGCGTGACCCTGTTCGAGATGCTCACCGCCGAGGACGCCGTCCCGCCCGGCCCGGCGCAGTCCATGTTCCAGGCCGCGGTCAAGGGCGTGGCGCAAGCCCGCGCCATGCAGGCCACCCCCCCGCAGGTGCGCCAGGTCGTCTCGCGCATGCTGGCGGTCAATCCCAAGGACCGCTACACGCGGCTGACCGACCTGATCCGCGACCTGGAGGCCGCCCGAGGCTGATTCGGAGTCGGAGGCTGTCGCATTGCAAACCGCCTCGGCTTCCGAATGGAAGTACGAAGCGCAGAGGGCGCCGAGCGCGCAGAGATCTCTGCGCGCTCGGCGCTCTCTGCGTTTCATTCCTAAGTGGACTCGCACGCGACCGCCTCTCGGACTCGGATTCGGATTCGGACTC
Source organism: uncultured Planctomycetota bacterium (assembly GCA_964569055.1). Classification (GTDB taxonomy): domain Bacteria; phylum Planctomycetota; class J058; order J058; family J058; genus JAWLGW01. Next base: position 16,087 of record CAZMSZ010000121.1, on the reverse strand, counting down.
GGACTCGGACTCGGGCTCCCGCTCGGGCCCAGGAGGACTGCCGTTCAAGCGACAGCTCCTTGGCGGACTTGGCGGTCCGCCGAGGAGGGAACCTCAGCAGCGACAGCTCTTCCTTGGCGCTCTTGGCGCTCTTGGCGGTCAATTTTCTACGCCGGGGAGCTGACCTCGCGAGCGACAGCTCTCCTGGCGGTCGATTCCTACGCCGAGGAGCTGACCTCGCGAGCGACAGCTCTCCTGGCGGTCGATTCCTACGCCGAGGAGCTGACCTCGCGAGCGACAGCTCTCTTGGCGGTCTCGGCTTCGTCCTCGACGGTAGCCTTACGCGAAGGCGGCGCCCCCTTGCCGAACCGGCCCCGCCCCGCAACACTTCCGGGATCCGGGGGACTCGCGGAGCGGAGCCGGTGCAGGGATCGTTGGCGGAGCTGCTTCGGCAGCCGGGGCTGGTCCGGCCGCGCTACGTCGATCCGGCGAGCGGCGAGACGCTGCCGCTCGCGGACCTCGTGGCCGAGCGGGTGCTCGCGGCGCGCGAGCCGGGGCAGCTCGTGGTCGTGGGGCCGCGCGGGAGCGGGCTGAGCACGGCGCTGGCCTGCGCCGCCGAGCAGGTCGGCGCCTGGGACGGGGCGGAGCGGCGGATCCCGATCGCGTTCGAGGCGCTCCTGGCCGAGCCGGGGGAGGTGCTGCCGCTCCTGGCCGCGGGGGTGGGCGTGCTGCTGGTCGACACCTCGACCACGCCGATCGAGCCGGAGCGCTGGCGCGCCGTGCGCGCCGCGTTCCGCGACGGGCTCCCCGAACGGAAGGGGAGCCTGGAGGTGCTGCGCGGCTGCCGCTTGATCGCGACCTGCCCCGCGGGCGCGCTCACCGGCGGCGAGCGCTGGGGCGAGCGGCTGGCGCGGCCGCTGCGCGTGGAGCTCGCGCCCTGGGCGGGCGACGACCTCGTCGAGCTCCTCGCCTCCGACCCGCGCTACGCGCCCGACCGGGCGCGCGTGTTCGAGCGGCTGCGCGCCCTGCCCGAGGCGGTGCCCGTGCTGCAGCGCCCGCGCGGCTGCCGGCTCCTGGTCGAGGCCGCCCGCCGGCTCGCACCGGACGAGCCCGGCACCCTGGGCCGGCTGTACGCCACCCTCCTCGACACGCTGGCGCCGACCACGATCGAGGCGCTGCTCACGATCGAGGGGGACGCGATCCGAGTGGACGACATCCAGGCGCTGCTCCGCGCCGCGAGGCTCGATCTCACCGAGGCGGCGATGCTGCTCGAGCTGCCTCGGCCCGTGATCGGCATGCTCGCCGCCGCGCGGCGGGCCGAGCGCCCGCTCGAGCTGCCGCCGGTGACCACGGCCGCGGGGCGCGACGCGCTCTCGGCGAAGATGGGCGAGCTGATCGGGTCGCTCCAGAGCGCCGACGAGGAGCTCGCCGAGTGGGGCGGGCTGCGCGTGAGCGGTCTGAGCGAGCCGCTCACGCTGCCCGGGCTGCACCACTTCCTCCAGGCGGGGCGCTGCGTCCAGGCGGTCGAGCGGGGCGAGCACCCCTGGAACGTGCGGGCCGAATGGCTCCCGTTCGTGCCCGAGCTGCTGCAGGAGCACGCCGCGGCGCGGCTGCGGGCCGTCCTGCGCCAGGGGCCGCCGCGGCTCGCGCCTGGAGCAGACGCCGGTCCGGCGGCGCTGCTGGTCGCCGCGAGCGAGCGGCTCGACTTCGGCGAGCGCGCGTCGGTCCAGCTCCAGGGCGCGCTCCTGGCCGGCGCCGACCTCGCGCGAACCGTCCTCCGCCGCGCGGCCCTCGAGCGGGCGGACCTGCGCCGCGCCGACCTCCACCACGCGGATCTGAGCGAGGCCGAGCTCGAGCGGGCCCAGCTCGGCGGTGCGCGTCTGGTCGAGGCCTCGCTGCGGTCGGCGCACCTGGATCAGACGTCGCTGGCGGGCGCCGACCTGCAGCGGGCCCGACTCGACGAGGCGCGGGTGATCGGGGCCACCCTGCACGGCGCCTGCTTGCGGGCGATCGCCGCGTCCGGATCGTTCTGGGCGCACTGCGAGCTGGTCCGCGCCGACCTCCAGGACGCGCAGCTCGCGGGCGCCGCGCTGGACGAGGTCTTCCTGGCGGAGGCCGACCTCTCGCGCGCGGACCTGCGCATGGCCTCGCTGGTCCGCGTCGACCTGCGGCAGGTCCGGCTCGGCGGCGCGAACCTGACCCGCGCGGTGCTGCGCCGCTGCGCCCTCGACGCGCGCGCGCTCGAGCGCCTGCAGGCCGACCACGCGCACTTCGCCCGCTGCTCCCTCGACGAGGTCGACCTGCACGGCGCCTCGCTCGCCGAAGCGCTGTTCGAGGAGTGCCGCGCGCATGGCGCGCGGTTCGACGGGGCCGACCTGCGCGGCGCGATCTTCGACCGCGTCGACTTCCAGGCCGGCTCCTCGCGGGCCGGCCTGCTCCTCGGCAAGCCGGCCCTCGAGGGCTCCATGACGGGCTACTACGCCGAGGGCGCGAGCGACGACGCCTGGGCGCCGCCCGAGGCGATCCGCCAGGCGAGCTTCGTGGGCGCGGACCTGCGCGGGGCGCGGTTCGTGAACACCGACCTGTTCCGGGTGGACCTGCGCGGCGCGCGCCTCCACGCCGAGCTGCGCGCGCAGGCGCGCGCGGCCGGCGCGCTGCTCGATCAGGCGTAGATCATCTTCCGCGTCATGCCGCCGTCGATCACGAACGAGGCGCCCGTCACGAACGCCGCCTCGTCGCTGAGGAGGTAGGCGATCAGGGCCGCCACGTCCTCGGGGCGGCCCACGCGCCCGGCCGGGTGCTGCGCGTGGTCCTCGGCGCTCAGCTGGGCGGGCGCGCGCCGGTCGCGCGGGCGCCAGGCCGAGACGTCGATCCAGCCCGGGCACACCGCGTTGGCGCGCACGGCGGGGCCCAGCGACAGGGCGAGGGCGTGGGTCAGCGCCACCAGGCCGCCCTTGCTCGCGGCGTAGGCCTCGGTGTGCGGCTCGGACATCAGCGCGCGCGTCGAGGCCACGTTGACGATCGCGCTCCCCGCCTGCCGGCGCAGCAGCGGGACCGCGTGCTTGGTCATGAGGAACGGGCCGGTCAGGTTGACGTCGATCCAGCGCCGCCAGGCGGCGAGCTCGAGCCACTCCACCGGGCCGCCGGCGGGGTCGGCGATCCCCGCGTCGTTGACGAGCGCGTGGAGCCCGCCGAAGCGCTGCTCGACCGCCGCCAGACAGGCCCGCACGCTCGCCTCGTCGGCCACGTCGGTCGGGACGGCCACGACCTCGCCCCGTCCGCCCAGCTCGTCCGCGGCGTCGGCCGCGCCCGCGGCGTCGACGTCGGCCAGCGCGACCCGCGCGCCCTCCTCGAGCAAGCGCGCCGCGGTGGCGCGCCCGATCCCCGAGGCCGCGCCGGTGACCAGCGCGACGCGCCCGGCCAGCCGCCGCGCGCTCACGGCCTCAGACGCCCTGGGTCAGCGCGGCCGAGACGCTCGGGTAGATCTCGAGCACGGCGGTGAGCCCGAGCGTGCGCGCCACGGCGAACGCCTTGTCGCTCACCACGATCCGCAGGTTGACGTCGGGCTGCTGCGGCCCGGCCGCCTTGACCCAGGGCTTGAAGTCGGGGAGCTCGCTCAGCTCGAGCACCACGTTGCGGACCGCCGACTTCTCGCCCTGGGGGCGGCCCTTGCGCCCGGCGGCGACCACGTCGTGGATCCGGTCCTCGAGGTCGGCCGGGTCGTCGCCCTCCTGGGGGATCAGCACGACGGCGGCGAAGTCGGGGTGGAGCTCGAGCTGCATGCCGACATCATCGCCGCCCGCGGCGCTCCCTTCTACCCCCGCGGCAGCGGCCGCGCCCGCGCGGGGCTGGCTCGCTTGCCAACGCTCGGGGGCTCCACTAGGCTTCCCCCCCTCCCGAGGAGACCCCCATGCGCACCTTCGTCCCCGCGGCCCTGGCCGCCCTCCTGCTGCTCGCCCCCGCGGCGCGAGCCGACGAGCCCGCGATCGACTTCAGCGAGCTGACCAACGGCCTCGACCTGATCGTGGTGCAGAAGCACGACGCGCCGCTGGTCACGATCGAGATCGCGGTCAAGACGGGCTCGTTCACCGAGACGCCCGAGACCAACGGGCTGTCCCACCTCTACGAGCACATGTTCTTCAAGGGGAACGCGGCGCTCCCCACGCAGGCCGAGTACATGCGCCGGGTGGCGGAGCTCGGGATCAGCTTCAACGGCACGACCTCGACCGAGCGCGTCAACTACTTCTTCACGCTCCCCTCGCGGAACTTCGCCCCGGGCATGCAGTTCATGCAGGACGCGCTGCTGACGCCGCTGTTCGACATGGAGGAGATGAAGAGCGAGCGCAAGGTCGTGATCGGCGAGTACGACCGCAACGAGGCCGACCCCATGCACTACCTGCGGGAGGCGCTCCGCGAGGGAATGTACGGCGCCGAGGCCTACCGCAAGAACCCGCTCGGCGAGCGCGACGTGATCCTCTCGGCCACGCGCGAGACCATGCACGACTTCCGCAACCGGTTCTACGTCCCCAACAACGCCTGCCTGCTGGTGGTGGGCGACGTGAACCTCACGGAGGTGAAGGTGCTCGCCGAGAAGCTGCTCGGCGAGCACCGCTGGAAGCGCGGCGCCGACCCGCACGCCGTCCCCCGCCCGCCGCTGCCGCGCCTGGCCGAGACCCAGACCTTCGTGGTCGAGCGCGAGACGCCGCAGGTGGTGCTCGCCGCGCGCTGGCCCGGGCCGGACGTCGGGCGCGACGAGCGGGCCACGTTCGTGGCCGACGTGTGGGGCACGCTGCTCTCGTTCCCGCACGGCCGCTTCCAGCGCACGTTCCGCGACGGCGGGCTGGCCAACGGGGTGAACATGTACTACTTCACCCAGCGCGAGGGCGGCGAGATCGGCTTCACGGCCGCGGTCCGCGACGGGAAGTGGCAGGGGGTGCGCGACGCGCTGCTGGCGGAGGTCGCCGCCATGGCGGAGCCGGGCTACTGGTCCGAGGAGGAGCTGGCGCTCGCCAAGCGGACGCTGCGGATCGGGCGCGCCTACGAGGCGCAGCAGGGCGCGGACCTCTCCCACACGCTCAGCTTCTGGTGGGCGTCGTCGAGCCTGGACTACTACCGGCGCTACCTCGACGCGGTCGAAACCGTGACCCCCGAGGAGCTGCGCGCCTACGTGCGCGACTACCTGGTCGGCCGGCCCATGGTCCTGGGGGCGCTCGCGAGCCCCGAGAACGTGGCCAAGCTCGGGATCACCGCCGAGGCCCTCCGGCCCGCGGTGGACGGTGACGCCGCCGCCGCGACGGCCGTCAGCGAGCTGCGCCTGGGCAACGGCCTGCGCGTGATCTTCCGGCGCGAGCCGGCGGCCGCCGTGGCCGGCCTGCAGCTGTTCGTGGACGGCGGCTGCCTGACCTTGCCCGAGGAGCTGCAGGGGATCGACAAGCTGCTGTTCGCCTCGGTGCTCGACGGCAGCCAGCGCACGCCCCGCGAGGAGGTCCAGGCCCGCCTGGTCGGGCTGGGGGCGCAGGTCGGCAACGACGCCAACTACGACTTCTCGCGCCTCGCGCTGGCCGCGCCCCGCGAGACGTTCGCCGAGGCCGTGGCCCTGGTCGCCGAGTGCCTGAAGGAGCCGCTGTTCGACCCCACGGTCGTCGCGCAGCGCCGCAGCCAGATGAAGGACGCGCTCCAGGCCGAGCAGGCCAGCCCCGACAACTACGTGGTCCGCGTGACCAACGAGCGGTTCTTCGCCGGGCACCCCTACGGGCTGCGCCCCGACGGGACGCTGGGCACGCTCGACGCCCTGACCCCCGAGGCGCTGCGCGCCCGGCTCGGCGAGGTCCTCACCAGCGGCCGCGCCCTGGTGGTGCTGGTGGCCGACATGAGCGAGGACGAGGCCCGCGCGCTGCTCGAGCAGGAGCTCGGCTGGATCCGCACGGCGCCGTTCGACCGCCCGAGCGTGCCCCCCTTCACGCCCGGCGGCCTGGTGGGCTTCGACGAGCGCGCGGACATCCCGACCACCTACGTGCTCGGCAAGGCCCCCGCCCCCGCCCCCGGTCACCCGGACTACCCGGCGGCGCGGCTCGCGCTCGCCATGCTGCACAAGCGCCTGTGGGAGACGCTGCGCACCAAGTACGCCCTGACCTACGCCCCTGGCGCCGGGCTCTCGATCTTCCGCGGCAACTACTCCTACGTGGCCGCCTCGACCACCGAGCCGGCCCGCGCGATCGAGCTCATGTTCGAGGAGATCCGCCGCCTGCAGGAGGAGCCGATCGAGGCCGCCGAGCTGGCGGGCCTGGTCAGCCAGCAGGAGACCCGGGCCTACGCCGGCCGCGAGTCGGCCGTCAATCACGCCCAGGGCCTGGGCGCCGCCGAGCTGATCGAGGGCTCGTGGCGCGGCTACTACACGCTCCCGTCCGCGCTCGCCAAGGTCACCCCGCAGGACGTGCAGCGCGTGGCGCGCCAGTACCTCGCCGGGTTCACCTGGGGCCTGATCGGCCCGAAGTCGGTGCCCGAGGAGGTCCTCAAGGGCGGGACCTCCGGCAGCAAGTAGCCC
>CAZMSZ010000121.1:0-9464 GCA_964569055.1 uncultured Planctomycetota bacterium | reverse complement strand
GGCGACGAGCCGCCGGCGGCGTTGCCCGAGGTGACCCGGCTGATCACGCCGCGCTTCGCGACCTCGGTCGCCTGCGCGCTGTGCCACGCGGGCGCGCCGCGCGCGCAGGGGCTCAAGGACGAGCGCGGGCGGTCGGTCGCGCCGTTCGACCTGTGGCGCTCGAGCATGATGGCCAACTCGACCCGCGACCCGCTGTGGCGGGCGGTCGTGTCGGTCGAGGTGGCGGCGACGCCGAGCCGCGCGGCGCAGATCCAGGCCAAGTGCCTGCGCTGCCACGCGCCCATGGCGACGGTCGACGCGGCGCTGGCGGGCGAGGCGCCGCTCACGCTCGACGTGCTGCGCGGCGACGGCCCGCGGGCGCAGCTCGCGCTCGACGGGGTGTCGTGCACCGCGTGCCACCAGATCCAGCCCGACGGGCTGGGCGCGGCCGAGAGCTTCAGCGGGCAGTACACGATCCGCCCCGAGCAGCGGATCTTCGGCCCGCACGCGCAGCCGCTCGAGCCGCCCATGGTGGCGCACGTCGGGTTCCGCCCCGAGGAGGGAGCGCACGTCATGCGCTCCGCCCTGTGCGCGACGTGCCACACCCTGTTCACCGAGGCCGTGCGGCCCGACGGGACGCTCACCGGCGAGCGGCTGCCCGAGCAGACGCCCTACCTCGAGTGGAGGAACTCCGCGTTCCAAGACGAGGCCGACCCCGGCCCGCTGGCGGCGAGCTGCCAAGCGTGCCACCTGCCGCGGGAGGACGAGGACGGCGCGATCCTGTGGACCCGGATCGCCCGCAACCCGGGCGGCGGTGACTTCAGGATCCCGCGGCGCGAGCTCGGGCGGCATCTGCTCGTGGGCGGCAACACGCTCGTCCTCTCCATGCTGCGCGACGAGCAGGAGACGCTCCGCCCGCTGGCGCCGCCCGAGGCGTTCCAGAAGACGATCGACGCCGCGCGCCTGCAGCTCCGCACCAAGACGGCGCGGGTGTGGCTGGGCGAGGTGACCCGCGCCGAGGGCGCCCTGCGGATCCCCGTGCGCGTCGAGAACCTGACCGGGCACAAGCTGCCGACCGGCCACCCCACCCGGCGGCTGTGGCTCCGCCTGCGCGTGCGCGACGCGGCGGGCCGGCTGGTGTTCGCCTCGGGCGAGCACGACGGCGAGGGACGGATCGTCGGCCCGGGCGGCGCGCCGCTCGCGAGCGAGCGCGCGGGCGGACCGCACCAACCGCACCGGCAGGTGATCCGCCGACCCGGCGAGGTGCAGGTCTACGAGGCGCTCATGGCGGACGAGACCGGCGCGGTCACGTACCTGCTCACCCGCGCCGGCAGCTACGCCAAGGACGACCGCCTGCTCCCCGCCGGCTGGCGGGCCGACCACCCCGACGCCGAGCCGACGCGCCCGCGCGGGGTGGAGGGCGACCCCGACTTCGCGGCCGCTTCGGACACCGTCATCTACGAGGTCCCGCTCGGTGAGGCGCAGGCCCCGTTCACCGTGGAGGCGACCGTGCTCTACCAGACCCTCGGCGCCCGCTACGCCGCCGAGCTCCTCCGCCACGACACGCCGGAAGTTCGGGAGCTCCGCGGCTACTACCAGCGCGCCGACAAGCGCCCCGAGCTGGTGGCGGAGACCACGGTTCGGGTGCCGTGAGCGGCGCAAGCGAGTCGCGGCGTCGCGTCGCGCCTCGTGCCCGTGCCCGTGCCCGTGCCCGTGCTCGTCCGTGCTCGTCCGTGCTCGCGCTCGTGCTCGCCTGAGCGCGAACGCGTTCGCATGCGCGACAGCGCTTCGACCTCGCGAACGGGCAGGGGACACGCGCACGGAGACGGGCACGGGCACGGGCACGGGCACGAAGGCTGACGTCGAACGACAGCCTCTCGACGGCTGCTCCAAATCCGAGCCGGCGTCCGAATCCGAGTAGGATGCCCCTCCTTGGGAGGACGGCCCCGTGATCGGACACCCGCTCAAGGTCCGCGAGCTGCTCGAGGAGATCTCCCGGGGGGAGCTGCTCCTGCCCGAGTTCCAGCGCGCGTACGTGTGGAAGACCGAGCAGGTCGTGCGGCTGATCGACTCGCTGTACCACGACTACCCGACCGGGCAGATCCTCTTGTGGGACACGACCAAGGCCCCGCTCACCAAGGGGCTCGAGGGGGTGAGCGCGCCGCGCGGGCTGGGGGCGGTGAGCAGGCCCAAGGTGGTGCTCGACGGCCAGCAGCGGCTGACCTCGCTCTACAAGGCGCTCGCGCCGGCCGCCGAGGACCCGGTCGACGTGTGCTTCCACCTCGACAGCGAGCAGTTCAGCGAGCGCAAGCGGCGCTACGCGAAGGACCCGCGCTGGGTGTCGATCCGCGACGTGCTCGGCGAGGCGCGCCACGACCTCGAGGTGCTGCAGGCGATCGCGGCCGACGGCGGGCCCAGCCTGGGCGATCCGGGCTGCAAGCCCTACCTCGACCGGCTGCGCCGCCTGCGCCGGATCGCGGACTACGCCTTCCCGATCGAGATCTTCCGCAGCGACGACTTCGAGGAGGTGACCGAGCTGTTCGTGCGGATCAACTCGAGCGGCACCCGCCTCCGCCGCGCCGAGCTGGTGCTGGCGCAGCTCACGCTCCGCCTGCCGGGCGCGATCGTGGACCGGTTCGACGCGGCGGTGGAGGCGTTCGGCGCGCGCGGGTTCGAGCTCGACCCGCGCTTCTTGGTGCGCGCGCTGGTGGCGGTGGGGACCGGCAAGAGCCGACTCGACCGGCTGGACGCCCTGTGGGCCAACAGCCCCGCCGAGCTCGACGCGCTGTGGGAGCGGACCCGCGCCGCGCTCGAGCGGGCGGTCACGTTCGTGCGCCACAACGCGCGCTTCCAGTCCTCCGCCTGGCTGCCGAGCCTCAACGCGCTGGTCCCGCTGGTGGCGTTCTTCGACCGCCAGCCCGCGACGGCGCGCGACGTGGAGGTCGGCCTGGCCCGCTGGCTGTACCTGGCGACGCTGCGCGGCCGCTACAGCGCCAGCGTGGAGGCCCGCCTCGATCAGGACCTCGCGGCCGCGCAGGGCGAGCGGCCGGTGGTGGCGCTCCTCGAGCAGCTCCTCGCCACGGGGCAGCGGCTCGAGGTCGACCCGGCGGAGGTCGAGGCGGCCGACCGGCGCAGCCCCCTGTTCGCGCTGCTGTACGCGGCGGCGCGCCAGCGCGGCGCGACCGACTGGTTCAGCGGCGTGGCGCTCGGCGACCTCCCGCCCGGGCAGGACGTGGTGATCCACCCCGTGTTCCCGCGCGCGCTCCTCGACGAGGCGGGCGTCGCGCCCGAGCGGCGCGACGAGCTCGCGAACCTGGTGTTCCTGGCCGCGCCCCCGACGCGGGAGGTGGCGCAGCGGCCGCCCGCCGAGACCCTGACCGAGGTCGCCGCGCGCGACCCCAAGCGGCTCGAGTCCCAGGGCGTCCCGCTCGACCGCGCGCTGTGGCAGGTCGAGCGCTACGACGACTTCCTGGCGGCCCGGCGCGAGGCGCTGGCCGACGCGGTCAACGCCCTCCTCGACGACCCCCGCTGAGGGGGCGAACGCGCGATGGCCGCTCCGCTGGCGCCTGGTCGGGAGCTCCCCGACTCGCCCGTCGACGTGCTCGTGGTCGGGGCCGGAGCGGCGGGGCTGTTGGCGGCGCTGGCGGCGCGCGGGGTGGTGCTGCCCGGCGGGGCCATGCGGGACGTGCCGCCGGCGGCGCCCTCGGTCGCGCTGCTCAACAACGAGGCGCGGCTGGGGCTCAAGATCCTGGTCTCCGGCGGAGGGCGCTGCAACGTCGCCAACGCCGAGGTCGACGAGCGCGACTATCAGACCGACGCCCCGCACCTGCTGCGCGGCGTCCTGCGGGCCTTTCCGAGCGCGAGCACGCGCGCGCTGTTCGAGGGGCAGGGCTGCCCGCTGTATGCGGAGCCGCTCGGCAAGCTGTTCCCGCGCAGCGACCGGGCGCGCGACGTGCTCGACGTGCTGCTGCGCGCGGTGGCGCGGGCCGGGATCCCGCTCGTGGCTCCGGCCGAGGTGACCGACGTCGCGCCGGGCGCGCCCTGGCGCGTCGCGCTCGGCGACGGGCGGCGCTGCGAGGCGAAGCGGGTGGTGATCGCGACCGGCGGCAAGAGCCTGCCCAAGACGGGGTCGCGCGGGTTCGGGCTCGACCTGCTGGCGCGCCTCGGCCACGGGGTCGAGCCGCCGCTCCCCGCGCTCACGCCGCTGTTGCTCGGCGCCGACGGGCCGCTGCGCGGCCTCGCCGGGCTGACCGTCCCGTCCGTGCTCACGCTCGCCCCGCGCAGCGCCACGCCCGAGCAGCTCGCGGGCGCCAAGCTCCGGCCGCTCGCGCGCGCGGCCGGCAGCCTGCTCGTCACGCACCACGGCGCGTCGGGGCCGGCGGCGCTCGACGTGAGCGGCCCCTGCGGGCGGGCGCTCGCGCGCGGCGAGGACGTCGTCCTCTCGGGCGACTTCTGGTCGCTGACCCTGCCCGACGGCCCGTGGAGCCCGTTCCTCGGCCTCCCCAAGCCGCCCGGCGCCTCGCTCCGCCCCGAGGCGGCGCCGCGGCCCCCCACCCACGAAGCCTTCCTCGCCCAGGCGAAGCCGCTCCTGGCCGAGCGCGCGCGCTCGCTCGGCCAGGCGCTCGGCGCGCGCCTGCCGCGCTCGCTGCTGCAGGCGCTGCTGCGCGCGCGCGGCGTCGATCCGCAGCGGCTCGTGCGCCAGGTCGACGCGCGCGGCTGGCGCGAGGTCCACCTCGCGCTCACGCAGGCGGACCTGCGCCTGAGCGGGACCGACGGCTACGCCAAGGCGGAGGTCACCACGGGCGGCGTGCACCTCGCGGAGCTGGCGCGCACGACCCTCGAGAGCAAGCGGCTCCCCGGGCTGTTCGCCTGCGGCGAGGTGGTCGACGTGACGGGCCGCCTGGGCGGCTTCAACTTCCAGTGGGCCTGGGCGAGCGGCGTCGCGGCCGGGCTCGGCGCGGCCGCCTCGCTCGCCGCCGGCTGAGCGGCGGCGGCACGAGCTGGACGCCCTCGCCTCGCCGAGGCGAGCGGGCGAGCGCGCCCGCCCCACCACCCCGCGCGGACCGCGCGCCCTCCGGCGCAACCGCCGCGCGCGCGAGGGCGCCCTCGCGCGGGCTGGTGGAACCGCGCTTGCGACCGCGAGGCGCGCGGCGGAGGTGCCTCGTGAGCGGCGTCGACCTCGGCTTCCTCGCGTTTCTGACCGAGCCCTGGTTCGTGATCCCCTGGTACGGCCTGGGCCTATTCCTCGCGGGCTGGGCGGTGTGGGACGCCGCGCGGCGCGGCGCGAGCGGCCCGCGCGCGCTCGCGTGGGGCGTCGTCGCGCTGTTCCTCGCGCCGCTCGGGCTCGCCCTGTACCTCGCGGCGCGCCCCGGGGGGCCCCGCCAGGCGCCGGTCGCCAGCGCCGCGGCGCTCTCGCTGGGCGCGGTGACGCTGGGCCTGGTCGCGGCCACGCTCGCGGCCCGCCTGCTCGGGCTCGACCTGTGGCCCGAGCTGGCGCTGGGCTACCTGGCCGGCGTCGCGCTCGGCGCGCTCGTGCTCGCGCGCGTCACGCCGCGCGCGGCGCTCGCCGCGCCGCTGGTCGGGCTGTCGGTCACGCTCGGGGCCAGCGCGGCCGGCGGGCTGGTCGCGCCCGCGCTCGTGGGCGCGCAGCCGCCCCCGACCACGTACGCGTTCTGGGGGCTCACCGCGCTCGGCCTCTCGCTGGCGCTCCTGTGCGCGCTCCCCATGAGCTGGGCCCTGGTGGGGGTGGGCTGGCTGCCGGGCCCGACCGCGGCGGAGGTGCGGCCGTGATCCGCGCCCTGGCGCTCGTCGGGATCGTGGCGCTCACGGCGGCCGGGCTCGCCGCGGTGGCGATCCTGGTCGCGCTGGAGCGCCGCGCGCCGGTCGACGTGCCGCCGAGCCGGACGGCGGCGCGCGAGCGCGAGCTCCCGCCCGACGATCTGGTGGTGGCCGGGCTGCGCGACGCGACCCGAGCCGCGCTGAGCGCGCTGCGCGCCGAGGAGCGGTCGCGCGCGGCGCACGCCCTCGACGCCGCGCTGCGCGCGAGCCGCGTCCTGGCCCGCGTCGACGGCGGGGTGCGCCCCGTCCACGACCACCTCGATCACGCCCGCGCGGCCCTGGCCCTGGGCGCGCCCGAGCAGGCGCAGCGCGAGCTCGAGCGGGCCCTGCTCGAGGTCGAGCCGGCGGGGCTCAAGGTGCTCCAGAGCCGCGGCGCGCCGCCGCTCGCCGAGCGGGCCCCGGGCTACCTGGGCGCGACGGTGATCACCGCGCGCGGGGCGCGAGTGGGCGAGCTGGTGGGCCTCCGCACGCGCGAGGGGCGGGTGGTCGAGGCGGTGCTGGCCCTCGGTGGCTGGCGCGACGTGCTGGGGCTGATCGACCGCGGCGGCGCGCGCGTGCTCGTGCCCGCGCGGCTGTTGACCTACGGCGAGCGCGAGGCGCTCCGTCCGACCCTGGTCACGATCGCGAGCCTCGCCCCCGACGCGGCGGCCCTGCTCGAGGAGCTCGGCCCCGACGTCCGCCTCGAGGACGAGGAGGAGGCGCCCCAGGCCCCGGCGCCGGCCGCGCCCGAGGAGCTCGAGCGGCTGCTGCGACGCGACCGCGCCGCGACGCGCGGGACCACGCGCGCGCCCGCTCCGGTCGAGGCCGAGGCGGACGAGCGGCTGGCGCGCATGCCGGTCGAGCTCCTGAGCGAGCGGCTGGTGGCGCCTGCCACGAGCCCCGTGCTGGAGGTCGTCGGCCGCGCGCCGCCCGACGTGCGCGCGGGCGAGGCGTTCGAGCTGGTGGTCGCGCTGCGCAACCTCTCGGACCGCGCGCTCCATGGGGTCGAGCTGCACGAGCGCCCCGGTCGCGGCGTGGTCCTGCGGGGCAGGACGAGCTGGCGGATCGGCACGCTCGGCCCGGGCGAGGAGCGGCGGGTCTCGCTGCAGGCGCTCGCGAGCGCGCCGGGCATGGGCGAGGTGTGCCTGGGCGTGTCGTACGCGCCGCTCCTGTGCGCGCGGATCGAGGTCGCGGCGGCCGGGGAGCGCGCGCCGTGAGCCGCGCGCTGCGGCTCGGCTCGCTCGCCGCGAGCGCGGCGGCGCTGGCGCTCGTGGGCGCGATCGGGGTCGGCTGCCGCGGCGAGGAGCCCCGCTCGGGCGAGGTCCCCGCCGCGCCCGACGCCGACCCGCGAGGCGAGCGAGCGCGCCCCCGTCCACCCAAGCGCTCGCTCGAAGCCGCCCACTCGCGCGCCGCGCCGTCCGGCGCGCGCCCCCGGAGCGAGCCCGCGCAGGACGCGCCTCGCGCCGAGCCGACCTCGCGCGGCGCCCGACTGATCCTGCCCGCGCCGCCCGGGGCGGTGGTCGTGACCCAGCGCGCCCCGGGCATGGTCCGCGTCGGCGAGCCGTTCGTCCTGTTCGTCGACGTGCAGAACGCGGGCTCCGAGCCGCTCCACGGCGTGACGCTCGCGCCCTCCCCCGAGAACGAGGTCGAGTTCCTCGGGCTCGCCGACGAGGGGCACGCGCAGGGAGTCGGTGAGACCGAGCCGGCCCGCTGGACGCTCGGCGTCCTCGCGCCGGGTGAGCTGCGGGTGGTCCCGCTGCGCGCGGTCGCGCGGCGGCCGGGGCGCGCCGAGGCCTGCCTGGCGGTGACCTTCGAGCCGACGCTGAGCATTCCGGTGCGGGTGGCGCCCGGGCCGCGCGAATAGCGCGCCGTCAGGAGGGCTCGGGGGCAGGGGTGAGGCCCGCCGGCGCAGCCGGGGGCGCCTCGTGCAGCTTCGAGCCCGGCAGCGAGGTCGGATCGGCGGCGGCGAGGTGGTGCGCCGCCCGCCAGGAGTGATAGCCGATCCGGTCGAGCCAGCGCACGACCTCGAGCACCTGCGCGCTTCGGCCGGGCTCGAGCTCGCCGCGCGCGGTGGCGTCGATCAGCCGCGGGCGTCCCTCGCGCCGGCAGGCGGCGATCTCCTGCGAGGTGGCCTGAAGCTCGGGGACCGGCACCGCCTGGCCCTGCTCGAGGGACTCGCGCAGCTGCGCCAGGGCCGGCCACAGGCGGTCCTGCACCTCGAGCACCGCCGCCTCCGAGCGGACCTTCACGAACGGGCTGCGCTCGCGGCAGGTCTCCACCAGGCGATCGAGGTGATCGAGCACGTGCAGCAGCGCCACGTGGCGCTCCACCACGGCGCTGCGCGTCCCGGTCGGGCCGCGTCGCTTGCCGAGGAACTCGCGCGTGTGCACGACCGCGTCCTCGACGTGCTGGAGCCGCTCCATGACCGCCCGACGCGAGCCGCCGGCGCCGAGCCGCTCCTGGGCCGCGCCGAGCGCCTCCTGGAGCACCTCGCGCAGCGTCAGCCCGGCGGCGTCGAGCGCCAGGGGACCGAGCTCGGTGACCGGATCCAGCCGGCGCGTTAGCTGCGGCCCGCGCTCGGGCACCAGACGCGTGACGGCGTCGGCCAGCGGGCCGAGCGCCGGGAGGCAGATCGCGAGGCCGATCAGGTTGAACGCGGTGTGGAACGTGGCCAGGAGCAGCGCGGGCTCGGTCACGCCGATCGCGCCGCAGCCGAGCTCGAGCGCGCGGACCTCGAGCGGGAGCACGGCGAACACCACGACCGACGTGGCCACGTTGAACAGCACGTGCGCGACGGCGGTCCGCTTGGCGGAGGGCGAGGCGCCGATCGCGCCCGCCGCGGTGGTGAGCGCGCTGCCGAGGTTCTGCCCCACCACGAGCGCAGCGGCCTGCAGCAGGTCGATCGACCCGGTGTGGAGCGCGGTCAGGGTGGCGGCCACCGCGACGCCCGAGGACTGGACCACGATCGTCATGAGCGTCCCGACGCCGACCAGCGCCAGGCGACCGAGCAGGGTGGGCCGCGGGAACGTGCTGGGGTCGAACCTCGCGGCGAGCGCCTCCATGCCGCCCTGCAGCACGTCGATCCCCACGAAGATCAACCCGAAGCCGGAGAGCGCGAGGCCGACGTCAGCCAGGCGGTCGCGCGTCAGCAGCTTGAGGAGGGCGCCCACGCCGACCAGGGGCAGGGCGAACTTGCCGACGCTGAGCTTGAGCCCCAGCAGCGCCACCAGCCAGCCGGTGGCGGTCGAGCCCACGTTGGCGCCGATCACGATCCCGATCGCCTGGGTGAGGGTGATCAGCCCCGCGCTCACGAACCCGATCGTGGCCAGGGTCGTCGCCGTCGAGGACTGGACCAGGGCCGTGATCGCCGCCCCCGTCAGGGCCGAAGAGACCCGCCCGCCCGCGAACCGCGCCAGGTATCCGCGCAGCGACTCGCCCGCCGCGGCCTTGATCCCGTCGGTCAACAGGACCATGCCCAGCAAGAACAAGCCGATCCCGCCCAGCACCGTGCCCAGCATGGCTGCGGTTGTACCGAGCGATGCCGGAATGCGCGAGGCTCGGGCGGGCCACCGGCGTAGGTCGCAGGCGTCGGAGTCGGAGTCGGAGTCGGAGACGGAGTCGGAGTCGGAGTCGGAGTCGGAGTCGGAGTCGGAGTCGGAGTCGGAGTC
>CAZMSZ010000120.1:7170-19001 GCA_964569055.1 uncultured Planctomycetota bacterium | reverse complement strand
GGTTGGCGATTGCCCCGGGGGATCGGACGAACCGCGCGCCCGAACTGCGCGCGGCGCCCCCCCGCCCTCCTCCTGGCCCGGGGCTCGGCGTGCATGGGCGGGATCGGTGTATCCGGAGGAGGGCGGGGGGGGCGCCGTGCTCAGACAGCGTGCGCGCTGCCACGGGTTGGCGATTGCCCCGGGGGATCGGACGAACCGCGCGCCCGAACTGCGCGCGGCACCCCCCCGCCCTCCTCCTGGCCCGGGGATCGCGGGACTCGATCCACCGCCGTCGACGATCGGAAGCAGAGCCAGCCAGGCGCGTCTCGGCGGGGGCCAAGGAGAGTGCCCCTGGGCGTGCCAGAGAGAGCGACCCTCCGGACCTACTAATCCCCTTCCGCCTCCGAGTTCGAGTCCGAGTCCGGCTGCGACTCCGACTTGCGGCCCGACGTCGAGCTCGCGGTCGAGGGCTCGCCCGCGTCGTGGACTGCCGACACGCTCGTCTCGGGGGGCTCCGCGCTGCGGCGGCCGTCGTAGCCGAGGGCGGTCAGGAGGCCGCGCTCGGCTTCGAGGACCTCGTCGGCGGTCCGCTCGCCGAACAGCGTGACCCAGGCCTCGTAGCCGCCGCGGCGGTACTCCCTGCGGCTCGCGATGTACCCGACGTGGTCCTGGGTGAGGCCGAGCACGAAGGTCTGGGTCGCGCCGCGGCGGCGGGCCTCCTCGCGCAGGGCCAGGCCGACGTCGTGGGTCGCTTCGCCGGGGATCCCGAGCAGCGCCACGTCCTGCTCGCCCGCGCGCAGGCGCAGGGCGCCGAAGCGGAAGCGGGTGCGGTCGGCGTAGTCGTCGAGGTGGACCACCACGCCGAGGCCGGCGTTCCAGGTGAGGGCGAGGCGCATGTTCGTCAGGCCGGCCGCCCAGAGCACGAGGTTGACCGGGAGCGTCACGGCCTGCGTGAGCGGGAAGGTGAGCCAGCCCAGCACGCCGCGCTCGCCGTCGAGGAACCGCCCGCGGCCCGCGGCGATCAGGGTGCGCGGGCTGCCCAGCTCCTTCTCACCGAGGGCCGCGTCGAGGCGGATCCGCTCGTGGCGGGCGGCCCCGGCGAGCGCGGGGAGCGCCATGTCGGCCAGGGCCACGCCCAGCTCGAGGCAGCGCTCCCAGCCGTCCCTGGCCTCTATGCTGCGCGGGCGCACGTCGCCCTCGGCGCCGTTCACGAACAGGGTGGGGGCGCCGCCCAGGCGCTCCGAGAAGGCGCGCTCGATCCCGCCCGCCACGTCGGCGCTGAAGCGGTGGTGCTCGGTCCCGAACACGGTGCAGTGCACGGCGTAGTTGACGACGAGCGCCAGCGTGGCGCCGTCCTCGAGCCGCGTGACGTGGAGCAGCCCCACCTCGTCGTCGATCGCCTCGTTGGGAATCGTGCCCTTCTCGAAGCGACGCGCGCGCCGGTTGGAGGCCACGATCGGGACGCCGTCGGGGCCGCGATCGCGCGCGCGCGCCACGGCCAGGGCGGCCGGGACCGCCTGCTGGTGCGCGGCGCGGATCGCCTCGGCGCAGGCCTCCGCGATCCGGGCTTCGACCTCGGGGCGGAAGTTGTCCATGCCGATCAGGCGCGCCATGCGCGGGCGCATGTAGGCGCCCAGGCCCGAGTGGGTGTGGGTCGCGCTCAACAGCACCGTCTCGGGGCGGTAGCCGAGGTCGGCCACGGCGGCCGCCGCGAGCGCGTGCAGCTCGGCCGTGGCGGCGATCGCGTCGATCCGCACCAGCGCGACCGGGGGCTGCCCCTCGGGCCGCAGCACCAGCGCGCGCGCGGTGAGCGGGTCGTGCGCCCCCTCCGCGGCGACCAGCATGTCGTGCTGCCCTGCGGGGTCGTCCTCGTGCCAGCGCTGGTGCGCGTCGAGCGCGATCTGGCCGGGCCAGCCCATGCCGAGCCACAGCGGCCACTCCTCGCGCCGCTCCCCGCCGCCGTAGCCGCCGAGCGGGTAGGGCTCGCCGTAGGGCGTGAAGTCGACCGTCGCGCAGCCGGCGAGGAACGGCGCGGGGGCCGCGCTCGCCGCCACGGCGGCGGTCAGCTCGAAGGGTCGCGCGCTCCGGCAGCCGCTCAGCGCGGCGACCAGCGCCAGCGCCAGGGCCGCGCGCCCGAGGTTCGCTCGCATACCGCTCCTGGTGTTCCCCGCCCCCCGGTGGCCTCGCGGCCCCATGGTGGCCGTTGCCGCGGAACCTGACCAGGGAGCGCGGACGAACGCGCGGCTGCCTCACCGGGGCGGGAGGCGCGCTCACTCCGGTGCCCAGCGCTTGGCGGGCTCGGGCGGGAGGTTGGGGAACAGCCGGCGGAGCTCGCGGCGCCCGGCCAGCCGCGCCAGCGCGGGGTCGTCGGCGATCGGCCCGCTCAGCCCGCCGGCGCGCGCCTCGCTCAGGTCGGCCAGGGCCAGCTCGTCGCGGCCCTGCGCGGCGTGGACCCGCGCGGCGAACCAGGCGCACACGCCCGCGAGCTGCGGCTCGTCCCGGCGCGCGAGGGCGTGCAGCAGCGCGGCGTCGAGCTTGCGCTCGGCCTGCCGGACCAGCGCCAGGTAGGGCTCGAGGCGCGGCTGCTCGTGCGCGCGCGCCGCCAGCGCGACGTGCGCGGCCGCGACCTCGGAGGCGGGGACCTCGGCGCCCATCAGCGCCCGCCAGGCGGTCGCGAGCGGCGCCGCGTGCGCGCTGGGGAACGGGGTCCCGCGCGCGTCGCGCAGGGTGCGCTCCACCTCGTCGGGCGGGAGCGGCCCGAGCGCGTCCCAGGCGGCGCGCGCCTGCTCGAAGTCGAGGAGCACCGTCGGGCTCGCCTCGAGCGCGGCCAGCAGGTCGCGCCGGGCGGCGGCTCGCTCGCTCAGCCGGAACTGCTGCCGGGCGCGGGCGAGGTGGAGCCGCGCCGCGAGCGCCAGCGCCTGCGGCTCGCCCTGCTCGGCGCGCGCCCGCAGGAACCCGAGCCCGGTCGTCAGCGCCTGCCGCGCGACCGCGTACACCTCCTCGCGCGCGCGCGGCGCCCGCTCCAGCGCCAGTCGCTCGGCCCGCTCCGCCTGCGCCAGGTAGCCCGCGCCCTGCGACAGCTCGAGCACCAGCTCGTAGCGCGGGTCGCCGCGCAGGCGCGCCAGCGCGGGGTCGCTCGAGTAGCGCACGTAGACGTCGAACCCGCCCAGGAGCGCGCTCCCGAGCGAGCGGAGCGCGCCGTCCACGTCGCGCTGGGCGGCCTGGATCCGCGCGAGCACGTACCAGGCGAAGCCGGGCGGCTCGCGCTCCTGCAGCGCCACCACCGCGTCGGCGAGCGCCTCGGCGAGCTGCCCGGTGCGGAGGAGGAGCGCGGCGCGCATCAGGCGCGCGCCCGGGTGGGTGGGCCGGCGGTCGAGGTAGCGCGACAGCGCGCGCACCCCGCCGCGCAGCCGCGCCTCGGGCGGGCGCTCGCGCAGCTCGGCGTCGACGAACGCGACCAGCCCCACGAACAGGTCGGGGTCGACGTCCGCCTGCTGCGCGCGCAGCTCCTCGGACTGCCGCAGGATCTGGTCGAGGTCGAGCCCGATCCCGCCCCCGGCCCCGCGCAGGCTGAGGACCTCGTCGAACAGGTGGCGGAACGCCGCCTGCGGCGCGAGCTCCACGATCGCCGCCAGGTCGACCATGGCCCCGGGGACGTCGAACGAGCGCAGCCGCAGGTAGCCGCGCAGCATGTGCAGCTCGGCCCGCCGCGCGGGGTCGCGCCGGGCCGAGACCAGCTCGAACGCGGGCGCGAGCACCCGCAGCCCGGCGGTGTGGTCGCCGTTGGTGCCGACCCCCTCGCGCCAGGCGGCGCGACGCGCCTCGTCGTAGACGGCGACGTAGCCCGAGCGGAGCAGCGTCACCCGCTCGCGGTCCGCCGCCGCGCCCGCGGCGTCGCCCGCCTCGTCGCGCAGCTCCGCGCGCAGCTCGAACGCCTCGAGCGCCAGCGGGTCGAGCTCGAGGGCGCGGTCGAGGTCGGCGCGGGCGCGGGCCGCGTCGGCCAGCTCGGTGTGGCTGCGCGCGCGCCGGAGCAGCAAGGAGGCGACGCGTCCGCGCACCGCCGGGGTGTCCTCCTCGCGCTCCAGCAGCGCGAGCGCGGCGTCGTAGGCCCGCACCGCCGGGGCGTGGCGCGCCGCCGCGGCGAGCAGCTCGCCCCGCAGCTCCTGCGCCCGGGCGCCGGCGCGGCCCAGGGCCGGCGCCTGCGCGAGCTGCGCCAGCGCCTCCTCGCGTCGCTCGCGCTGCGCCAGCGCCTCGGCCAGCGCGAGCCGCGCCGGGCCCAACCACGGCGCGAGCGCCACCGCGCGCTCGAGGTGCGGCAGCGCGGCCTCGAGCGTGAGCTGCTGCTCCTCGCGCGCCGGGAAGCTCGCGGCCCGCTCGACGAGCCGCCGGCCCCAGCTCAGCGCGAACAGCGCGTCCTCGCGCGGGGGCCCCACCTCGACCCGCGGCCCCACGAAGGCCTCGACGAGGGCCTCCTGCGCCGCGGCGGCGCGCGCGCCGAGCTCGGCGTCGCTCGGCGCGAGCTGGGCCGCGAGGGCCAGCGCCTCGGGGTCGCGGCGCGCCTCGGGCGCGAGCCGCTCGAGCTGCGCGCGGGCCAGCGGCGGGTCGCCGCGGCGCAGCGCCGCCGCGGCCGTGTCGAGCAGCGCGCGCACGTCGCGCGGGTCGGCCGCCAGGAGGCGCGCGAGGTCGCGGTCGGCGAGGTCGAGGTCGCGCGCGCTCCCGCGCGCGATCAGCACCTCGGCCCGCTCGAGCAGGAGCGCGCGCGTGCGCGGCTCGAGCACCTCGCCCGCCGCGGGCGGACCGATCGCCGGCTCGAGCGCGGCGAGCGCGGCCTGGTGCTCGCCGCGGGCCCGCAGCGCGCGCGCCTCGACCAGCCGGGTCGCGGCGCGGGCGGGGTCCTCGGGCGCCGTGCGCCGCGCCGCCTCGGCGAGGTCGTCCGCCGCCTCGGCGTCGCGCCCCACGAGGGCCCGCAGGCGCCCGCGCACGAGCCAGCCCTCGGGCGCGTGGCTCAGCGTCAGGCTGCGGTCGAGCTCCCGCTGGCCGCGCGCGAGGTCGCCCAGCTCCGCCCACGCGACCCCGAGCGCGCGGCGCAGCTCGGCCGAGTCGACCTCGCGCGTGGCGAGCTCGAGCTCGTGCAGCGCCGCGCCGCGCTCGCCACGCGCCTGGAGCAGCGCGGCGCGCGTCAGCCGCACCAGCGGCTCGCGGGGCGCGACGCGCTGCGCCTCGGCGAGGTCGCGCGCCGCGTCCTCGAGCGCGCCGAGGTCGACCCGCGCGCGGGCCCGGGCGGCGAAGGCGCGCCCGCGCAGGGGCTCGGGGAGGCGGGTCGGGTCGGCCAGGGCGCGGTCGTGATCGAACAGCGCGAAGCGCGCCTTGCCGCCGCGGCGGTGCGCCTCGCCGCGCCACACGTAGGCCTCGAGCCGCCCCTCCTCCAGGGCGAGCACGTCGTTGAACAGCTGGAAGGCCGTGGTCACGTGGCCGGCCTCGAGCTCGAGGCGGCCCAGGATCAGGCGGGCCTCGGCGTCGGCGCCCCCCTCGGTCAGCTGCGCCTGCAGGAGCGCGCGCGCCTCCGCGCGCTCGGCGGGCCCGCCCTCGGTCAGCAGGCGGGCGCGCAGCCGCTCCGCCGCGCGCCGCACGGCACCCGCGTCGTCCACCGCGCCCGGCGGCGCGTCGCGGCCGAGCGCCCGGGCGCGCTCGCGGGCTTGCGCGGCCGCCTGGGCGGCCTCGGCCGCGGCGGTCAGGGCGGTCGTGCGCTCGCCGCGGGCCACGGCGTCCTGCCCGCGCTGCAGGGCGGTTTGCGCGGCCGTCAGCCGCTCCAGGCAGCCGTCCTGTCGCTCCCGCAGCTCGGCCAGCCGGCGCTCCTCGCGGGCGGCCTCCTCGCGCTGCGCCACCAGCCACGCCGCGCCGCCGAGGGCGAGCAGCAGCAGCGCCAGCGCGGCGGCGCCCCAGGGCGAGCGCGCCAGGCCGGCCGCGCGCCGGGCGAGGCGCTCGGGGGTCGAGATCGGGCGGGCCGCCACCTCCTCACCGGCCAGCACGCGCCGGAGGTCCGCCGCGAGGTCGCCGGCGGTGGGGTAGCGGTCGTCGGGGCGCTTCTCGAGGGCCTTGAGCACGATCCGGTCGAGGTCGGCCGAGATCCCGGCGGCGTGCTCGCTCGGCGGCGCGGGGACCTCGCGGGCGATCCGGTCCTGCAGGTCGAGGAACGAGGTCGCCTCGATCGGGAGCCGATCGGTGAGGCCCTCGTAGAGGAGGACGCCGAGCGCGTAGACGTCGGTGCGGCGGTCGATCCCGCTCGGGTCGCCGCGGAGCTGCTCGGGCGCCATGAACAGCGGGGTCCCCACGAGGTCGCCGTCCTCGGTCAGCGAGGAGCGGCCGAGGTCGCGCGCCAGGCCGAAGTCGGCCAGCTTGGGGCTGCCGTCGGGGGCGATCAGGATGTTCTGCGGCTTGACGTCGCGGTGGATGATCCCCTGCTCGTGGGCGTAGTGGAGCCCCTCGGCGATCCGCGCCACGATCGAGAGGAACGCCTCGCGCGAGAGCGTGGGGCGGGCCGCGGCCAGCTCGCGCCCCTCCACGTAGTCCATGGTGAAGAAGGGGCGCCCGCGCTCGTCGGCGCCGACGTCGTGGACCTGCACGATCGCGGGGTGCGTCAGGCGCGCGAGCGCCTGCGCCTCGCGGCGGAAGCGCTCCTCGGCGTCGCGCGACGAGCCGCCGCGCAGGAGCTTGAGCGCGACGATCCGCCCGGCCTTGTCCTTGACGCGGTACACGTCGCCCATCCCGCCGCCGCCGACCTTGTCGACCACCGGGTAGCCGCCGATCCGCTCGGCGGCGCGCCGCGCGCCGAGCTCGGCGGGCTCGAGGGCGGGCGCCTTCCCCGAGGCGCGCTCGCCGCGGCCGCTCCCGCGCGCGCCGCGCCCCGAGCCGCGCGCCCCGCGCCCCGAGGCCTTGGCGCCGCGCCGCGAGGAGGCGCCGCGGGTGGGGCGCCGGTCCGAGCTCCCGCTGCGGCGACGCGTGAGGCGCTGCTCGCGCTCGGGGTGCGTGGAGAACGGGTTGGGCGCGCCGCGCTCGCTCACCGCGGGCACGCGGTTGACGTGGCCGCAGCTGCAGCGCCGAGGCCGTGGCTGCGCGCCCGGGAAGGCGACGAACGCTCGCCGGCAGCGCGCGCAGCTCCAGCGGGCCGACTCGACCGCCGCGCGGCAGGCCAAGAACTCCTGGGGCGAGAGGACCTTCGCCCGGATCAGCGCCTGGCCGAACCCGCTGAGCGAGCCGCCCTGTCCGCGCAGCTCCGCGCGCATCGCGTCCCGACGCTCGGGCCGGATGTGCAGGGCGAGGTACGCCAGGAGGAGCGCGTCCGTGCGGAGCATGGCCCCAAGGATAGCGGAGCCCAGGCCCTTCCCGAGCGGCGCCGGAGCGCCGCTCGGCCTCGGCCCCCGGGCGCCGCTCTCGTATCATTCGCCCTCCCGCGCGGCGCGCGCGCGGAGCAGGAGCGGTCATGAGCGCAGGCGTGTTCGCGGTCCCGAAGGGCGGGCGGGGGCGTCGTCGCCCTCCCGCGCTGATCGCGCTGTGCGCGAGCGCGGCGCTCGCGGCGGGCGCCGGCGGCGCCGAGGGCGAGCCCGAGCCCGCCGAGCCCGCGGCCGCGCCGGCCTCGAGCGAGCCCGCCGGGGCGCCGGCGGGCTCGAGCGAGCCGGCCGAGACGCCGCCGGCCGGGGCCACCGCGGCGACGCCCGCGCCCGCGCCCGCGGCGCTCGAGCCGCTCGATCAGCGGTTCGGGATCGAGCTCCCCGCGGCGCCCGCCGCCGCGCCGCCGCGCTCCGACGAGGGGCGGCGCAAGGGGCTGGAGTTCGCCGTGGCCGCGGCCGAGGACGTGCTCGCCAAGGCGCGCGAGGCGCTGGACGAGGAGCTGAAGGAGCGGCGCGAGCGGGCCGCCAAGCAGGCCGAGCGGGTGCTCGCCGCCACCGCCTCGGCGAGCGGCGAGGGCGACGACCCGAAGGTGACCGCCTACGACGAGGACGGGTTCACGGTCGTGGTGGGGGGCGCCGAGGTGCGCTACCGCTGGGGGAGCTGCCCGGCGCGCCTGGGCTACCGCGTGCGCGAGCTGGCGAGCGACCCCGAGGCGGCGGACGAGGCGATCTACCTGGGCCTGTACGCCCTGGAGCGCGGCCTGCTCGACGAGGCGGAGGAGGCGTTTCAGCGCGGGTGGACCAAGAACCCGATCTTCCGCGGGCAGGTCCCCGATGTGCCCGAGCTGCGGCGCGAGCTGGCGCTGCTGCGGGGCGAGTGCGAGCCGGCCGAGCCCACGATCCAGCGCGGGCAGGACGTGACCGTCCGCTGGCGGTTCCGCGGCGAGGAGGGCGCCCACGCGGCGGCCGACTTCACCGCGGACGGCGGGGTGCGGATCGAGACGGTGGCGGGCCAGCTCAAGGTGACCGGGCTGGCGTCCGACCGGGCGGTCGTGGCGGCCCGGATCCGAGGGCGCTGGGACGAGCAGGCCCGGCTCAGCGTGGTGGCCGCCGCGACCACCCCGTGGCCCGCGGTGCTGGTGTCCGGCGAGGAGCGGACCTACCTGATCCGGTTCGCCGACGAGCTCGCGGTCGCGCGCTGGGAGGGCGGCCAGGGCCACGGCGCCGCGGGCGAGGCGCTCGCGAGCGAGCCCGGCGCCCCGCGCCCGGGCGACCGGCTCACGGTGGAGGTGACCCGGCTCGACGAGGAGCGCGTGCGGATCGCGGCGCGCTCGGGCGAGCGCGCGGCGGTGGAGGTCGAGGTCCCGCTCGCGGGCGCGTTCGCGCTCCACCTCGGCGCGCTCGACGCCGGGCCGGCGCGGTTCGCCGAGGTCGACCTGACGGGGCGGCTCGACGACGCCTGGGTGCGCCAGACCCGCGCCGAGGGGCCGGCGGGGCTGGTCTCGCTGGTGCAGCGGTTCGTGGGCCGCTTCTTCCAGATGCGCGCCCGCGGTCGCCCCGCGCTGCTGGCCGTGACCAGCGCCGAGGACTACCTCGGGCTGGCCGACGTCTCGGACGAGGCGAAGGAGGCGCTGAAGGAGGGGCGGGCGCACATCGCCCGCGGCGAGCTGCGCGAGGCGCGCGCCCGGCTGGAGGCGGCGCTGCGGCTCAGCCCCGGGCTGCCCGCCGCGAGCTACCTGCTCGGGCTGACGCTCCTGCGCGACGAGCCGCTCGCGGCGCTGGTGCGCTTCGAGGAGGCGAGCCGCGGGATCGAGCAGTTCCACGAGGCCGCCGCCGCCGAGGCCAGCGCCAGCGCGCGCCTGCGGCTCGACGCCGCCGCCGAGGAGGCCGCGGCGCGCGCCCTCGCGCTCCGACCCGACTCGGTGCTGGCGCACCAGGCGCAGGCCGGCCTGGCGCTCGCGCGCGGCGAGTACGAGCGCGCCCGCGAGCTGTACCAGCTCGTCGACCAGCTCGCGCCGGGCGAGTCGACGACCTTCGACGGGCTGACCCGCCTCGAGGCGCTGATGGACGGCCCGGCCTGGAGCGTCGAGCCCGGTGAGCGCCCCGACGCGGCGACCAGCGACCACTTCGCGGTCGAGACCGACCGTGCGGCCGGCGACGCGGCCAAGATCGCGCGCCGCCTCGAGCGGCTGCGCGACCTGTGGCGCGAGGCGCTCCCCGCCCTGGCCGCGGCCGAGGACCGGGTCGCGCTCGACGCGCCGGCGCGGGTGCTGGTGTTCCGCGAGCTGACCGCCTTCGAGGTGTTCGTGGCGCGGATCCGCGCGCCCAAGCCCGCGGGCGCGCTGGCCTTCTTCGACGCGCGCGCGCGGCTGCTCGTGGCCGCGCTCCCCAAGGGCCAGGAGGGCGAGGGCCTGACGCAGCTCGACCACGAGGCGTTCCACCAGGCCTGCCACCGCGCCCGCCTGACGCTCCCGCCCTGGGCGGCCGAGGGCCTGGCCGAGCTGTTCGCGGGCCGGCGCCGCCCCGGCAGCGGCGAGGACGGCGGCCCGCCGCTCACCCCGAACCTGCGCGAGAGCCTGCCCGACCTGGCCAAGGGCTGGGAGAAGCGCGTGCCCCTCGCCGACCTCGCCCGCCGCGACGTGAGCGAGTTCTTCGCCGGCGACACCCCGCTCCAGTACGCGCAGGCCTGGACCCTGTGCCACCTCCTGCTCGAGGGCGGCGACGAGGAGGACGCCCGCGAGCTCAACCGCTACCTCGCCACCTTCGCCCTCCTCGCCGACCCCGCCCCGCGCCGCGCCCTCGGCCACGAGGCGAGCCGCTGGGCGTTCGACCAGAGCCTGGGGCGGCTCGACGACCTCCAGCTCCGCTGGGAGCGCCACGTCCAGGGCCTGGCGGAGCGCACCGGCGTGGAGCTGCCCGCGCGCCGCTGAGAGTCGCGCGAGGCGAGTTCGGAGGGCTGGCGCCGAGCGGCGAGCCGGGTCACCATGCGCGGGTGCGGGTCTCGGTCGAACCCAGCGGGCCACCCGTCGCATGCGCGTTCTGCCACGCCGCCGACGCCGCGCTGGTCCCATGCCAGGGCTGCGGTACGCATCTCCATCGCGAGTGCTGGCGCGAGATCGCGCGCTGCACCACCTCCGGGTGCACGAGCGGGCCCGAGCGGGTCACCGAGCCCGAGGGGTCGCTCGTGTGCGTGGCTTGCCGGGGAGGGAGCGCCGGCGTCGCGCTCGTGCGGTGCGAGCGGTGCGGCGCCCACGCACACGGCGAATGCTGGCGAGCCCGCGACCGACGCTGCCCGGCCGCGGCTTGCGCTGGCGAGCCTGCGCCCGAGCCAGGTGTCCAGTGCGTCTCCTGCCTGCGACCTCTGGGGCCCGGCGAGCTGCTCGCGTGCGCGAGTTGCCAGGTCCGACCCGACGACCTCCGCACCCCCGAGACCGACCGCCTCGAGGCGGAGGCGCGGCAGCGCGAGGAGCGGCAGGAGGCCCGGCGAGCGCGGACCCGCCAGCACCTCGCACGGCTCCGCCGGTTCTGGGGCTGGACCTGGCCCAAGTCGGTGATGCTGACCTACCGGACCCGTGACGGGCGGCGCTTGCGGGAGCGCGTCGACCTGCGCTCCTTGGTCACGCACCCCCTCTGGGTCGCAGCCTGGGTGTTCATCGGGCTCGCGTTCGGCCTGTTCGCCGCCGTCAAGTTCCTCTGAGGCGATCGCTCGCGTCGACCACCGCGAGGCTCGCTCGCCCCTCGCGCACGGTGACGGCGCGACGCTGTGGCTGTTCGCCGCGCTGCTCGCCAAGCTCGACCAGCTCGTGAGCGTTGATCCGGAGAGCCTTCGATCGGGAGCGATGGCGCGGGGCGCTGGCGCGCGTCAGCATCGCGCCCATGCAGCTCGAGGTGCGCGAACGCGAGGAGTCGGGATCGCTCGCGTGCGTGTACTGCTTCGCCGAGGCCGCCCCGCCCGGCCTGGTGCGCTGTCATGCCTGCCGCGCCGGGCTCCACGCCGAGTGCTGGCGCGAGCTCGAGCGGCGCTGCCCTACCCCGGGCTGCCGCGGCGACCCGGCGCCCGTTCTGCCGCGCCGCCGACGAGGCGCTGGTCCCGTGCCGTGGCTGCGGCACGCAGCTCCACGCGGAGTGCTGGCGCGAGGTCCGCGGCCAGCGTGCGACTGCTCGTACTGCCGGCGATCGGGATCACGCTGCGCCCGGCCCTCCAGGCGCCGATCGACCTCCTCCGCCGCCTCCTTTTTTAGCCCGGGCCTCGTGCCGAGGCGCCACGCGCCCGAGCGACAGCCTCCCCGCCCCGCTCCACCCCGAGGCGGTCTGGCTCAACCAACGGTCGCCCGAGGCGACCGTCCGAGCGGCTCGCCCAACCAACGGTCGCCCAAGGCGACCGTCCAAGCGGCTCGCCCCAACCAACAGATCGCCCGAGGCGACCGTCCAAGCGGCTCGCCCCAACCAACAGATCGCCCGAGG
>CAZMSZ010000120.1:4881-7070 GCA_964569055.1 uncultured Planctomycetota bacterium | reverse complement strand
AGCGAATTTCAGTCGAGGATGCGGTCGCGCTGGAGGGCGCGGTGGACGCGGGGGGGGAGCGCCTCGAGCCAGTCGTCGAGGATCGTGCCCTGGGCCTGGCGCAGGCGGGTGATCGAGAGGCGGTAGTTGATGAACGCCTGGATCTCGGCGCTCTCGGCCGCGGCGAGCTCGGCGAGGTCGTCGAGGACGTCGCGCGGGACGGCGGCGCCGGCGTTGAGCATCTCGCGGGTCGCGTCGAGCCGCTCCTCGGCCAGCACGCGGTTGGCGCGGGTGGCCTCGATCCGGGCCTTGGCCGTGCGAATGTCGCGGATCGCGCGCCGCACCTCGAGGACGACGGTCGCCTCGAGCGCGCGCAGGCTGGCCTCGGCCTGCGCGAGCACGTGCTTGGCCGCGCGGTAGCGCGCGCGCTCGGAGCGGAGGAAGAACGGGAGCTCCACCTCGAAGCCCACGCTCCACGCGTAGAACCGGCCGGTGCCGAGCTCGTCCCAGGCGGTGTCGAAGTCCTCCCCCAGGCCCTCCTGCTCCCAGGTGGCGAACGCGTTGACCTGCGGCAGCACGCCGTTCTCGGCCACCTTCAGCTGGCGCCGGGTCGTGTCGAGGTCCAACAGCGCCTGCCAGTAGTCGGGGCGCCGCTCGAGCGCCGACTGGATCGCGGCGGCGGCGTCGAGGGTCGGCTCGGGGATCAGGTTGGGGAGGTCGATCGGGACCACGAACAGGTCCCACTTGTTCGCGTCATCGGTCGGGCGGGTGAGGCGGATGATCTGGTCGCGCGCCGACTCGAGCGCGTTCTCCGCCACGATCACCGCCTCGCGGCGCTGGGCCACGCCCGCCTTGGCGATCGTGACCTCGAGCTTGGTCCCCGCGCCGGCCTCCTCGCGCCGGCGCTGGTCCTCGAGGAACTGCATGGCGCTCGACAGCGAGCGCTCCTGGAACCGCAGCTCCTCCTCGGCCCGCACGAGGTTCCAGTAGGCCTCCTCGACCGTGACGACCGCGGCCATGTAGGTCGAGGTCAGCTCGGCGTCGCTCTGGAGCGCCTGGTTCTCGGCGATGTGCAGCGGGGCCAGGTTCACGTCCCAGCCGAAGCCGCGCATGAGCGGCTGCGTGATCCGGAAGCCCAGGTTCGGCGTCCACGAGCGCGCGCCCGTGACGACGAACGGGAACTGCGTGATGCGGCGGGCTTCGTTCCAGGAGAGCTGGAGCTGGGTGCCGGTCGGCAGGCGCCAGGAGACGGCGGTCTGGAACGCGAGCGTCTCGGTCGGAATGACGCGGATCTCGGGGCGCCCGCCGGGGATGGCGGGGGAGCCGAGCGACGGCTCGCGGGTCTTGCCGTACGAGCTGCTGTTGGTGAGCACCGGGTCGAACGCGCCTCGCTCGACCGGGATCTGCTCGGCGGCCGCGCGGGCCGCGTACAGGCGGATCAGGTAGTCGGGGTTGTTGGCGAGCGCGTCGCCGATCGCCTCGCGCAAGGAGAGGTGCACGACCTCCTGGCGCGGGGCGAGCACCGGCGACAGCTCGGCCGGGGCGAAGTCGCGCACGCGCGACTCCTCCAGCGTGCCGAGCCCCTCGCCGGTGACCCGGATCCGCTCCTGGCGGATCCGCTCCAGCTCGGCCTTGATCCGCTCGATCTCGTCGGGCCGCTCGACCTCCACGTCGTCGCGGCTGCTCGGCCACTCCGCGCCCTCGGGCAGCTCTCCGCGCGGGCCGCCGCCCGAGCGGCGCGGGGTGCCCGGCATGTCGGGGAGGTCGGGCCGGGGCGCGTCGCCTCGCGGTCGCGGGGCGCGGTCGCCCGGCAGGTCGGGGGTCTCGCCCACGTCGGGGTCCGGCCGGTCGGGCGTGATGTCCGGATCGCCGGTGTCGGCGCCCGGCACGTCTCCGCCCAGGCGATCGCCCGGCTCGGGGTCGCCGCCGCCGGACCGCCCCGGGCCGGCGCCGTCGTCCTGTGCCAGCGCGCACGGGGATCCGCCCAGCGCGGCGAGCACCGCGAGCGACGCGACGAGGCGACGGGCGCGAGTAGACATGTGGGCTCCTTCCCCCAGGGGGCGCGAATCGTAGCAGCGCCCGGGCGGGACGGCCCAGAGGTAGCGGGTCACTCGCGGGGGAAGGCTGCCCTTCTGGCGGCAGCCTTCGTGCCCGTGCCCGCGCCCGTGCCCGTTTCCGTGCGCGTGACCCCAGCCTCTCCACGACTCGCG
>CAZMSZ010000120.1:0-4781 GCA_964569055.1 uncultured Planctomycetota bacterium | reverse complement strand
CTATTCGCCCCCGAAACCACGCTTCCCTCGACGATCTTCTCGATCACCTCGCGGCCGAGCTCGAGGAAGCAGCGGGCGGCGCGGCTGGCCGGGGCGTGCTCGAACACGGGGAGGCCGCGCCCGGCCGCCTCGTTGAGGAGGGCGCCGTCGAGGGCCAGCACGGTCTCGAGCAGCTCCACCCCGAGCGGCCCGGTCGCCTCGGGGTCGATCGCCCGCCCCTCGCCGTCGCGCGCCAGCCGCACGGCGAACACACGCATGTCGCGCCGCAGGCAGCAGGCGGTGTCGATGGTGGCCTCGAGCGCCTGGGCCACGAAGGCCGACTCGGTGATCGGGATCAGCAACACGTCGGCCGCGGCCAGGGCGTTGCGGGCCAGCGGGCCGAGGTCGGGCGGCGTGTCGATCACGACCGCGCGGTAGCGCTGGCGAGCCAGGCGCAGGCCGGGGTCGAGGCGCTGCGTCCCGGCCTCGCCGGCCCGGGCGAGCTCGGTGGCGAGCGGCTCCAACCCGGGCCCCCCGCCCCACACGTCGAGCCCCGCCGGTCGACGCGCGGGCTGGCAGTCCTCGAGGAAGCTCCACGGCTCCGACAGGCGGGCCGCCGTCCGCCCCTGGGCGATCCGCTCCAGGCCCACGCTGGCGGTCGCGTCCCCCTTGGGGTCGAGGTCGATCAACAGGGTGGGCCGCCCGGCCAGGGCCAGCATGGCGGCGAGGTTGGTCGCCACCACCGTGCGGCCGATCCCGCCCTTCTGGCAGCCGACCAGGATCACCGGGGCGTCGGGCTGGCTCATGCGCGCTCGCTCCGGGGATCAGCCTACCCCAGCGGCGCCCCGCCCGCCCAGCGCGCGTCCTCCCGCATCGCGCGGCCGGCGGCCTGGACGGAGGGGGGCGATTGTGGTCTCGTTTGTGGACACCGGTCGGGGGAGCTAGAGTGGACGCAGAGGTCCGCTTCCGGGAGGGCGATCAATGACCAAGTATGCGCTGGTCTCGGACATCCACGCCAACCTGGAGGCCTTCACCGCCTGCCTCGAGGTGATCGAGAAGGAAGGCTGCCAGAAGATCGTCTGCCTGGGCGACATCGTGGGCTACGGCGCCAACCCGCGCGAGTGCATCAGGCTCGTGCGCGACTACGAGATGATGACGATCGCCGGGAACCACGACTTCGCGTGCATCGGCAAGACGAACATCAACTACTTCAACAGCTACGCCAAGGAGAGCACGCTCTGGACCCGCAAGGTCACGACCGAGGAGGACAAGGAGTTCCTGAACAG
Source organism: uncultured Planctomycetota bacterium (assembly GCA_964569055.1). Taxonomy (GTDB): domain Bacteria; phylum Planctomycetota; class J058; order J058; family J058; genus JAWLGW01. The sequence continues at coordinate 3,516 of CAZMSZ010000120.1, read as the reverse complement.
CCTCCCGCTCGTCGACTACCACGAGGACTTCACCGTGGTCCACGGGACCCTCTACTCGCCCGAGCTGTTCGACTACATCCAGACGACCTACGACGCCTACCTCTCGCTGCAGCTGCTCGAGAACCAGGTGTGCTTCTTGGGTCACTCGCACGTGCCGATCACGTTCTTCCAGGGCGACATGATCAGCTACACGCTGCACCCCGAGATCCCGCTCGAGGACGGGGTGCGCGCGCTGGTGAACATCGGCTCGATCGGGCAGCCGCGCGACGACAACCCCAAGGCCTCGTTCGCGATCTACGACACCGAGGCCCGCAAGGTGTGGATCAAGCGGATCGAGTACGACGTCGAGACCGCGGCCGACAAGATCCGCCGGGCCGGGCTCCCCGAGCCGCTGGCCGAGCGGCTCAAGTTCGGCCGCTGAGCGCGTGAGCGCGCTCGCGCCCCTGCGCGCGCGCGCCCGCTGGAACGCGGCCAGCGAGGTCGAGCAGGACGCCGCGATCGCGGCGATCGCGGCCGCGCTGCGCGCGGAGGTCGAGCACGTCGAGACGGCCTGGTTCGGGCCCGCCGAGCGCGCCCATCGGCTGGGCGTGTTCCGGCACCGGAGCGCCGGGGTGCTGCTCCACCTGCTCCCCGGCGAGCCCGACCTCGCGCTCGGCCGGGCCGGCGCCGGCGCGCTGCCGCAGGAGGGGCCGGCTCGCCGCGCGGCCGTCGGCCCTTGCCTGGCCGGGCGGTTCCCGCTCCTGGCCGGCGAGTGGGCGCGGGTGCCAGGCTTTGGCCGCCCGCCCGCGGGGACGCCGGACGACCTGCCCGTGGCGGGCGTCTCGTGGGAAGGCGCCCGGGCCTGGCTCGCGGCCGCGGGCGGCGGGCTGCGCCTCCCGCGCGAGGCCGAGTGGGAGCACGCCTGCCGGGCGGGCGACGCGAGCGCCTGGTGGTGGGGCGAGGCGTTCGACCCGGCGCGCTGCTGGGCGCTCGAGCAGGCCGGCGGCCGCCCGCGGCGGGTGAGCGAGCACGCCGCGCAGGACCACCCGTTCGGGCTGATCGACCTGGCCGGGAACGTGAGCGAGTGGTGCGAGGACGATCACGACGCCCCCATGGAGGGCAGCGCCTGGCACGAGCACGACCCGGGCAAGGCCCACCGCGGCGGGAGCTTCGCGAGCCCGCCCGCCTGCTGCCGCTCCGCCTGGCGCGCGGGGGCCGACCCCCGGCGCCCGCAGCCCTCGCAGGGTCTCCGCGCCTTCCGGAGCGTCCCCGACCTCTGATACGTTAAGGGTCGGAAAAGGCACGGAGGCCGACTTGGCGCAGCACCTCAACGCGATCTGCTTCGGCGGCGGCGGGCTGGTCGGCACGTCGAAGGCGCTCGGTCACTTGCTCGGCCTCGACCAGATCGTGCGCGAGCCCTCGTGCCGGGCCGAGCTGACCAAGAGCTTCTTCGACTACATGGCCGAGTGCGGGGTCCTGCTGCGCGACCTCGAGTGGCGCCTCGACGAGGTCCTCGACGCGCTCCCCGCCGACGTGCGCAGCGGCCGCGCCGACCACGTCAGCCGCTACTTCAAGGTGGCGGTCGGGATCTCGGGCGGGAGCCTGCTCGCCTCGGGCCTGGTCTCGGGCATGCCGCTGGTCGAGCTGATCCGCGAGTGCCTCACCTTCCCCGTCGGCTACTACTTCCAGCCCGACTGGAAGGAGTACCTGCGCGGCCTCAAATACATGCCGCTGGTGCCGCTGCGGATCACGCGCATGATCGCCAACGACATCAAGCGCGGCCCCGAGCGCCTCAGCCCGGGCGCGCTGCGGCGCGGCCGACGCACGCTCCCCTACTTCCGCCGCTACAGCCGGCTGGCCTCCGAGCTGTTGACCGCGTTCCACGACATCCTGCCGCGCGGGATCTTCTCGGGCGACGGGATCGCGCGCTACGTGGAGGAGCTGAGCGCGCGCTACGGCCTCGCCAACACGTTCCAGTCGGTGCGCGAGAGCGGGCGCTACCTCTACGTGATCGCCGAGCGGTTCAACGCCGCGCAGACGCTCTCCACCCCGGGCGAGCCGAGCACCACCGTCTACTTCGGACTGCCGCCCTACGACCACATCCCGGTCAGCCACGCGATCCGGGCCTCGTGCTCGATCCCGGGGATCACGACCCCGTACTCGTTCGTGGACCACGCCCGCGGGGGGCGGACCTACGACCTCGTGGACGGCGCGATCGGCAAGACCATCGGGCGGCGGCGGATCCTGAGCGCGCTCAACATCGACACCGTGGTCACGGTCAACCCGGTCGTCCCCTACTCGGGCCCGCTCAACAACATCCTCGACAACATGGAGCAGCTCTACCGCAAGCTGATCTACTCGCGCCTCAAGGCGGTCGAGGCCTACATCGACGACGACATCCGCGAGCGCACGATCCACCTCGAGTCGCGCCCCGAGGACTTCTTCTACAACATGCTCCGCGTCGACAAGATGAAGGAGGGCCTGTTCGAGGGCTACTACCAGACCCTCAAGTACGCCGCCGAGAACTACGTCCTCATGAACGACCGGCTGCGCCGCGGCGGGCTGTGCCTGATCCCGCGCACCGAGATCTTCCGGCTGGTCACCAAGTCCTCGACCGTGCGCGAGCGCGCCTACATCATCAAGGAGCAGCGCCTCGAGCGCAGCAGCTTCCGCAAGCGGCTGGGCGGCGTGATCCAGGGCGCCCTCGGCGCGGACAGCGGCGAGCACGCCAAGCTGCCCGATCCGCTCCCCGAGGAGCAGTCGCCGAGCGTGTCCGCGGACTGAGGGCCTCCTCGATCAGGACGTCCGCCGCCGCCGCCGCAGGACCTCCTCGCGCACCTCGTCGCGCACCTCGCGCAGGCGGTCGTCGCCGAAGCGCGGGCGGGGCGGGTCGTGCGGGTGCTCGTTCCAGGCGACGCGCAGGGCGTCCAGGCAGCGGCGCAGCGCCAGCCAGCGCGCGTTGGAGAACGCGTCGGCCCCGGCGAGCGGGGTCCCGAGCGGGACCTCGCGGGCGAAGCTCATGGTGCCCGAGGCGGTCCCCTGCCCGGCGCTGGCGACCGCCCCCCAGCGGGTGCGGATCACCGCCTCCACCGTGTAGGTGCGGGTCCAGTACACGACGGCCTGGGCGGTCGGGTTGACGCCGCCCGCCGTCGCGGCGCGTTCCTCGAGGCGGTCGGTCCAGCCGACCACGAGGTCCACGCCGCACTGCCCGGGCGGCGGCTCGACCCCCCACGCCGCGCCCGCGGCGCCCGGGATCACGTGGCGCGCGGCCTGCAGGAACTGGTCCTCGGTCACCGGGTCGGGGGCCTCCGCGCCGCCCTGGTAGCGCACGCGGACGAACACCTCCTCGCCGGGAGGCCCGCCCCGCGTCGGCCGCCGGTCGAGCGGCGCACAGCCGCCCTGGAGCAGCACGGCCGCCACGAGCGGCGACAGCGCTGCGAACGCACGAGCTCGGCTCACGTCGACGCCTCCACGTAGGACAACGTGGCGGAGCGCGAGCAGGGCGAGAAGGCGTTCGTCCTCCGCGCGGCGCTAGAG
>CAZMSZ010000119.1:0-19006 GCA_964569055.1 uncultured Planctomycetota bacterium | reverse complement strand
GCGCGCGCGAGCCGCATCGCACCTCCAGGCGTCGCTCCACTCCAAGGTGGCCGCGTCCGGCGGTCCTGCCAACCGTGTGGATTCGCGCGCGCGGCGCGCGCGCTACGGTTTGCCGGCGTGCCTCGGACGCGCAACTCGTTGCTGACTCGGAGGTCGCTACGTGTCGGTGCCGCTTAGTAGGGTGCTGGATCGTGGCTACTACGAAGATCAAGTGCCCCCTTGAAGGGGTGATCGAATTGGATCGCCTGCCGGGAGTGAGTCCGCAGCAGGTGCAGGCCATCATCGACACCCACGAATTTCAGCGGCTCCGGTGGATTAGTCAGCTCGGCATGACACAGCTTGTCTTCCCGGGTGGAAACCACTCCCGCTTCGAGCACTCCCTCGGTGCATTCCAGGGTGTTCAAAGGGCGTTGGCTGAGTTTCGTAGCAGAGGTGAGCACATCCCAGACGAGTGGTACGTGGCAACTGCCTTCGGTGCACTACTTCACGACATCGGTCATGGCCCTTTCTCCCACTCGTTCGAGGGCGTCACGGGGTTGGACCACGAGGAGTTCACTCTTCGAATAGTGAGCGAGGATACTGACGTCAACAAGGCACTGGGATCCATCGACAAGGATCTTCCGACCCGCGTAGCCCAGGTCATCGACAAGAAGATTCCGAATGAAGAGTGGCGATGGCTTGGCACGCTCGTTTCAGGCCAGCTTGATTGCGATCGGATCGATTACCTGCGACGCGATGCGCTCCACACCGGTGCGGATTATGGGCGGTTTGACCGTGACTGGCTCTTCCGGGGCTTGAGGCCAGCTGACGATCGGTCGAGCCTCGTGGTGGGTGGGCTCAAGGGGCTGGCTGCAGTCGAACAGTACCTCATTGGGCGCTATCACATGTACCGCGCGGTCTACTTCCACAAGACTACGCGGGGGTTTGAGCGGCTTTTTCGCTCCCTGTGTGTCCACCTTGCTGGCAACCCGGCTATCGCGGTTCCCGAGAACGAGTTTTCGACCTACCTTTGGTCGGACGCAGAGGCACGGAAGAAGTTAGGAACATACTGCGCCCTTACTGACGTTTCATTTCTATCTCTCCTGCCTCGCCTTTCGCAGAGTGCAGATGCCACAACCGCGTTCTTGGCGAAGTCGCTACATGGGAGGCGACCGCTGCGGTGTATTGAGAACCCTGGCCGTTACCTTGCACAGGAGCGGGAGTCGGGTGAGCAACGTGCCCGTGGCTTGGGGCTTCGGCATGACTGCGTGGTCTTCGTGGACGAGCCCAGGGACTTCCCCTTCAAACCGTACGAGCACATCGACGAAAAGAAGAGCATTCGCGTTGTGGCCCCCGATGGCGGCCAAGCGCGCGACGTCACGCACTTCAGCCCCACGATAGCGACCCTGTCTCAGTCGTACTATCTCCAGCGGGTCTACTGCCCCGCCTAGGTGATCCTCATGAGCGACTTCAAGCAACTTCTTCTCGAGACACTTCAGGCCCGAGGCACGCCCGTTTCGACTCGTGACCTGGTCCGAATGGTCATTGAGAGAGCGGGGGAAGGTAGGCGAACCGCCTCGAACGTGCTGACGGACATCGCTGCTCTGGCATCTTGGGGTCTCGTCGAGCGACGCGGACTGGCGGAAGAGGAAGCTCTCCAACTGACGACTGAGGGGAAGCAGGTGAGTCTCAGTTCTGAACTCGCCAAGTGACATCACGCAACATCAACTAGCGCCCTGCTCAAAGGCCTGACGTCGCGACCTCGTGAGGCACTTCAGCGTGCATGGCAGCTATGAAGTGTCACGACGTGAACCTGCGAAGCGTGCTTTGGGTAAGGTGACCGGGACGCATGTAAATTCCCGTGCTCATAGAGTATGAGTGGCTCAGCCTCGTAGTCTTCCTTCTCAAACCTGTTCGCTGCGCACGCCCCGCTTCTGCCAAGGCACCCGCAGGTGCCGCGCGGCCGAAGTCCCTTTCCGCAAGACGCCACGGTTTGGCGACCCGCTTGCGCGGTACGAGCGCCACGTGGCCGTACGCCCGTTACTTGAGGGACTTCGGGCGCGCGGCACTACGCCAGCCGCTCCCGCACGCTCTGTTCCACCACGCCCGGCTTGTCGTGATACAGCCGCCCGCTCGCCTCGCGGACCTCGCGGAGCTGCGGGGGCAGGTCGGCGCAGCGGCGCTGGAGCGCGGCGGCGAGCTCGACCGCCCGCTCGGGGGTGGGCGCGAGGACGTACCACGCCACGTGGTAGCCGGGCCAGCCCTGCTCCCACGGCGGGCAGGCCGGATCCTCCGACCAGCTCGCAAGCAGCTCCTGGTCGAACGTCACCTCGTAGACCTGCACCTCCTCCGGCGCGGCGGCGCTCGCCTCGCGCTGCTCCGCCAGCCAGTCGTCGCGCACCAGGCCGGCCCGGAGCGTGCGCGTGACGAGGCGCTCGGGCAGCTCGCCGGCGGCCTCCGCGCCCGCGGCCTGGGCCGCGCGCAGCAGGCGGGACAGGGCGGCCGCCAGACCCGCGGGCGTGAGCTGCACGGCCCGCGCCAGCGGGAACCCGAGGGCCTCCTCGATCGAGCGGCGCGCGCTCGCGTGATCGCCCTGGGCGGCGGCCGCCGCGGCGCGGATCGCGAGCGCCGGGAAGGCGGCGGCCTCGTTCTCGCGGGCGGCCGCCTCCGCCGCCGCGCCGGCCTCCTCGGCCCGGCCGAGCTCGAGCAGCGCGCTGGCGAGGTAGTACGAGGCCCACGGCCAGTCGGCGCCGCGCGCGCGGAGCTGCTCGAAGCAGGTGGCGGCGAGCTGGTGGCGGCCGTCGCGCAGGGCGTCCAGGCCCGCCTCTTGGAGCACGTCCTCGTCGTCGCAGCCGCTGCGGAGCGCCAGGGCCAACACGTCCACCGCGGCGCCCGGGCGGTCGGTGTCGCGGTAGACCTGCGCCAGCGCCAGCGCGGCCGGGGCCCAGGTGCGATCGAGGCGCGCGGCCCGGGCCAGGCACCGCTCGGCTTCGCCCATTTCGCCGCGGCGGGCGTGGAACAGGCCCGCCTCGTAGTGGACGCCCGGGTGCTCGGGGTCGAGCTGGAGCGCCTTGCGGTAGAGCGCCTCCACCTCCGCGGCGTCCGGGCGCTCCGCGTCGCTCGGCCCCTCCGCCTCGCGCGCCAGCTCGGCCACGCGGGCCAGCGACACACAGACCTGCGCGTCCTCGGGCCAGCGGCGCGCGACCCGCGCCGCCTGCGCCCACAGCGCCGCCGGGCGCACCGCGCCGTCCAGGCACCAGCGGGTGGCCGTCATGAACGCCCAGGCGTCGCGCGCCGACTCGACCGTGACGGGCGAGGCCTCGAGCAGCTCGGCCGCGATCCGCGCCAGGACCTGCTCGTAGGCGTTCGCCTGGTGCAGCTCGGCTTGCCAGGCGCGGAGCTGCTCCAGCCAGGGGCCGTCGGGCTCGGGCGCGCTCGGCGCCTGCTCGGTCGCGGCGCGCTCGCCGTCGCCCTCGCCCTCACTCGGCGCGCCCGCGGCGAGCGGCGAGCTCCGGCCGCTCGAGGCGCGGCCCTCCTCGCCCGCGGCGAAGGGGCCGCTCGCGAGCGGCGCCAGCCCGGCCAGCGGCGAGGGGGGAAACGCGCCCTGCTCGAGCGCGGCCAGGCGCCGCAGCGTGATCCAGTTGCGCGCGGCGCGGGCCCGCGCCGCGGTCTCCTCCGCCACCGCGCCGGCCCGCTCGCGGTCGCCCGCCAGCGTCAGCACCGCGGCCAGGCGGGTCCGCTCCTCGAACCAGTGGGCCAGGTGCCCGTTGTGGTCGTGGACGCCCGCCCAGCGCTCGTGCAGCGCGGCGGCCCCCGCGAGGTCGCCGGCGCAGGCGAGCTCCACCGCCTCGGCCTGCGCCGCGAGGTACTCGTGCAGCGGGCACTCGCCCTCCGGCGCGGGCGGCGGGAGCGGCGCCTCGGCGACGAAGGCGGCCAGGCGCTCGGGCTGGCCCATCAGCGCGTAGGTCACGCGCAGGTGCTGCTGGATCGCGCGCTGCATGTCGAGCGGGTCGTGGTACTCCGCCGCCACCTCGTGCCCGCGCCGGAAGCAGGCCTCGGCCCCCTCGAGGTCGCCGCGCAGCAGGTGGATCCGGCCGAGGTCCTTCCACGACACCGCGCGCCGGTCGTGGGTCGCGCGCGAGGGGTCGCGCTGGGCGAGGGCCAGCGCCTGACTCGTGGCGAGGTCGAGGTCGTCCGCGGCCAGCGAGACCTCGACGGCGTACTCGCGGAAGCACACCACGCACTGGGTCTTGCCCGTCTCCAGGCACTTGTGGATCCCCTCCTGGACCGACGAATACATGCCCTCCGAGTTGTAGCCCTCGGCGCAGCCGGTCGCGTGGGCCAGGTTGTCGTAGGCGCAGGAGGTGTACCAGTGCCGGCAGCCCGCGTAGAGCTCCTCGTCGAGCTCGGGCGCGACCTTGCGCGCGGCGTCCTCCGACTCGAGCAGCGCGACCAGCTCGACGCAGGCCTCGCGCTGCCGGCGCGGCGTCAGGGTCGAGTTGCAGCCGTTCGCCAGCAGGAACAGCATGTCGATCGTCGAGCGCAGGTCCCCGGCCGCGCGCGCCAGCGGGAGCGCGTCGCGCAGCAGGGCGGCCTGCGTCGCGTAGCGGTGCTCGTCGGAGAGGGCGCGCGCCTTCTCGCGCACCGCCTCGAGCTCGGCGGTCGGGTCGGACGGCGCGCTCACGGGTCCTCCTCGGGCGGGGCGCCGGGCAGCGCCTCCGCGATCCAGTCGAGGTCGGCGAGCAGCGTCTGCTCCTCGCCCGCGCCCTCGGCGACCACGCCGGCGGCCGCCAGCGCGCCCTGCACCAGGACGCGCAGCACCGAGGCCAGCGGCGAGCGGATGCTGGCGGCGAGCGCCCGCGCCACCAGCCGGTGGCGGGTGTTGAGGAGCACCTCCGCGCGCGCCTCGTCCTCCTCCTCGGCGAAGTGGAGGTCGAGCATGCGCGAGAAGGCGGCCGGCACCGTGCCGCGGCGCTTGAGCGCCTCGAGCTCGCGCTTGACCTCGCTGCGGCGCGAGGGGAACGCCACCACCGGCAGCTCGCTCGGGAACGAGCCCGCGCGGACGCGCGCCCCGAGCACCGCGAAGAACTCGCGCCAGGCGGGGCCGACCTCGCTCAGCTCCGAGACGCCGAGCACGGCCTGCACGAACCGCTCGTTGGCGGGGCTGGCGAGCTGGACCGTGCAGCCCTCGCCGGCGTCGGCGGCGAGCTGCGCCAGCAGGGTGGCCTCGAACGAGCGGACCGCCTCGACGCAGGGCGCGTCGTGACCGGCGAACACCCCGCGCACCCACTGCGTCTGCGCGCGCGCGGTGTGGTACCAGATCGTGGCCTCGCCCGCCCCCGGGATCCGCTGCGCCGCGCGCGAGCGCGCCAGCACCTCGGCGAAGGTCAGCGCGCCCTGCGTGGTGGTGAACGGGTAGGCGCCGCGCAGCACGTCGCGCAGCGGCGGGTGGTCGAGCGCCGCGCCCGCCACCGTGTAGCGGTGCCAGGTCAGGATCGCCTGGAGCTTGACCAGGTCGGCCCGGGCGAGCTCGCGCAGGCGCGCCAGCAGGAGACGCTCCACCTCGGCCCGCGCGAGGTCGAACCGCTCGTCGCGGATCAGGTCCTCGCGGCTGGTCGTGGGCTGGAGGTCGGGCAGCTCGAGGATCCCGCGGAAGAACGGGCCCCACTCGGGGAGCAGCCCGTCGAGGCGCTCGGTGACGACCATTCGCCGCACCGTGGCGGCCACGGTGGGGCGCCCCGAGAAGCCGGGCGTGCGGGCGCGGGTCACGTACAGGGCGCCCTGCAGCGCGAGCGGCCGCTCCAGCCGCAGCGGGATCACGTCGAGGGGCGTGTCGTCGAAGCGGTGCTCGAGCTCGAGGCTCACGGTCTCGGGGTCGGGCGTGGGGTCGGCCCAGGCGGGCGTCATGAGGTTGAGGCGGCGCCGCGACTCCCCCAGGTAGATCGGCACCGGGAGGAAGTCGGCCCAGCGCGTGACCGCCTCGACCAGCGGCGCGCGCTCGCGGCTCCAGACGGCGTGCTCGGCGCGCAGCTCGAGGGTGACGGTGGTCCCGACCGCCTCGCGCGCGCCCGGTCCCAGCCGGACGGCCGTCCCGGTCCCCGCCTCCCAGCGGATCGCCGGCTCGTCGGCGCGCGGGCGTGACTCGACCACGATCCGGTCGGCCAGCAGGAAGCCCGCGAACAGCCCCACCCCGAACTGGCCGATGATCCCCGTCGCGTCGCGCCCGTCGGGCCCGCGCCGCTCGCGCTTGAGCGCGCCCGACACGCCCGCCCCGAGGGTGCCGAGGTAGCGCTCGGCCTCCTCCCAGCCGATCCCCGCCCCGTCGTCGCTGACCGAGATCGCGTTCGCCGCGGGGTCCTGCGCCAGGCGGATCGCGCCGAGGTACGCGAGGTCGACCGCGCGCCGACGGACGACCGCGTCGTGGGCGTTCTGGAGCAGCTCGCGGATCGCCACGTCGCGGCGCGAGTAGAGCGACCGGCTGAGGATCTCGAGGATCCCCGCCATGTCGACCGAGAACGGGTACTCCCGCGCCACGCGCTCGTCGCCCGACGCCACCCGACCTCCTCGCCGCCCCGCGCCACGATAGCCCGCCGGAGGCGGCGCATCAGGGGGGGCACGCGGGGTCGCTCAACCCGCCAGGCGCAGCGCCGTCCCGGCCGCCACGTAGGCGAGGAGGTGCACGCAGAACGCGTAGGCCACGCCCCAGGGCCGGCGCGCGATCAGGAGCGGGAACACCAGCGCCGAGGCGGTCGCGGCCACGACGAACGGGAGCCCGGCCAGGCCCTGCAGCGCCACGAGCGGCAGGTGGAGCGCGCCGAACACCAGCGCGAACGCGCCGACCAGGCGCGCGCCGCTCAGGCCGTGGCGCAGCAGGCGCCGGGTGAGCGCCAGGATCATGGCCTGCTGGAACACCAGCTCGGGCAGCTTGACCGCGTGGTAGACGAGGTCCATGCGGGCGACGCCGATCTGGTGCGCGCGGTAGCGCTCCCAGGCCTCGGGCGCGAGCGGCCAGGCGCGCTCCGCCCACAGGCCGAGCGCGGCGGTGAGCGCGAGGGCGCCGGCCACGGCCAGGAGCGGGCCGGCCCCGGGGGCCGCGGCGCGCTCGGGCGCCAGCTCGCGGCGGGTCACCCGCGCCGCCAGCGCGGCGGCGCCCAGGAAGAACGCGCCCGCGACCCACGAGCGGCCGAACATGCCCGCGCCGGCGGGAATCAGCGCCAGCTTGAACACTCCGAACGCCGCCAGCCAGCCCGCGACCCACCCGGCGATCCAGGCGGCGAGCGCCCGCTCGGCGCGCGCGGGAGGCGCGAGGGCGCCCGCGACGTCCTCGCTCACGAGCTGAGCGCCGCGGCGGGCGGCTCGAAGCGGGCGCGCGCGGCGGCGCACGCCTCGCGCGCCGGGCAGCCCTCGAGGTGGTCGTTCACCAGGCCGACCGCCTGCATGAACGCGTAGAGCGTGGTCGGCCCCACGTAGGACCAGCCGCGCCGGCGCAGGTCCTTGCTCAGGGCCCGGGACGCGGCGCTCTCGGTGAGCTTGGCGAGGGCCGCCCGGGTGAACCGGCGCGGGCGCTCGCGCGCGGGCGGCTCGAACCGCCACACGTAGGCGGCGAGCGAGCCGCACGCCTCCTGCAGCTCGAGGCAGCGGCGGGCGTTGTTGATCGTGGACTCGATCTTGCCGCGGTGCCGCACGATCCCCGCGTCCTCGAGCAGCGCCGCCACGCGCCGCTCGTCGAAGCGGGCCACGGCGGTCGGGTCGAAGTCGCGGAACGCGCGGCGGAACGCCGGCCGCTTGCGGAGGATCGTCAGCCAGCTCAGGCCCGACTGGAACCCCTCCAGGCAGATCTTCTCGAACAGGCGCCGGTCGTCGCCCTGCGGGCGGCCCCACTCCTCGTCGTGGTAGACGGCGTAGTCGGGCGCGCTCGCGGCCCAGAAGCAGCGCGCGACCCCGTCCGGCCCCTCGATCAGCCCGCGCGCCGCGCTCGCCATGCGGCGACTATAGCGCACGCCCTGGCCGCGGCCGGCGGGGCGCGGTAGGACGGACCCGCTCAGGAGGTCTGCCATGCGCCGGATCGCCCCCACGCTCGTGTGCGCCGCCGTGCTCGCCCTGCCGCTCGCGGCCGTCTCGCAGGAGCGCGCCCCCAGCGCGGACGAGGCGAACCGCGAGGGGATCGAGGCGTTCACCGCGGGCCGCTACGGCGAGGCGCTGGCCGCGTTCGAGCGGGCGCTGGCGCTGCTCCCCGCGCGGCCGAGCCCGCTGCGGTTCGACGTGCGGCTCAACGTGGCGAACGCGCGCCAGATGCTGGGCGAGCTGGCGGCGGCGCGCGCGCTCTACGAGGCGCTGCTGCGCGACGACCCGGACCGCGCGGCCCGCTACCAGCGCGAGCTCGACGTGCTGCGGCGCAAGGAGGGGCGGAGCGCGCCCGACTTCGTGCGCGGCGACCCGCGCCTGGCGCGGCTGGTGCGGGGCCTGTTGCCCAAGTTCGTGGCGCTCACCTCGCCGATCGAGGTGCGCCTCCTCGCGCGCGAGCAGAACGAACCCGGCTTCCTCCGGTCGCTCGGCGTCCCGACCCGGTTCGTGCCGATCGCCGAGAGCACGACCGTCGCGGGGCGCCACCTCCTGCTCTACAACGCGGAGTTCTGGGCCGAGGCGGACGACGTGGCGCTGGCGGGCAACCTGGCCCACGAGCTGATGCACCGCGAGTGGGAGGAGCTCGAGCTGCAGGGGCGCGTGTTCGACTGGACGCGCGACACGGTGTCGTGGGCCGCGCTCGAGCACGTGATCGACTACGCGGTGCTCGGCAAGGGGCTGGCCGTCGAGCTGTACCGGGCCAAGGCCTACCTGCTCGCGCGCCACGACGAGCGCTACCTGCGCGGGGACCTCGCGCCCAACGTGCACCACCTCGCCGACGTGCTGACCCGCGCCAGCGGCTTCGCCATGGAGGGGCGGGCCGACGCGATCCCCGCCCCGCCCGTGCCCCCGGCGATCGCCGAGGACGTGCGCCAGCGGCTGGCGGCGTTCTCCTGGCACCGGCGCTGATCAGCGGATCAGCCACTCGATGACGGCCTCGCACGCCGCCGCCCGGATCGCCTCGCGGTCGGCGAGGTTGGGCTGCGTGGCGCCGCGGGCGGCCGCCAGCGCGCTGGCCGCGGTCTCCACCGCGCGGCTCCAAGCGCGCGGCCCCTGCCGGGTCGGCTCGAGCCCCGGGAGGCGCGCGAGGCGCGCGGCGGCGTGCGCCGCCCGCGCGGCGCCGAGCGTCGCCGCCGTGTCTCCCGCGGCGTCGGCGCGCAGACCGGCGTCACGCGCCTGCTGTTTGTGGGGAGCGCAGGGGCAGGCGAGGTAGGCCTCGGCCGCCGCGAGCACGTCGCCGACGGTCGAGTCGGCGGGCCGCTCGACCTCCCACAGCGGAGCCACCCGGCGCACCGCGGCGATCGCGACGCGGGTCAGCACCTCCGCACCCCAGCGGGCGAGCCCCTCGATCCAGGTCTGCAGGTCCTGCGCGGCGTTCGCCGGGTCCGGCTCGCCCGGCGCGAGGTAGCGGCGCGCCGCGGGCTCCCCGAGCGCCGCCGCGAGCGCCCGCGCGGGGGGCAGGATTCGCGCGAGCGCCGCCTCGAGGTCCGCGCTCGGCGGGGCGGCCGGCGCCGCCTCGAGATCCGCGCTCGGCGGGGCGGGTTCGCTCGCGACCTCCTCGGCCGTCGTCAACGCCCGCGCCCCGCCGCACGCCGCGCAGGCGCCGTGCTCGCGCCAACACGGGGCGTGATGCCAGCTCATGCACCCGTCGCAGGCGGTCTTCGCGTCGTCGGGGTCGACCCCGTCGTGGCAGTAGGGGCAGCGGGGATGCCGGATCAGCTCGGCCACGGCCCGATCCTACGCAAGACGCCCGTCGAGGCGGGCGCCCCGAGCCCTGCCTCCGGCCGGCTATGCTGGCGCGCCGCGGCCCACGCCGCTGGAGGAGCTCGTGGCTCGACCCCCCGCCGACTTCCGCAGCGACACCGTGACCCGCCCCACCCCCGCCATGCGGCGCGCCATGGCCGAGGCGGCGGTCGGGGACGACGTGTTCGGCGACGACCCCACCGTGCAGGAGCTCGAGCGGCGCGCCGCGGCGGCGTTCGGCAAGGAGGCGGGGCTGTTCACGCCGTCGGGCACCATGGCCAACCTGATCGCCATGAAGCTCCACACCCGGCCGGGCGAGGAGGTGTTCGTCGAGGAGTACTCGCACGCATACAACAACGAGGTCGGCGGCGCGGCGGCCTTCGCGGGGGTGCTGACGCGCACGCTCCGCAGCGACGCGGGGCGGCTCGACCCGGCCGAGGTGGCGCGCTTCGCCCGCGGCGGCGACCTGCACCAGCCGCGGACCGCGCTGCTGTGCGTGGAGAACACCCACAACTTCCACGGCGGGCGGGTGGTCCCGCTCGAGCTCCTGCGCGAGCTGCGGCGCGTGACCGCGGCGCGCGGGGTGCGGCTCCACCTCGACGGCGCGCGGATCTGGAACGCGGTCGCGGCCAGCGGCGTCAGCCCGCTCGACTACGGCGCCTGCTGCGACACGCTCATGTTCTGCTTCAGCAAGGGGCTGGGCGCCCCGATCGGGAGCGTGCTGCTCGGCGAGGCGGAGGCGATCGCGCAGGCGCGGCGGTTCCGCAAGGTGCTGGGCGGCGGCATGCGGCAGGTGGGCACGATCGCGGCGGCGGCGCTGGTGGCGCTGGAGGAGGGGCCGCGCCGGCTGCACGAGGACCACGCCCGCGCGCGCCGGCTGGCCGAGGGGGCGGCGGCGCTCCCCGGCGTGCAAGTCGACCTCGCCGCCGTGGAGACGAACATCGTGTTCGTGCGGACCGAGGCGGGCGCGGCGAGCTACGGCAAGGTCGCCGCGGCGCTCGCGGCCGAAGGCGTGCTGGCCGTGCCGCTCGGCGAGCTCGGCCTGCGGTTCGTGACCCACCGCGACGTGGGCGACGAGGACGTCGAGCGGGCGGTGCGCGCCCTCGAGCGCGCGGTCGAGGCGGAGGTGCGCGCGTGAGTGGGCTGGTGCTGGTGCACGGCGGCGCGGGGCCCATGCGCCACATGGAGGGGGACCGCGAGCGGGCCTACCGCGAGGGGCTGGAGCGCGCGGCCCGCGCCGGGCGCGAGGCGCTGCTCGCCCGCGGCGACGCGCTGGCGGCCGTGGTGGCGGCCGTGAAGTACATGGAGGCCGACGGCCCGTTCAACGCGGGGATCGGCGCCTGCCTCGACGTGGGAGGGCGCTACGCCCTCGACGCCGCGCTGATGCGCGGCCGCGATCGCGCGGCGGGCGCGGTCGGCGCGTGCACCGCCACGCTCCACCCGACCGAGGTGTGCCTCGACCTGCTGCGCGAGGGGCGCCACGTGCTCCTGGTGGGCGAGGGGGCCGACCGGCGCGCGACGGCCCTCGGCCTGCCGGCCCTCCCGCCGATCCCGGCGCGCAAGCTCGAGACCTACCACAAGCTGCTCGGCGAGGCCGAGGCGACCGAGCGGCCCCTCGAGCAGCTCGCCACCGTCGGGCGGCCCGACGACGAGGAGCGCGAGGCGGCGCCCGAGGAGGGCGACCGCGGGCACGACACGGTGGGCGCGGTCGCGCTCGACGCCGCGGGCCGGGTCGCGGCGGCCGTCTCGACCGGCGGGCTGTGGCTCAAGGCGCCCGGGCGAGTGGGCGACTCGGCCCTGGTCGGGGCGGGGCTGTTCGCCTGCGACGAGCTGGGCGCGGCGGCCTCGGCCACCGGGATCGGCGAGCGCATGATCCGCGCGGTGAGCTGCTTCCTCGCCTGCCACGAGGCGCGCCGCCACGGCGCCGCCAGCGCGGCCGAGCGCGCGGTGGCCGACCTCGGGCGCCGCTTCGGCGACGACTCGGGCGGCGTGATCGTGGTCGACCAGGCGGGCGGCGTGGGCGCGGCGTTCAACACCCAGGGCATGGGCCGCGCCTTGGCCCGGGTGGGCGAGGACGCGGTGCGCGTCGCGCTGTGGGCCGACGAGCGGCTCTAGACCAGCGCCGCCTGCGGCGCGGGCTGCGGGCCGCGCAGCAGCGCGCCTGGGAGCGCGCCGGTCGGCTCGCCGCGCTCGGCGATCGCCTGGCCGGCGACGAAGGTCGCCACGTAGCCCTCGGCCTTCTGGATCAGGCGGCGGCCGCCGGCGGGGAGGTCGCGGACCAGGGCCGGCGCGGTCAGGCGCAGGCGCGCGAAGTCGATCAGGTTGAGGTCCGCCCGGTAGCCGGGCGCGATCCGGCCGCGGTCGAACAGGCCGAACGCCTCGGCCGTGTCCGACGTCTGGCGGCGGACGACGTGCTCGAGCGGGAGGCGCGGGCCGCGGGAGCGGTCGCGCGCCCAGTGGCTCAGCATGAAGGTCGGCATGCCGCCGTCGCAGATCGCGCCGCAGTGGGCGCCCGCGTCGGAGAGGCCCATCAGCGTGCGCGGGTGCTGGTGCAGCTCGTGGAGCACGGCGAGGTCGCCGTGCGAGTAGTTGAACAGCGGGAAGTACAGCATGCCGCGCCCGCCGTCCCGCGCGAGGAGGTCCCAGGCCACCTCCTCGGGGCGGCTCTGTTCGCGCGCGGCGAGCGCGGCCACGCTCGCCTCGGGGGCGGGCTCGTAGTCGAAGCTCGCGTCGACCGCGAACATCTTGTGGAACGAGCGCGTGACGAACGTCTCGAAGTCGCCGAGGTGGAGCGGCTGCTCGGCGAGGACCCGGGCCTTGAAGGCCGGGTCGGCCAGGCGGCGCTGCGCCTCGGCGGGCGGCAGCTCGCGCAGGGCGAGCACGCTGGGGTAGGTCGCGAACGGGGTGGCGGTCCCACCCCAGCACATGAGGATGCCGATCGCGCGCCCGGCCACCTGCGCGCGGATCGGCAGCCCCTCGGCGCCGGCCTCGTCGAGCAGCCCGAGCACGCGCCGCCACAGGTCGGGCGCTTGATCGAACTGCGAGAGGTTGAAGCTCACCGGGACCCCGAGCTCGGCGATCCGGCGCGCCCAGGCCAGCTCCTGCGGCACGGCCTGGTGCTCGGCCGCGAGCTGGAACATGCCGTGGCCGGCGCGGCGCAGGGCCCGCGCGATCCCGAGCAGCTCGTCCTCGGCCGCGAACGTGCCCGGGACCGGCTCGCCGTCGAGCGCACTCCGGTGCAGCAGGGTGCGTGAGGTCGAGAACCCGAGCGCGCCGGCCCGCAGGGCCTCCTCGACGATCGCGGCCATGCGGCGCACGTCGTCCGCGGTCGCCGCCTCGTTGCGCGCGCCGCGCTCGCCCATCACGTAGGCCCGCACCGCGCCGTGCGGGACCTGCGCCCCGACGTCGAGCGCGCGCGGCGAGGCGGCCAGGGCGTCGAGGTACTCGGGGAAGCTCTCCCAGCCCCAGCGGATCCCCTCGGTCAGCGCGGCGCCCGGAATGTCCTCCACCCCCTCCATGAGGCCGATCAACCACGCGTGGCGGTCGGGGGCGGCCGGCGCGAACCCCACGCCGCAGCTCCCCATCACGACCGTGGTCACCCCGTGCCAGCTCGAGGGGGTGAGGTAGGGGTCCCACGTGGCCTGCGCGTCGTAGTGGGTGTGAATGTCGACGAACCCGGGCGTGACCAGCAGCCCGTCGGCGTCGACCACCCGCCGGGCCGGACCGAGGTCGCGCCCCACCCCCACGATCCGCTCGCCCTCGAGCGCCACGTCGGCCGTGAAGGCCGGCCCTCCGCTGCCGTCGACCACCGTCCCGCCCCGGATCACCACGTCGTGCATGTCGGCCTCGAAGGTGAATGTGATTCACACAATGAAACCACGCCATGCGGGGAAAGTGAACGAGATTCGCATTTGCCAGAAGGCTCTGGTATGACGTCCCTTATGGGAAAGCGTCAGCAACACCGCCGGGAGCGCCACCGCGCCGTCCTGGCCGCGGCCATGGCGATCGTGGTCGAGGAGGGCCTCGCCGCCCTGACCATGCCGGCGCTCGCGGCGCGGCTCGGGGTCGCCGTCGGCGGGCTGTATCGCTACTTCCCGAGCAAGGAGGCGCTGCTGGTCGCGCTGCAGGGGGAGGCGCTCGGCGCGTTCGCGGCCGAGGTCGCCGCGGAGGGGGCCGCGATCGACACCGGCGACCTCGAGCCGCAGGCTGCTGCGCTGCACCGGATCGCGCGCCTGGCCTGGGCCTACCTCGACGACGCGGTCCGCGCGCCGGCCCGCCACCGCCTGATCGACGCGCTGATCTCGGCGCCCGACCCGCTGCTGGGCGCGGAGGCGGCCGAGGCGGCCGAGGCCCCGCTGCGCGAGCTGCTGACGAGCTGCGCGGCGCTCCTGTCCGCCGCCTGCGAGCGCGGCGCGCTCGCGACGGGCGACCCGCACGCGCGCACCCACGTGCTGTGGGCCGCCGTCCACGGGCTCGACCACCTGCGCAAGCGCGACCCGCGCCTGCCGCCTGCCCTGCGCAGCGAGGCGCTCGCCCGCGGGGCGCTCGAGGCGCTGCTCCGCGGCTGGGGCGCCCCGGAGCGCGCCCTCGCCGTCGCGCTCGCGGCGCTGCCGCCGTTGCGGGAGCGTTGAGCGGGTCCGCTCAGCGATCGAGCGCCTCGCCCAGGGCGAGCAGCAATCGCTCGCCGTCGCCGCGCCACGAGCTGCCGTGCATGCAGGCCAGGGTGGTCGGCTGGGTCCGCGCCAGGCGACCCACCAGCTCGCGCGCGTTGCGGGTGTGCGAGAAGTAGTCGAGCGAGGCGCGCATGGCCTCGCTCGGCCCGAGGATGTCGTCCTCGGTGAGCGGCGCCGGGTCGGCGCCGGCCTGCGTGAACAGGTCGCCGCAGAACAGCGTGCGCGTGGTGCGCTCCCCGAGGAACCCGCACTCCCACCCGTGGGGCAGGTGGGGCGCGTCGTACCACTCGACCACGTGCCGCCCGAGGGCGAGCGTCTCGCCGTCGGCGAGGGCCACGGCCGGGCGGTCGGCGAGGTCGTCGACCGAGACCATCTTGGCGATCCGGCTGCACACCGGGACGGCGTGCGGCGCCGCGGCGAGGAGCGCGTTCAGGGCGCCGCACTCGTCCGCCTCGACGTGCGAGAACGCGACGTAGCGGAGCCGCTCGAGCGGGAGCACGCGCGCCACGGCGGCGCTGACCGCGGGGAACAGCTTGCGCGGCCCGGTGTGGAACAGGAGCGGCTCGTCGTCCTCGATC
Organism: uncultured Planctomycetota bacterium; assembly: GCA_964569055.1. GTDB lineage: Bacteria > Planctomycetota > J058 > J058 > J058 > JAWLGW01. The sequence goes on along the minus strand of CAZMSZ010000119.1, from coordinate 3,909 downwards.
AGGAACTGATTGAAGGTGAACCCGCCCGGAACGGCGGCCACCGGGGTGCTGATCCGGTAGATCCCCGAGGCGATCTCGTCGACCCGGGTCGTCGATTGCGCGCTCATGCGCCGCCCTCCTTGGTCGCGTGGAGCGTAACGAGGCGCGTCGCCCACCGCGAACGCCGCGCCCCGCGTGGCCTGGACGTGAACGGGCCGTCAGCGCCCGGTCACGACGGCCCGTCCGTTGCGTCGGCCTCACGGGAGGCAGGTGGCGGCGGCCGCGACCGCCTGGTATACCGCGGCGCCCCACTGGAGGGTGAGCCATGGTCGCAGTGGAAGCGCTCAAGCGTCGCCTGTCCGAGCTCGACGACGCCGGGCTCGAGCGCCTCGTGGGGCGGAGCCTGCTCCGCACCGCCGAGTGGGAGCTGCGCGACCTCGTCACGTTGCTGGAGCTGGCGGAGGCGTTCGAGGCGCTCGACCGCCGCCACGTGCGCGCGCCGCTGCTCTCGCAGGAGCTGGCCTACGCGCTGTTCCTCGACCCCTCCACCCGTACCCGCTCGACCTGGGCGGGGGCCGCCGCGCGCCTCGGCATGCAGCCGGTGGTCGTGGACGGCGCCTCCCTGGCCGCGGGCGAGACGGCCGCGCAGATCGGGGCCGTGCTCGGCATGAACGCGCACGCGCTCGGGGTCCGACACGAGCTCGCCGGGCGCGGCGCGCCCTTCCTGCGCGACGTCCTGCGCGGGCTCGACGACTACCTCAAGGCGACCAACGACCCGCGCCCCGTCCCGCTGGTGAACCTCGGCTCCGACGAGGACCACCCCAGCCACACCCTGGGCGACCTCCTGTGGCTGCGCGAGGTGCTCGGCCGCGACCTCCGCGGTCGGCGGGTGGCCGTGACCTGGGCGCACGCGCCCCGCGCCGCCGCCGGGCCGTCGGCGCTCGCGCGCGGGCTGCTCACCCTCCTGCCGCGTTTCGGCGCCGAGGTCGTGCTCGCGCACCCCGAGGGGTTCGAGCTCGAGGAGCCGGCCTTCGCCGAGGCGGAGCAGCTCGCGCGCCAGGCTCCGGGCAGCCTGAGCCGGGCGCGCTCGCTGGAGGAGGCGTTCCGGGGCGCCGCGGTGGTCTATCCGCTGTGCTGGGCGCCGAGCGCGCTGCTGCGCGAGCGCGCCGCGCTGGGCGAGCAGCCCGAGCCGGCCGCCCTCCGCGAGCTGGAGGCGCGCGCCCGCGAGGCCGCCGCTCGCCACGCGAGCTGGCGCTGCGACGAGGACAGCATGGGGCGCACCGCGGACGCGGTGCTCCTCCACACGTTCCCCGCCGACGGCGAGAGCGAGGCCACGCCCGCGGTGCTCGAGCGCTTCAGGACGCAGGTCGCCCGGCAGGCGAACAAGAAGGTCTACGCCCTGATGGCCCTCCTCGCCGCGGCCAAGGTGCGCGGGCTGTGGGGGCGGCTGCAGCAGCTCCTCGACTGAGCGGCGCGCCGCGCCCCGCCGTCACTGCGGCAGGACCTGCAGCCGCACCACGTCGCCGTCCACCGCGAACCCGACCAGCCGCGCCAGGCGCGGGTCGTCCTGGCGGGCCTTCTCGAGCGAGCGGCGCAGGAGCCGCTGCAGGACCGGGCGGGTCACCGGGCCGAGGGTGTATTCGCCGACGGTGGCGTCGACGAGGTCGAGCTGCTCGCTCCCCGGGCCGAGGGTGAGGCGGACGCGGGCGACCATGTTGACCCACCCGCCGCCGTGGGCGGGCTGGCTGGCCTCGATTCGCAGCAGGCCGCCCGGCTCGAGCACGATCCGCCCCTTCTTGCTCTTGCCCGTCGGGTCGGGCTCGCGGTCGCCGAACACGAGCAGGTTCAGCTCCCGCTCGCTCAGGACCAGCTCGGCCGAGCCGCCCGTGAACAGCTTGCTCGGGAGCTGCTGCAGCTCGAGCTTGGCCGTGAGCAGCGAGCGCTCGAGCGGCCGGTAGGCGACCGGCTGGAACGGGAGCGGGTCGGGCGTGCGCATCCGCTCGACCGCGTGCGCGACCCACAGGCCGCCGCCCACCGCCGTGAGCAGCACCAGCGCGCCGACCAGGGCGCAGCCGCGGCGGCGAGGCTCAGGCGCGGGAGAGGCGGTGCCGCTCACCGATCCCCCAGTAGAGCGCGCCGACGGCCACGCCCTCTTCGGGGTTGATCCCGCGCTCGGGCTCGAGCTTGGTCTCCGCCTTGACCATGCGCTTGAGCGCGGGGGTGCGCGAGCCGCCGCCCGTCAGGATCAGGGCGTGGAGCCGGCTCCAGTCGCTGACTCCCGCCTCGTCGCGCACCGAGATCATGAGCTGGCGCGCCCCCTCGATCAGCGGGCGGGCGGCGTGCTCGAACCCCTTGCGGGTGAAGCCGACCTTGATGCTCTTGCCGCGCGCCGCGGCGACGAGCGCGCAGTTGGGCCGCTGCGAGAGCGCCCGCTTGGCGTCCTCGGCGCGCAGGCGCAGGTCCAGGGCGGCGCTCGCGTCGTCGCGCGGGTCGAAGCCGAACTTCTCCTTGAACACCCGCACGGCCTCGTCCTCGAGCAGCTTGTCCCAGCAGGCCGAGCCGAGGTCGGTGCGCGACTCCTGCGCGAGGACCTGGATGTCTCCCTGGACGCAGCGCACGACCGACACTCCGAGGGCGGCGTGCCCGAGGTCGACCACCAGCGCCTGGCGCAGGTTGAGGTCGGGGAGCCGGAGCGAGTAGGGCACGGCCGCCGCGAGCGCCTCGTCCGCGATCCCGACCACGGTGGCCCCGCTCGCCTCGGCGGCGCGGCGCAGCTTGGCGCGCTGAAGCTCGCCGAACCAGGCCGGCGCGGCCAGCGCGAGGTGCGTCGGTCGCTCGCCCGCGTGCTCCTCCGCGTCGTCGAGCAGGCGACGGACGAGGACGCCCAGCACCTCCTCCGCGTCCACGTCGCGGTCGCCGAACCGGCGCTTGAAGGCGGGGTCGGCGATCGCGGCCTTGATGTCGACCACGGCGCGGTCGGGTGCCGAGGCGGCCATCAGGCGCGCCTCGCGGCCCACGAGTCGCTCGCCATCGTCGTCGAAGAACACCTGCACCGGCGTGAACAGGTCGTCGTGCTGGTTGGGGACGATCTCGTGCTGGCCGTGGTCGTTGAAGCGGGCCACGACCGCGACGGCAGCGCCGATGTCGACCCCGACCAGGCCCTTCTGCAGCGCCTCGAGGTCGGGCGGCTGCTCGGGCGCGCGCCCCTCGGCCTCGGCCAGCGCGCGCCCCACGGCGCTCGCGTCGAGGACCTGCACCTCCTCCTCGCCCACGTAGATCCCGCCCGGCGGCGTGTCGTCGTCGTCGTGCAGGCCGCCAGGCGCGGCGCCGAAGCCGCCGGGCGTGAGCGCGCCCGGCTCGAGGCCGAAGCCCGAGTCGAACCCGAGCGCGTCGAAGTCGTCGTCCGGCAGCGTCTCGGCGCGCGCGGTCGGCGGCGCCGAGGCCGCCTCGTGCGGAGGCGGGTCGAGCGGGTCGTCGTCGGCGAAGGGGTCGGGGTTGGAGTTCGGAGACACGGGCTTCCCGAGAGCTGATCGGTGCGGGCTCGTCCCATTCTAAGCGCCGCTCGGTCGGTTCCGACACCGCCAGGCGACGTCCCTCAGGGAATCCCCTAGGACTCTTCCAGAAGGGATCTCTCGCTGGAGCGCCGCTCCTGAGACCTCGTAGGGGGACGCCGGCCACACTCCAACAGGGAGGCCGCCGGGGCGGCCACGCGGTCCGCGTGGGCAGCGAGGAGCTCGTCGATTGCCGCCCGCTCGGTCTTGGCCTTGGCCTTGGCCGATTCGCATTCCGATTCCGAATCCGACTGCGATTCCGATTCCGATTCCGATTCCGAGTCCGACTCCGATTCCGAGTCCGAGTCCGACTCCGACTCCGACTCCGACTCCGATTCCGATTCCGATTCCGATTCCGACTCCGACTCCGATTCCGATT
>CAZMSZ010000118.1:0-19073 GCA_964569055.1 uncultured Planctomycetota bacterium | reverse complement strand
ACTCGGACTCGGACTCGGACTCGGACTCGGACTCGGACTCGGAATCGGACTCGGACTCGGAATCGGAGTCGGAGTCGGAGTCGGAGTCGGAGTCGGGCGAGCACGAGCACGGGCACGAGCACGAGGGGTAGGGCGAGAGCTCCTCCTCCGCCCCCCCGCGGGTCACCCCCACCTCTCCTTCATCGGGTCGAATGGGAGCGCCGCCGCGCCGGTCGAGGGCGGCGAGCTCGGTGGAGGAGCGAATGTTCCAGCGAATCGTCTGCGTGGCCGCGGTCGTGGCGGGGCTCTCCGGGTGCAGCGCCTGCGACCCCGAGGACATGCCGCATCATGGGGTGGCGCTCACGACCGACGCCTTGCTCGACGTGGTGCGCTACGCCGCGCAGGAGGGCTGCGACGGGGCGCTCTACGACCAGCTCAGCGCGCGGACGCGGACCAAGTACAGCTTCTTCGAGATCTGGCTGGCGTTGCGCGGCATGGAGATCCCCGCGCCCTGGAACTACGACCCGCTCGACGTCGTCGCGGGCGGCGAGTACCTCGGCGCCCTCCCCGCGGACGACCCCGGTCGGGAGATGGCGCTGATCACCTACCAGGAGCCGGGGCGCCCCGAGCTGCTGGCGCAGTTCCTGGTGGTGGACGAGCTCGACGAGGACGGGCGGGTGGTGAAGCGGCTCGGCGTGCAGGAGCAGATCGACGAGCAGATCCCCATCAACCAGGCGCCTCCGCCCGATCAGGTGCACGACGAGTGAGCCCGCGCGGCGCGGAGGCGCCGCGCCTGGGCTTGCGTCCGTCCCTGGGCTGTGCGCTATAGTGGGCCCCCCGCGCGGGATGCGGCTGTGACGGCCGGGTCTCGCCGGTGTCGAACCTGCGGAAGAGGCGCACCGTGGCCAAGAAGATCGGTCAGGTCCTGATCGAGATGGGCTACGTCACCCAGGACGAGGTCGACGCGGCGCTGACGCTGCAGCAGGGCGAGTCCAAGGGGACGAAGCTCGGGGCGATCCTGGTCGACCAGAAGGCCTGCGACGAGGAGAGCATCGCCAAGGCGATCGCGCACCAGGGCAGCCTCAAGTACTGTCAGATCAGCAAGTTCCAGATCCCGCCCGAGGTGGTGGGGCTCGTGCCGCGCGACGTGGCGGTCGAGCACACCCTGATGCCGCTCAAGAAGAGCAAGCGGGCCCTGATCTGCGCGGTCGAGAACGCGCTCGACTTCTTCGCCCTCGACAACCTCCGCTTCCAGCTCGGCGCCGACGTCGAGGCGGTGATCGCGTCGCGGGTCGAGATCGTCGGCGCGATCAACCGCTACTACGGCGAGGTGGTCGGGATCGACGAGGCCTTGGAGGGCCTCGAGGACATGATCGACGTCCGCGGCGCCAGCGCGGGCGAGGACCAGGGGGCCTACGACGAGGACGACTCCGCGCCGATCGTGCGGCTCGCCAACCAGATCATCGCGGAGGCGGTGAAGAAGCGGGCGAGCGACATCCACATCGAGCCCATGGAGCACAAGATCCGGCTGCGCTACCGGATCGACGGGCGCTGTGTGGAGCAGGACAGCGTGCCCAAGAAGCTGCAGGGCTCGTTGCTGTCGCGCTTCAAGATCATGGCCAAGATGCGGCCCGAGGAGAGGCGCGTCCCCCAGGACGGCCGCATCAAGATGCGGCTCGGCGGCCGCGACATCGACTTCCGCGTCAACTCGCTCCCGGCCACCCACGGCGAGTCGATCGTGCTGCGAATCCTCGACAAGCAGAACGCGATGGTCGACCTCGAGGTGCTCGGGCTCGACCCGCAGGACTACTCCAAGTTCAACAACATCATCAAGCGGCCCAACGGGATCATGCTGGTGACCGGGCCGACGGGCTCGGGCAAGACCACCACGCTCTACGCCGCGCTCAACAAGCTCAACCGGCCGGACACCAAGATCATCACGGCCGAGAACCCGGTCGAGTACAACCTCGAGGGGATCAACCAGGCCGAGGTCGACCACGCGATCGGGCGGAGCTTCTCGATCATCCTCAAGGCCATGCTCCGCCAGGCGCCCAACGTGATCCTGGTGGGCGAGATCCGCGACGAGGAGACCGCCACGGTCGCCATCCAGGCGGCGCTCACCGGCCACCTCGTGTTCTCGACGCTCCACACCAACGACGCGCCCTCGTCGATCTCGCGCCTGACCGACATGGGGGTCAAGCCGTTCCTGGTCGCGAGCGCCGTGGTCGCGGTGCTGGCCCAGCGCCTGGTGCGCCGGCTGTGCGCCCAGTGCAAGCAGCCGCAGGACCCGCGCACCCTCAAGGACTGGGAGCTGGAGGCGGTCGGGCTCAAGCCCGAGCACCTGCGCGGCAAGACGATCTACCAGCCCGTCGGCTGCGAGAACTGCAACGGGGTCGGCTACCGCGGCCGGCAGGGCGTGTACGAGCTGATGGAGATGAACACGCAGCTGCGCGAGCTGGCGTTCGCCGAGGCGCACACCCACGAGATCCGGAACATGGCGATCCAGTGCGGCATGACGAGCCTGCAGATGGACGCGGTGCGCAAGGTGCTCGGCGGGATCACCACCATCGAAGAGGTCCTCAAGATCACCCACCGCCAGGACCTGAAGCTGGGCTAGCGCCGCCGGCGCGGACCGCGGGGGAGCACCATGCAGATCGACAAGATCCTCGACCTCGTCGTGGCGAAGGGGGCCTCGGACCTCCACCTGACCGTCGGCTCGCCCCCGGTGGTCCGGCTGCAGGGGCGGTTGCGCGCGCTCAACACCCCGCCCCTCACGCCGGAGGACACGCTGTCGCTCATGAAGTCGATCACCTCCGAGCGCTCGCAGCAGGAGCTGGCCGAGACGGGGGGGAGCGACTTCGGCTTCAGCTTCGGGGACAAGGCGCGCTTCCGCGTCTCGGTCCTCAAGCAGAAGGGCCACGTGGGGATGGTCCTGCGTCAGATCAGCAACAAGCTGCTGACGCTCGAGCAGATCGGCCTGCCGCCCGCGATCAAGACCCTGCTCTCGCGCCCGCGCGGCATGTTCCTGGTCACCGGGCCGACCGGCTCGGGCAAGTCGACCACGCTGGCCTCGTGCGTCGACTTCATCAACTCCGAGCTCGACGCGCACATCATCACGATCGAGGACCCGATCGAGTTCTATCACTCGCACAAGAAGAGCATCATCACGCAGCGGGAGATCGGGATCGACGTCGGCTCGTTCGACGAGGCGATTCGGCGCGCCCTGCGCCAGGACCCCGACGTGGTCCTGGTCGGTGAGATGCGCGACCTCGAGACGATCTCGGCCGCGATCACCGCGGCCGAGACGGGCCACCTGCTGTTCGGCACGCTGCACACCATGGGCGCCGCCGAGACGATCAACCGCATCGTCGACGCCTTCCCGACCAACCAGCAGGAGCAGGTCAAGACGCAGCTCAGCCAGGCGCTGATGGCCGTGATCTCCCAGACGCTGGTGCCCCGGGCGGAGGGCGAGGGGCGGGTCGGCGCGCACGAGATCATGGTGCTCACGCCGGCCATCGCCCACCTGATCCGCGAGGGCAAGATCTACCGGATCAACTCCGAGATCCAGACCGGCAGCCGGTACGGCATGCAGCTCATGGACGACGCGCTGTTCCATCTGTTCAAGAAGAAGGTCATCAAGTACCAGGACATGATGGAGAAGTGCGTCAACCCCGCCGAAATGATGTCGAAGGTGCGCGAGAGCGGCCTGGTCGGCGCGGGCGCCGGCGGCGGGGCGGCGACGGCCGCGGCGCCGGCCACCTCACCCAAGACGAAGAGCCGCTGAGGCCGAGAGGGCATAGCTCGTGGCGCGCGGAATCGGCGAGATCTTGATGGAGATGGGCTTCGTCGACGAGGCGGAGATCGAGGAGGCCCTCCAGATCCAGCAGGGCAAGGGCGGCAAGCTCGGGGACATCCTGATCAAGCTCGGCTACGTCTCCGAGCCCGACGTGCTGTTCGCGCTGGCCGAGCAGACGGGCATGGAGGTGGCCGACCTCGACGAGGAGCAGATCGACCCGGCGGTCATCGCGATGGTCCCCAAGACCTTCGCCGAGACCTACCGGGTGTGCCCGGTCGGCTCGGAGGCCGGGGTGCTGGTGGTGGCCCTGGCCGACCCCATGAACCCGACCGTCCTCGACGACCTCAGGTTCATGCTCAACCTCGAGATCCGGGGCGCGGTCTCCACCAAGGAGGCGGTCGATCGGGCGATCGAGCGCTACTACGGGGCGATGGAGGACGACTCCTTGGCCAAGGCCATGGAGGAGGCCGGCTTCGACCCCGACGACATGGAGGTCGTCGACGACAGCGGCAAGAAGTCCGACGACCTCGAGACCATGTCGGCCTCCACGCCGGTGGTCAAGCTGGTCAACCTGATCCTGCTCCAGGCGATCAAGGACCGCGCCGCGGACATCCACCTCGAGCCGTTCGAGAGCACGTTCAAGGTCCGCCAGCGCATCGACGGCGTGCTCTACGACATCAAGCCGCCGCCGCCGCCCCACCTCGCCCGGGCGGTCGCCTCCCGCATCAAGGTCATGTCGGGGCTCGACATCGCCGAGACGCGCATGCCGCAGGACGGCCGCATCGAGCTGAACGTGGGCGGCCGCCCGGTCGACATCCGCGTCTCGACCCTGCCCGTCGTGTACGGCGAGGCGGTCGTGATGCGTATCCTCGACCGCAGCAACGTCGACCTCGACCTCAACAACCTCGGGATCCGCCCCAAGGACCTCGAGGTGCTGAAGGCGCTGATCAACAAGCCCAACGGGATCGTGCTCGTGACCGGCCCGACCGGCTCGGGCAAGACGACCACGCTCTACAGCTGCCTCAACGACATCAACACGATCGACAAGAAGATCATCACCAACGAGGACCCGGTCGAGTACGACCTCCACGGCATCATCCAGGTGCCGATCAACCCGGAGGTCAACATGACCTACGCGTCGGCCCTGCGCGCGATCCTGCGGCAGGACCCCGACGTGATCTTCGTGGGCGAGATCCGCGACATCGAGACGGGCGGGATCGCGGTGGAGGCGGCCCTCACGGGCCACCTCGTGCTCTCGACCCTGCACACCAACGACGCGCCGTCGGTGGTGACCCGCCTGGTGGACCTCGGCATCGAGCCGTTCTTGCTCAGCGCCACGCTCGAGGGCGTGGTGGCCCAGCGCCTGGTGCGCAAGATCTGCAGCGAGTGCAAGGTCCAGTACACGCCCGAGGCCGAGGAGCTGATGGAGGTCGGGCTGCGCCCCGACAGCGTGCAGGGCCGCAGCTTCTTCTACGGCGAGGGCTGCAAGCGCTGCAACAACACGGGCTACAAGGCCCGGCAGGCGATCTTCGAGATGTTCCTCGGCACCGGCTCCGTCAAGGAGATGATCGCCAAGAACGCCAAGCTGGCAGACCTGCGCCGGCAGGCGCGCAAGGACGGGATGCGCACCCTGCGCGAGGCGGGGATCATCGCCGTGTACGAAGGCCTGACGACCATCGAAGAGGTGGTCCGCGAGACCGTGTTGCACTGACCCGGAACGTCGCCCAGGAGCCTGGGTCGCCGTTGCACCCCGCGGCCCGAGGCCCTAAGATCCTGGGCCACAGCGCCCTCGGGTCGCTCAGGAGACTGCGATGCCCGCCTTCAGCTTCGAAGCCGTCGACGCCAAGGGGAACAAGGTCAAGCAGGAGGTCGAGGCCGACGACCGCGAAGAGGCGATGGCCAAGATCAAGGGCATGGGCCTGTTCCCGACCAAGGTCAAGGAGAAGGCCGGCGGCGCGGCGGCGGTCGAGGGCACCCCGACGGGCGACGGCAAGAAGCGCGACAAGGTCTACGCGCTCGGCGGCGTCGGCCTGGCGCAGCTCACGCAGTTCACGCAGCAGCTCGCGACGCTGCAGGACGCCGGCCTGCCGATCGTCCGCTCGATCAAGATCCTCGAGGGGCAGCTCAAGCCCTGCGTGCTCAAGAACACGCTGATGGACGTGGCCGAGGACGTGGAGTCGGGCGCGACCCTCTCGGAGGCCATGGGCAAGCACCCCAAGGCGTTCGACCGGCTCTACGTCGGCATGATCAAGGCGGGCGAGGCGGGCGGTGTGCTCGACACGATCCTCGACCGCCTGGCCGGCTTCATGGAGAAGTCGCTCCGCCTCAAGAAGAAGGTGATCGGCGCGCTGGTCTACCCGGCCGTGGTGACCGTGGTCGCGGTGCTGATCCTGGCGGGCATCATGAAGTTCGTGATCCCGGCCTTCAAGAAGATGTTCGAGGAGACCGGGATCCCGCTGCCCGCCATGACGGACATGCTGATCCACGTCTCGAACTTCGTCTCGAACTACTGGTTCCTCCTGCCCGGCTTCCCGCTGGTGGCGTTCTTCGGGCTGAAGCTCGTCCGCTCGCACCCGAAGGGCAAGTTCATCACCGACAAGTTCACGCTCTACATGCCGGTGTTCGGCAACATCATCCACAAGTCGACGATCTCGCGCTTCGCGCGCACCCTGGGCACCCTGATCGCCTCGGGCGTGCCGATCCTCGAGTCGCTCAGCATCACCCGCGAGGCCACGGGCAACGACGTGATCGCCAAGGCGATCGACGAGGTGCACGCGTCCATCCGCGAGGGCGAGTCGATCGCCCGGCCGCTGCAGGAGGCCGGCGTGTTCGACGACATGATGGTCAACATGATCGACATCGGCGAGGAGACGGGTGAGCTCGACAAGATGCTCGTCAAGATCGCCGACAACTACGACGACGACGTCGACGTGGCCGTCGAGTCGCTCAGCTCGATCATCGAGCCGGTCCTGATCGTCGGCATGGGCGGCGCGGTCGGCTTCATCGTGATCGCGCTGTTCCTCCCGCTGATCTCGCTGATCGAGAAGCTGTAGCGGACCCAGGCTCCTCGGGTAGCGGCCGGCGCGCCGGCTCGTTACCTTCATCGGCGAGGAGCGTGGTCGTGGACCCGGTCGTCGTCACTCGCGAGCTGAGCCTGGCCGCGCCGCGCCCCGCGGTGTGGGCCTTGATCACCGACACCGAGCGGCTCAACCGCCTGGCCGGCATGCCGCCCGTCGAGTTCGAGCCGGTGTCGGGCGACGACGAGGGCGCGGCGCGGTTCCTGGCGCGCCAGCACTTCTTCGGCCTGGAGCTCGTCTACGAGGAGCGCCCCTTCGAGTGGAGCTGGGAGGAGCGGTTCTCGATCGCGCGGCCGATGCGGCGCGGCCCGCTGGAGCAGCTCGAGCTGTCGTTCGACCTCGCCGACGGGTCGCCGGGCAACACGCAGGTCCGGATCACGCTCAGCCTGTATCCGCGCTCGCTCCTCGTGCTCCCGCTGGCGAGCATCGCCGCGCGCAAGGGGCTGGGCGGGCTGGCGAGCGCGCTCGAGGCGCTCGAGCGGCGGGCGACGAGCGGCCGCTGGCCGGCCCTCCGCCACACGAGCCGCGAGGACGGCGCGATGCGGCGCGCCGAGGAGGCGCTGCTCGAGACCGGCGTCGAGCGCGCGGTGGCCGAGCGCCTGGTCGACCACGTCCGCCAGGCGCCCGACGTGGACGTCGGCCGGATCCGGCCGTTCGAGCTGGCCGACCGCTGGGGGCTCGGCGACCGCGTGCTGCTCGGGGCCTGCCTGCGCGGCGTCCAGGCCGGGCTGCTCGAGCTGCGCTGGGAGCTGATCTGCCCGAGCTGCCGGACGGCCGCCGACCAGGTCGAGAACCTCGCCGAGCTGGCGGACGGCGAGGGCCACTGCCAGCTGTGCGACATCCGGTTCGGGCTGGAGCTCGACCGCAGCGTGGAGGCCACCTTCGAGCCGGCGGCCGCGGTGCGCAAGGTCGATCGCCTCACGTACTGCATCGGGGGCCCCGCCCGCACGCCCCACGTGCTCGCGCAGGTCGTGCTCGCCCCGGGGGCCGCGCACACCTTCCGCGCCCCGGCCGCCGAGGGACGATATCGGCTGTTCCTGCGCGGCGGCGCGGCCGCGGCCGTGACGGTCGAGGCCGGCGCGCCACCCGAGGCCGAGCTCGAGGCGACCCCGACCGCGATCGAGCCGAGCGTGGCGCAGCTCGAGCCGGGCGGGGCGCTCGCCGTGCGCTACGGCGGCGACGACCCTCGCCACGTCAAGCTGGAGCACCTCGCCTGGGCCAGCCGCGCCGCCACCGCGCACCACGTCAGCACGTTCCCCGAGTTCCGCAAGCAGTTCTCCGAGCAGGTGCTCCACCCGGGCGTGTGCCTGCGCGTGGGGCGCGCGGCCGTGCTGTTCAGCGACCTGACCGGCTCGACCCAGCTCTACAGCGACGTCGGCGACGCCGCCGCGTTCCGCCTCGTGCAGCGCCACTTCGACCTGCTCGAGGGCTTGATCGCGGACGAGCACGGCGCGGTGGTCAAGACGATCGGCGACGCCGTGATGGCCGCCTTCCAGGACGAGGGCGACGCGGTGCGCGCCGCGGTCCGCATGCTGGCCGCGTTCCCCGGGTTCGCGCGTGAGGAGGGGCACCCCGGGGTCGGGCTCAAGCTCGGCGTCCACGCGGGCGCCTGCTACGCGGTCACCGCCAACGACCGGCTCGACTACTTCGGCCAGACCGTCAACGTCGCGGCGCGGCTCCAGGCGCAAGCGGGCGGCGACGAGCTCGTCACGGCGGCGCCGCTGGCCGAGCTCGCCGAGCGCGAGGGGTGGCTGGGGAGCGCGCGCGTCCACGAGCGCTTCACGGCGGACCTCAAGGGGGTCGAGGGGCGGGTCGAGGCCGTCCGGATCGTCGCGGCCCCCGCGCCAGGCGCCGCCGCTGCGCGCTGAGGGGCCTGACGCGCTATCCTGACCGGCCGCATCGGGCGATCGGAGGCGCTGTCATGGCTCCACTCAACCTGGGTGTGTTCGGCTACGTGTTCGACAGCGAGACCCGCCAGCGCGGCGACATCGAAGGGCTGCGCGCGGCTGGTGCCCGCCTGGCGCGCCGCAGCGCGGGTGCCCGGCGCCAGACCGAGGAGCGGCTGAGCGAGCTCGAGCAGCAGGTCGGCGAGCTGACCCTGCTGTGCAAGGCGCTCGTGGCCACCCTCCACCAGCGCGGCGGGATCGACCCCGCCGAGCTCGAGGCGGCGGCGCGCGCCATCGACGCGGAGGACGGCGTGGTGGACGGGCGGGTCACGCCCGAGGTCGACCGCCGCTCCCCCGCGCAGCGAGCCCGCGACGCGCGCCGCGCCGCGGACGACGCCGCGGCGCGCAAGCTGAAGGCGCCGCGACCGCGCAAGAAGCGGTGATGGGCGACGCGCTCGAGCGGCAGGTCCAGGTCGCCGGCGGCCCGGGCCGCTGCCCGTTCTGCCACGACGCGGTGGAGCGCAGCAAGGAGCGGTGGGTCGCCTGCGAGGCCTGCCTGGCGCGTCACCACGCCGACTGCTGGCACGAGGCGGGCGCCTGCGCCGGGTGCGGCGAGACGGCCTTCGTGAGCAGCGGGCAACAGGTCACGGTGGCCGCGCAGGCGCCGGGCGACACGCCCACGGAGGAGGTCCCCGCGCTCGAGGTCGAGCTGCGCGGGCGCAGGGCCCACTTCGAGGCGTCGCCCGGCCCGCTGCGGTTCGTGGCGCGCGCCGGCCACGCGCGCGAGCGGATCGAGGTCCGCGTCGCGAACCGGACCGAGCGCGCCCAGACGGTCGAGGTCCGCATGCTCCCGCCGCACCTCGAGCTGCGCGGACCGGAGCGGCAGACGCTGCAGCCCGGCGAGGTCGCGCGGTTCGCGCTCGACTACGTGTGCGACGCGGCCCCCGAGATCTCCGAGCGGGCGCAGCGGAGGCGGCCCGTCCACTTCGTGCGGGTCACCTCCGCCGCGTTCGTGCTCTCCTGCGAGGAGGGCGCCTACACCGCGCAGGTCGAGGCCTGGCACGCCTTCGGTCCGCTCGCGCTGGCCCTGCTGACCCTGGCCCTGACGCTGGTGGTGCACATCGGGCTGGTCCTGTGGGTGACCCTCACCTTCCGCCCCACGGTCGCGCCGAGCAGCGGCGGGAGCGCCGCGCTGTTCGAGGCGCGACAGCGGGACGAGGTCGCGCGAGTTCGTGCGGCGCTCGGCCTCGGGCTGCGGATCGTGGTCGGGCTGCTCGCGTTCGCCGGGCTGGTGGCCTTGCTCACGGCGTGAGCGGCGGCGCCCCGCCGCCGCGGGCTATCCTGGAAGGGTGGACGTCCGACGGCGAGAGGTCGAGCGCCGCGCGTCGCAGGGCGACCCGCAGGCGCGCGCGGAGGTGTTGCGGGCGCGGCTCCGCGCGGGCGAGCTCGCGCGCGACGCCCTGCGCCTGGCCGCGCACCTCGGCGAGGCCGCCGCCGCCGCGGCCCTGGCGGAGCCGCTCGCGGCGAGCGAGGCGACGCCGCTGCGCGAGTGGGCGCTGGCCCTGCGCGGGTGGGGGCAGCAGGCCTTCCTGCTGGGCTCGGTGGCGGCGCTCCGCGCGGCCGCGGCCGGGGCCCCGGCCGCGCCGGCTGCGGCCGCCACGGCGCGGCTCGACGCGCTCGCCGCCTGGGGCCGCTGCCCCTGCCCTGCCCACCTGCGAGCGGCGCACGACGCGCTGTCCGTCCTGGCCGAGCCCAACGTGGGCCAGACCCTGGCGGCCCGCGCCAACCCGGCGGAGTGGGCGGTCGTGAGCGCCGCCCGCGCGCTGGCGCGCGAGCTCGACCCCACCTGGGAGCCCGAGGCGCTCGTGCCCACCCGCATCGGCCAGCACGAACCCGGCGCGGCGCGGGTGGTGCAGCTCCTGCGCGACGCCGACGTCCTGGTCGAGCCGCGCGCGCGCGGCGCGCACCTCGAGCTCGCGATCGCCGACGACGGCCGCCTGGGCCTGACCTCCCTGGTCCGCCTCCTCGCCCCGATCGCCGCCCTCGAGCCCGCCCCGCTCCTCCGCGCCCTACGCCGCGTCGCCGGTCGCTCGACCCTGCTCGCCTTCGCCGCCGAGCGCGCCGGCGGCGAGGACCAAGTCCGCGCCGCGATCACGACCGAGCTGCTGCCATGGGCGCTCGGACCACGCTGAGCTCGCGCGCGCTCGAACTCGCTGCGGAGCCCCCGTATCCTCAGGAGCGTGACCGTCGAGACCCCCGAGGGCATCTACCTCCTCCTGCTGCGGGACGCGGCCGCCGCCCTCGGCCGCAGCCGCACGCTGGCGGACGCGCTCTCGGCGGTGGTCGCCCTGATCGCGCAGCGGCTCGGGTTCGACGTGTGCTCGATCTACCTGCGCGAGCCCGGCGGCGAGCTGGTGCTCGAGGCCACGCACGGGCTGCGGCCCGAGGCGGTCGGGCGGGTGCGGCTGCGGCCGGACGAGGGGCTCACGGGCCTGGTGTTCACGAGCGAGCGCAGCTTCTTCACCTCGCAGGCCGATCGACATCCGGCGTTCAAGTTCTTCCACGAGACCGGGGAGGAGCGGTTCCGCTCGTTCGGCGGGGTGCCGCTCCTGCGCGGCGGCGAGTGCATTGGGGTGCTCACGGTCCAGACCGCGCGCGAGTACGCCTTCCCCGCCAACGAGGTGGTCGCGCTCGAGACGCTGGCCGGGCAGGTGGTCGGGATCATCGGCGCGGCGCGGCGCCTGGCCGGGACGCGCGAGCGCCCGAGCGACGACCGCGGCACGAGCGGGCGGCTGCCGCGGCGAGGCGGGGACGCGCGGGTCACGCTGGCGGGGCTGGGCACCTCGGGCGGGGTGGGGCGCGGCCCGGCGCGGGTGCTCGGCGAGGACCCGCTCGACGCGCTCCCGCCGGCGCGCGCCTTCGCCGGGCTCGACGTGGAGCTGGAGCGGTTCGCGCAGGCGCAGCGCGAGGCGGCGGCGCGGGTGGGGGCCGAGGCGGAGCGCGCGGAGACCGAGCGGGGCGCCGTGCCGGCGGCGATCCTGCGGGCGCACGTGGAGCTGATCCACGACCCCACGATCGCCGCGCAGGTGCGCGCGCGGATCGAGGGCGGCGCCCCCGCCGAGCGCGCGGTGCACGAGACGCTCGAGGCGTGCGAGGCGCAGCTCGGCGCGCTCGAAGACCCGCACCTCCGCGAGCTGGTCCACGACCTGCGCGACGTGCGCGGGCACCTGTTGCGCGCGCTCGGCGCGGGGGGCGACCCGGGGGCCGACGTGGGCGAGGCGGCCGGGGTGGTGGTGGCCTGGCTGCTGACGCCGGCCGAGACCGCGCTCCTCGACCCGCAGCGGGTGGCGGCCATCGTGACGGAGCACGGCAGCCACGCCAGCCACGCCTCGATCGTGGCCCGCTCGCTGGGGATCCCGGCGGTGACCGCGGTCCCCGAGCTCCTCGCCCACGTGGCGCCGGGCGACCGCCTCCTGGTCGACGGCGACAACGGCTACGTGTTCGTCGACCCGGCGCCCGCGGTGGAGGAGGAATACGCCCGGCGGGAGGCCGCCGCGCGCGCGCTCGAGGAGCGGATCGCCCGCGAGCTGGCGAGCCGCCTCGCGGCCGGCCCGCGGGTCGCCGGCGTGTCGCTGTTCGCCAACGCGGGCCTCCCGGGCGAGCTGACGGCGGCGCGGGCGGCCCAGGCGGACGGGATCGGGCTGCTGCGCTCGGAGCTGTTCTTCCTCCAGCGCGACGCGCTGCCAGACCTCGCCGAACAGACCGCCTTCTACCGGCAGGTGTTCCGCGAGGCGCCGCGCGGCCCGGTGGTGGTGCGCCTGCTCGACGCGGGCGGCGACAAGGTGCTCGAGGGGCTCGACGCGGGCGAGTCCGCCAACCCGATCCTCGGGCTGCGCGCGGTCCGGCTGCTGCTCGCCCACCCCGAGCTGGCCCGCACGCAGGTGGAGGCGATCCTGCGCGCGGCCGCGGCCGAGCGCGCGGACGCCAGCATGCTCGTCCCGCTGGTCACGGCCCGCTGGGAGCTGGAGGCCGTGCGCGAGCTGGTGGGCGAGACGGCGGCCCGGAGCGGCCTGCCCGCCCTCCCCCTCGGCTGCATGGTGGAGACGCCGGCCCTGCTGTTCGTGCTCCCCGACCTGCTCGAGCTGGTCGACTTCGTGAGCGTGGGGACCAACGACCTCACCCAGTACCTGCTGGCGGTCGACCGCGACGACGAGCGGGTGCGCCACTACTACTCCTCGTTCGACCCCGCCGTGTTGCGGGCGCTCGACCACCTGCGCGCCCAGGCGGCCGGCGGCGGCAAGGCGATCACCGTGTGCGGCGAAATGGCGGGGAGCCCGCTCGGCGCGCTGGCCCTGCTCGCGCTCGGCTATCGCCGGCTCTCGGCCCGGCCGCGCGCGCTGCCGGCGCTGCGTTGCCTGGTCCACACCGTCGACCCCGAGCGCCTCCCGGGGCTGCGGACCGAGCTCCTCGCGGCCCGGGTCGCGGCCGACGGCGAGCGCGCGCTGAGGCAGGCGCTGCGAGCCGACGCGCCGTTCTTGCTCGAGGCGCTGTAACGCCTGCAACACCGTTCACACGAATCGGACACGGGGGGTCCGGTAGCCGCGTCGATGGCAGAGCCCAGGGGTCCGGCGACCCCCCCCCCTCTGCGGTCGCCGACCTCGACACCGCGAGCAGTTGCCGCGCCGCCAGGACGTCTCGAGCCGTGGCGCTGCGCTTGCTCCGAGGGCGGTGGCCGCCCAGCGAAACGGCGGCCAGGCGACGAGGAGCGCGACCCACCATGGCCAGGCTGAGAGTTCAGCAGATACCGCACGGATCCGCCGGCGAGCCGCGGCGCTGCGACTCGCCCGGGTGCTCGCGGGCGACGCGTGAAGGCAAGCCGTTCTGCACCCAGCACGTGTCGTCCCACCCCTACGTCCAGGAGCTCGAGCGCACGCTCGAGGCCCAGCGGGTCGAGCAGGCCCGCGTGCGCCAGCACGGGGCCCGGGCGGTGGACCCTGCCGGACTGACCGCCGAGGAGATCGTGCGGCAGATCCGGGTGCTCGGCCCTCGCTCGGTCCGGGCGCTGGCCCGGGAGATGGCCCTCGACCCCCGCACCACCCGCTCCTACGTCGACGCCCTGGTCAAGCTCGGGGTGCTGCGCCTGGAGCGGGCCCGGCGCTCGCCGCGGGTGTGGCTGGTCGAGCCGCAGGCCGCGCCGAGCGCGAGCGCCCGCGGCGCCGCCTGACTCGACCGGTCGGCTCATCCTCGGCGAGACTCTTCCCTGGACCGGGGGACGGAGCGGCCGAATGAGCGGGGTCGAGGCGGCGGCGGTGATCTCGTGCGAGCACGCCTCCTGCGCGCTCCCCCCGGGCGTGGACCTCGGGATCGCGGCCGCCGTCTGCGCCTCCCACGCGGGCTGGGATCCGGGGGCCGAGCGCCTGGCCCGCGCCCTGGCGGCGGGCCTGAACGCGCCCCTCCACCTCGGGCGCTGGTCCCGTCTGTGGGTCGACCTCAACCGCCGCGAGGAGGCCCCCGAGGTGATCCCGACCGACAGCTTCGGGGCCGCGGTCCCGGGCAACCGGGACCTCGCGCCCGAGGAGCGCGAGCGCCGGCTCGCGAGCGAGCACCGTCCCTACCGCGCCGCCGTGCGCGCCGCCTGCGCGGGTGCGCTCGAGCGGGCGCGCGCGTGCGTCCACCTCTCCTGCCACAGCTTCACCCCCGAGCTGAACGGGCGGCGGCGCGAGGTCGAGGTCGGGATCCTGTTCGACCCCGACCGCCCCTTCGAGGCGGGGCTCGCGGCCGCCCTGATCGAGGCCCTCCGCGCGGCCGGCTGGGACGCGCGGGCCAACGAGCCGTACCTCGGGATCGACGACGGCATGACCACCTGGCTCCGCCCCCAGCTCCCCCAGGAGCGCTACGCCGGCGTCGAGGTCGAGCTCTCGCAGGGCCTCGACCCCCGCGCCCAGGCCCGCCTCGCAGCCGAGCTCCCGCCGCTCGTCGCGCGCGTGGCGCGGGTGGGGTGAGCGCTACAGCGCCTCGAGCGCCCGCCGCGCGTCGGCGGCGGCGTCCCACACCGCCTCGAGCGCCTCGCGCGCGGCCTCGAGCTGCGCGCGGCGCTCCTCGCTCGCGGCGCCGGCGCCCGGGAGGTCGCCGTGGCGGGCCGAGAGCTCGGCGTCGCGGGTCGCCGCTTCGGCGAGCGCCGTCAGGGCGTCGAGGGCGCGCTCGAGCGGGGCGCGGCGGTCGGCCAGGCGTGCCAGCTCGCCGGTCGCCTCCGCGGCGAGGCGCAGCGCGGCGGCCTCGAGCGCGTGGGCCGCGTCGGCCAGGGCCTCGGCCGTGGCGGCCGCGTCCTGCTCGGCGTCCAGCGCCTCCTGGTGGCGGGAGCGGGCCTCGCGCCAGGCGGCGCGGGCGGCGTCGAGCTCGGGCCCGCTCACGCCAGCGCTCCTGTGGCGAGCACGCGCTCGAGGTCGCGCGCCAGCGCCTCGGCGCTCGGGTGGCGGGCGGCGCGGTCCTTGGCGATCGCGCGCATGGCGACCTCCTCCAGCAGGGGTGGCAGCGCGGGCGCGTGCTCCCGCAGCGGCGTGGGGGGCTCGTTCACCATCCGGATCACCATCGCGTCGCCGTCCGCTTCGGGGTCGCCGTAGGGGTAGCGCCCGCGCGACAGCGCGGCGTAGAGCACCACCCCCAGGCCGTACACGTCGCACTGCGGGTCGAGCGCCTCGACCCCCTGCGTGACGTACTCGGGCGCCATGAAGGCCAGGCTGCCGAGCACCTCGCCCTCGAGGGTCAGGCTCATGGACTCGGCCGCGTTCTTGGCGATGCCGAAGTCGACCAGGTAGGGCCGGCTCTCGCGCGTGACGACGATGTTCCCCGGCTTGACGTCGCGATGGATCAGCCCGGCGCGATGCACGTGCTCGAGGGCCAGCGCGACCTGCCGCAGCACGCGCACGATCCAGTCGATCGACACCCGCCCGCGCTCGAGGGTCACGTCGAGCGGCACGCCGGGGACGAACTGGAGCACCAGATAGAGCAGGCCCTGCGCCTCCTCGACCTGGTACGCGCGCACGATGTTGTCGTGGCGCAGCGCGATCAGCGCCTCGCCCTCGCGGCGGAAGCGGATCTTGTCCTCGTAGGGGGCGTCCGCCGCGGACCGCATGAATTTGAGCGCCACGGGGGCCGGGGTCTGGTGGTCCCAGGCCTTGTAGATGATCCCCATTCCTCCGCGCCCGACCTCGCCGAGCACCTCGTAGCGCCCCAGCCGCGGGTTCCGGCGCCGCAGCTCCCATAGCGCGCGCTCGCCCTGCGGCCCCGGGTCGACCACCGCGTCCTCGAACCGCAACGAGGCGTCCGCGTCGGCCGGCCTCAGCGGCCGCCCGCAGCGCGCGCAGGGGGCGCGTCCGCTGAACGCGACGGCGTTGTACCTGGTCCCGCACAGCTCGCAGGCGAACAGCGCGATCCCCTGCCGGGCGAGCAGCTCGCGCACCGCCTGCGGCGGACAGCGCGTCGCCTCGACCAGGCACTCCCCCAGCCGCGTGAACTCGCCGCGGCGGTGCTTCTCGCGCTGCACGTTGAGCACGCGCTCGAGCCCGACCGGGTCGATCAGGCCGGCCTGCACGGCGAGCTGGCCGAGGGGCGGGGACGCCATGGCGAGCAGAATAGCGAGTTCTCCGGTCGTTTTGTGGGGTGCGGAGGGGGAGCCCTCACGTACGCGGGCCATACCGTGCAAGGAGCGCAGAGAAGCGGGCGAGGGCAAGGGCAAGGGCAGGGGCAAGGAGGCGGGCGGCGGATTGCGAACGCCTCTCGGCCGAACCCGCCTACCCCTCCAGCCACTCCGCCGACACCAGCGTCGCCGTGGCGCTCGCGCCGAGGAGCTCCACCTCCTGCTCCAGCTCCTCGGCGAGCCGCGCCGCGGCGGCGGGGTGCGCGTCGAGCGCCAAGGCGCGGCGGACGGCGGCGAGCGCCTCCGCCGGGCGGCCGAGTCGGCGCGAGAGCAGCTCGGCCGCGGCGTGGAAGGCGCGGGCGGCGTGCGGCGCGTCGGGGTACTGGCGCGCGAGCCGCTCGCCGCCCAGGCACAGCCGGGCCGCGGCGTGCTCGGGGTCGAACGGGGCCAGCGCGCGGGCGCTGCGCGCGGTCACGAACCCGTCCTCGCAGCCGGCGCTCAGCGCGGCCGCGAGGTGCGTCGCCGCCTCGGGGTCGTGGAGCTCGTGCAGGCGGAGGCCCGCCAGCGCGTCCTCGCTCCAGGGGGACCCGAGCGGCTCGCGCGCCCGGTAGGCGTCGAGGACCGCGCCCGGGCGACGCCAGGCCCGCTCGCGCTGCGCGAACCGCACCAGCGGCGCGGCGCGCGCGAGCGCGGCGGGGTCGTCGCCGGCGGCGAGCACGGCGCGGGCGTCGGGCGCGAGCAGGCTCGGGTAGGGGCGGACCAGCGCCTCGACGCGCGTCCGCCGCTCCGGCGTGTCGACGTGGCCGCCTCGCAGGGCGCAGGCCGCGAGCGCGTAGCCGAGCGCGCGGGCCCGCTCGTCGGCGGGGTCGCCGCGGCGGCGTTCGATCGCGGCGATCAGCTCCCACAGCAGCTCGGGCTCGGGGTCGAGCGCGGCCGCGGCGCGCTCGGCCGGCTGGCTCAGGCTCGGATCGGGCGAGGCCGCGCGCACCAGCGGCCAGGCGGCTGGGTCGCGCAGGGCGCCCAGGAGCGTGAGCGCGGCGCCGCGCAGCCGATGCGGCTGGCCGGGCGCGGCGAGCTCGAACGCGAGCGCGCGAGCTTCGGGCCCCTCGGCGCGAGCGAACCCGTCCAGCACCGCGGCGCGCCAGGCGATCGGCGCGGGTCCGGTCGGATCCTGGAGCGCGGCCAGGAACTTCGGCCGCCAGGCCGGGCGCGCCACGACCGCGCTCGCCACGAGCTGCTGATAAGCGAGCTCGCGGGCGCGGGCGGGGCGCGCCACCGCCTCCCGCCAGCGCCCGCTCAACCACGCCTCGCTCGGCGCGAGCGGCGCCTCGCGCAGCCCTTCCAGCGCGGCCCAGGCGCGGGCCGCGTCGCGCCTGAACACGGCCTGCTCGAGCAGCCCGTCGAGCTCGGGGTAGGCGAGCAGGCGCTCGGGCGTGCGCCCGCCCTCCCACCCCAGGGCGCGCAGCTGCCAGCCGCGAGCCGCCGGACCGGGGAGCGCGAACAGCCGCTCGGCTGCCCTGGCGCGTGGATCGAGCGGCGCGCCGTCGGTCTCGGTCGGGAGCGGACGGTCGCCACCGGCGGCGATCCGATCGTGCAGCTCGGCCGGGCGCCGCTCGTCGTCGCCGAGCGCGTCGAACCCCGGAGCGTCCACGTCGCGCAGCCGCCTGGCCCGGAGCTCCGCGTCGGGGCCCGACCAGCTGCCGAAGCGCAGGTCGATCCCGCCGCGGCCGTCCACGTCGTCGTCGCGGGCCCAGTCCTCGAGGGTGCTCACGGCCGCCGCCTGGCCGCGGGCGAGCCGGTCGAAGCGGGTGGCGTCGTGCACCAGCGCCGCCACCGGCGTGGGCAGCGCCGGGTCGCACGCGCTCGACGGGTCCGGCGCCGCCGCCGCGGCCCCGACGAACCCGGCGAGCACGGCGTCCAGCGCGCTCCGCTCCTCCCCCGGGAGGTTGGGCCGCGCCGCGAGGAGGGCCGCGCGCAGGGCGGCCTGCACGTTCCACGGGCTGGGCTCGGGCGCCGCGAGCGCCGCGCGCGCCTCGTCACTCCGGAGCACGACGGCGGGCCGCGCGTAGACGGCGAGCTCGAGGTCGCAACGCACCCGGCGGTCGGCCCGCACCCGCCGCGCGACGAACCGCCTCGCCTCGGCCCAACCGATGTCGTCGAACAGCGCCCGCACCAGCGCCGCGGCGCGCGCCCGAGCGCCGTCCGGCACCCACCAGCGCAGGCGCACGCTCGGGCTGGCGACCGGGGTCCCGGCGGCCTGCGCGAGGAGCTCGACCCCCTCGACCCCGCGCGCCCGCAGCCACAGCGCCACCCGCGCGCGCGCCGGCAGGTCGCCCGCTCCGTCGAACGCCCCCGCGCGCGCTCGCCGCTGAGCGAGCTGCAGGGCCGCCCGCGGGTCACCCGCCGCCGCCTCGCGCTCCAGCCTTCGCAACGCCTCGTCGCTCATAGCCGCGAGCTTACGCGGCGGATTCTTCGGCTGGTTCTGGGTGAGGCGACCGGTGTAGGGGAGGGCGCCGAAGAATCCGAGGGGGCGGGGCTCCGGGTTGCGTGGCTCCTTGGGGCCATGGTTTGGTGCTGTCGCTTGGAGAGCCACGCCTTGGTAGGGGCTGAAGAAGTCCGAAGGGGCGGGGCTCCGACTCGCGTGGCTCCTCGGGGCCATCGGTTTGGTGCTGTCGCTCGGACGGCCACGCCTTGTCAGG
>CAZMSZ010000117.1:5283-19370 GCA_964569055.1 uncultured Planctomycetota bacterium | reverse complement strand
GGGCGCGGTCCGAGTTTCGAGACAGAGCCTAGGTCAGGCGCGTGGCCAGCAGGGCCTCGGCGGCGTCGCGGGCGCGCTTGGCCGCGGCGTCGTCGGAGGCGACGTGGCGGACCACGATCGCGCCCTCGAGGAGCATGTGGAGCTGTTGCGCGAGGGTCTCGGGGTCGGGGGCGCCCGCCTCGACGGCCGCCTCGCGGAACAGGGCGATCAGGCCCTCCTGGTGCCGGCGGGCGGTCTTGCGGGCCGGGTCGAAGGGCGAGGGGAACTCGGCGGCGGCGTTGATGAACATGCAGCCGCGGAACTCCGGCTCGTTGAACCAGGAGTCGAGCACGTCGAACGCCGCCAGCAGCCGCGCGCGCGGGTCGGGCCCGCCCCGCTCGGCGATCGCCTGGGCCCACGTCTCGAGCTCCTGACGATCGCGCCGCTCGAGCACGGCGAGCACGAGGTCGTCCTTGCTCTCGAAGTGGTTGTAGAAGGTCGTCTTGGTCACCCCGACCGCGCCTAGGATCCGGTCGAGCCCGACCGAGTGGAACCCGTTCCGATAGAACAGGTCCATCGCCTCGCGGATCAACCGCTCCTTGGTGCCCGTCGCGCTCATGGCCTCCTCCCCTGGCACCGAATGTAACGGGCGCTCCCGAGGCGCGCTGGCGCCTCGTCGGACCGACCTGGTATCACGGGCCCCCAGGAGGCGCCCGTGATCGTCGCGGGGTTCGACGAGGCCGGCTACGGCCCGAAGCTGGGGCCGCTGGTGGTCGCCGGCGTGGCGTTCGAGGTCGCGGGCGCGGCCTTCGGCGACGAGGTCGACCTGTGGGCGCGGCTGGGGCCGGCGGTGCGCCGCACCGCCAAGGAGGACCCCGCCCGGGTGTGGGTCGCCGACAGCAAGGAGATCAAGCCGCGCAAGGACGGCCTCAAGCAGCTCGAGCTGGGGGTGCTCGCGTTCCGCGGCCCGGGCGGCGTGCCGCCCACGCTCCCGGCGCTGTTGGCCGCCCTGGGCGAGGACCCGGCGGGCTGCGGCGGCGTGGCCTGGTTCGACGACCTCGCGGCGGTCACGCTCCCGGCCCACGCCTGGGCGGGCGAGGTGGCGGCGCGCGCGCTGCGCCTGCACGAGGCGGGCGCGCGCGCGGGCGTCCGCTTCCTGGGGGCCGAGGCGCGCGTGCTCGACGCCCCCCGCTACAACGCGCGGGTCGCGGCCACCAACAACAAGGCGACCGTGCTGGCCGAGACGTTCGTGGACCTGTTGCGGGCGCTGCGGCGCAAGACGAGCGGGCCGCTCGAGGTCGTGGCGGACAAGCAGGGCGGCCGCTCGGACTACCTGCGGCTCCTCGGGCGCGCCTTCGCCGGCTCGCCGATCGACTGCCTGGCCGAGGGCGCGGCGGAGAGCGTCTACCTGCTGAAGACGCGGCAGGGCCCGCTCCGCGTGTCGTTCCGCATGGAGGGCGAGAAGAGCAGCCTGGCGGTGGCGCTCGCCTCCATGCACTGCAAGTACCTGCGCGAGCTGTTCATGGCGCGCCTCAACGCGTGGTTCCTCGAGCGCTGCCCCGGCGTGCGCCCGACGGCGGGCTACGCGCAGGACGCGGGGCGGTTCCTCGCGGAGGTGCGCCCCGCGCTCCCCGCGCTGGGCGTCTCCCTCGACACCCTGGTGCGCGCGCGGTAGAACCCTCGCGCGGAGGGTGCGCACCATGTCGCGCTGGACTCGCCTCGCGCTCGCGCTCGCGCTGATCGGCTGCGCGGGCGACCCGGCTCCCGCGTCCGAGCCCGCGGGCGAGGCCGAGCGCAACGCGCCGGTCGCCCCCCCGATCGACGCGCCCGAGCCCGAGGAGTCGGGCGCCGAGGGCGCCGAGCTCGGCGCCGGCTACCGCCCGATCCACCGTCTCGACGAGCAGACGGGCGAGATGGTGTTCGCCTGGGAGGACCCGACCGAGGGGCCGATCGCCACGCTGGTCTACGTGACCCGCGCCGGCGGACGCGGCGAGGTCGGGCACCCGGCCGCGGTCGTGTTCTCGAGCGACCCCACCAACGGCCACTTCCTCCGCGACACCAGCCCCCGCGTCACCGTGCGCCGCCTCTACAAGAAGGAGATGGCCCGGCTGCTCGAGCGCCTCGAGCAGGAGGGCCTGAGCGCGCTCCCCTGGGAGGCGCAGGACTACGACGCCGACATCGGCCCCGAGCGCGCGCTGTATCTCTACCGCGACGGGCAGCGCCGCCGCGTGGTCAAGGACGCGCTGGCCCTCCCGCACGAGGCCACGTTCACCGCGCTGGAGCGCGCGGTGATCTCGGCCACGCTGGGGCGGTGAGGAGGAAATATGAAATATCAACAGAGAATGAGAAATTAGGAATGCCAGAACGGCTGTCGCCGAGACGGCCACGCCCAGCGAGAGCAATTCCTCATTTCAAATTTTCCGTTCCCTGTTGATATTTCATATTCCCTCGCTGAGGTCACGTATTCTGCCCCCATTCGACTCCGAGCGACGCCGCCCTTCCCTCACACCGCGCGCACCGACACGACCACCTGCTCCACGCGCCGCGGCAGCTTCACGACCGCCTCGATCTTGGCGCCGTTCGGCGCGTCGGGGTGGGGGCCGACGCTGAGCTCGAACGAGGCGATCCGCCCGGCGCGGCGCGCGTCGTCCAGGATCCGGCGCGCCTCGGCGTGGAGGGTCTTCCAGCCGGGCGGCCCGGGCGGGAGGCGGAAGGCGCGGCGCTGCGCGAGCGCCTCGAGGGCCGCCTCGAGCTCGGCCACCGGCCCGCGCGGCGCGGCGGGCGCGGGCTCGAGCGAGCGCGCCAGGAGCGGCGCGCCGGCGGCGAGGGTCACCCGCCCGCGTCCGTCGGCCACGAGCGCGACCGCGCCCGCCGCCACCAGCTCGGGCGAGGGCGGCCGTCCCTCCAGCGCCGCGATCGGCCCCAGGCGCGGGACCGCGCGCAGCAGGAGCGGGGCCGCCAGCGCCGCGGGGCCGCACCGCGTCCCGCGCGGACGCCCGGGCAGGATCAGCTCGCCCGCGGGGGCGCACCAGTAGACGCCCGCGCTCGGCCCGGCCCCGGGCGCCTCGAGGTCGCCCGGCGCGGCGTCCTGCGGCAGGTCGAGCGCCAGCGGCGGGGCGCTCGCGGCGCGCGCGGCGAGCAGGGCCGCGCGCGCGGCGGGGTCGAGCTCGCCCGGGGCCACGACCAGCAGCACGTCCTCGGGCACCTGCTCGAGCGCGGGCGCGAGCAGCACGCGCGGAACGCCGTGGCACAGCGCGCAGGCCGCCGCCACCAGCGCGGGCCAGCGCTCGGCCGACACCTCGTCGGCGCCGGTGAGCGCCAGCGCCTGCTGCCAGCGCGCCACCCGGATCGGCCGGGCGAGGGGCTCGGGGGTCGCGCCGACGATCGCGAGCGCGGCCGAGGGCTCCACGGTCAGCGCTTCAGAGCGGCGCGGACCCGCGCCTTCAGCTCGGGCGAGGTCCACACCGGCAGCACCTCCTCGCGGAAGGTCCGCTCCTCGTCGGGCCGGGCGGCCGAGAGGCCGACCCGCAGGTCGGCCTTGGCAGCCGCGTAGGCCGGGCGCGGATAGGCGGCCCGCTCGGCCAGCCGCGCGCGCGCGACCGCGCCCGCGTCCTCGGCGACCTCGTCGAGCAGGCCGAGGCGCAGCGCCGTGGCGGGGTCGTACAGCCCGGCCCCGAGCACCGCGCGCTCGAGGGTCGGCGCGGCGTGACGCAGCATGCGCAGCAGGCGGGGCGGGAACCGCAGCCCGAGCGCGACCTCGTTGAGGCCGATCCGCGCGCGGGCGTCGCTGGTGCCCACCCGCCAGTCGCAGCACAGCGCGAGCACGCAGCCGCCCGCGATCGCGTGCCCGTTGACGAGCGCGACCGTCGGCCCGGGGTAGTCGAACAGCGCCGCCGACAGCTCCCCGAGCAGGCGCAGGAAGCCGTCCATGCCGGCCTCGTCGAGCTCGAGCAGCTCCTTGAGGTTCAGCCCGGCCGAGAAGGCGTCGCCCGCGCCGGTGAGGAGGAGCGGCTCGCCGCCCGCCTCGCGGAGCTGGGCCAGCAGCGAGCCCATGAGCTCGCGCCCGAGCGCGTTCTTGCCGGGGCCCTGGATCGTCAGCTCGCGCATGCGCCACCTCGTGGCCGACAGGGTATCCCGTCCGCGCGGCGCGCGCGCTCACCCCATGGCGAACGGCGGCGGCTGGCGGCCGTCGACGTCGGTGAACCCGTACTCGCGCGCCAGCTCGCCCACGTACAGGACCTGCCCGGTGCGCGCGAGCACCTGCGGGTCGGCCGCCAGCGCGACCACCGCGCGGCCGAGGTAGCGCGGCGACTCGGTGCGCGCCAGGCTCGGGTGCTCCTGCCAGCGCGCCTCGTCGCGCGCGCCGAGCACCAGTTCGGTGCGCATGAAGCCGGGCGAGAGCGCGAGCGAGGCGACCCCGTGCGGGCGCAGCTCCTCGGCGACCCCGAACGCGAGCCGGTTGATCGCCGCCTTGGCGAGGTCATAGAACAGGTTGCCCGCCACGTAGCGCCCCTGGTCCCAGAACGTGGTCGCCACGATCAGCCCGCGCCCCTGCCGGACGAGCAGCGGCGCCGCGGCGCGCGCGGCGAGCAGGTGATTGCGCACCCCGCGGTCGAACATGGCGTCCCACTGGTCGAGCGGCTGCTCCCAGAACGGCCGCCCGAACCCGCTCGGCACGAGCGCCTCGTGCCCGCCCCAGGCGTTGTTGACCAGGAGGTCGAGCCGCCCCTGCTCCCGCTCGACCTGCGCGAGCAGCGCCTGGGCCTCGCCCTCCTGGGTGTGGTCGCAGCGGACGGCGATCCCTCGCCCGCCCGCGCGCGTCACCTCCTCGGCCGTGTCCTCGATCGTCCCGGGGAGCGCGTCCAGCCCCGCCTCGACCAACAGCCGCGCGTAGGTGTCGGGCCCGCCGGCGCGCGTCGAGCGCCCGGTCACGTAGACCGTCGCGCCCGCCGCGCCCAGCTCGACCGCCACCCCGCGCCCGCCCCCGCGGCTGGCGCCGGTCACGACCGCCACCTGCCCCTGGAGCGCGGCCACGCTAGATCACGTGCGCGCGCGTCGGCTCGCCGCTGCGCCGGAGCTCGAGGACGGCGCGACCCGCGGCCTCCGCGCGGCGCAGCTCGGTGCCGAGCACGGCGCTCGCGATCCAGCCCTCGGGGTCGGCGCCGACGGGCTCGAAGCCGCCGGCCCCGCGGACGAGCGCCTCCACGGCCCGCGTGTCGCGATCGATCAGCAGGACCTCCCGGACTCCGAGCGCGAAGTACCAGGGGAGCTTGTCGAGGGTCTCGTCGCCGGGCGAGCGGATCTCGAGCACCGCGTCGGGCGCGCCTACGATCCAGCCGCCCTGGAGCTCGTCGTAGCTCTCTGGCAGCAGGAAGCTGCGGTCGGGGGTCCGGTAGTCGCGCGGCACGCCCGCCCCGAGCTCGGGGAGCTCGGGGGTGTTCGGCCGCTTCACGCCGGTCGCCGGGAGCGTCCGACCGAGCCCGAGCCGCTGCCAGTGCAGGCGGAAGAACACCCCGAGCTCGTCGTTCAGCTCCTGATGCTCGCTGTGCGGCGGAGGGACGATGTGGAGCACTCCCTCCCACACCTCGTCGCGTCGATCGAGCCCTCGCCGACGACGCTCGGCGAGGAGCTCCTGCGACACCTCGTGCACCTGCGCGCGCACCATGCGTCGAGTGTAGCGCCGCGCGCCGGCGGCGGCTGCCGCGCGCTCAGGCCCCGCGCGCGGCGGCGAGCGCCGCCTCGTAGTCGGGCTCCTGCGCGATCTCGGGGACCTGCTCGGCGTGGACCACCTTGCCGCTCGGGTCGATCACGACCACCGCCCGGCTGAGCAGGCCGCGCAGGGGCCCCTCGGTCATCTCCACCCCGTAGGTCTCGCCGAACGAGCGGTCGCGCAGCTCGCTGAGCGGGACCACGTTCTCGATCTTCTCCGCCTCGCAGAAGCGCTTCTGGGCGAAGGGCAGGTCGCGCGACACGGTGAGCACGACGGTGTCCTTCAGACTGGCGGCCTCGGCGTTGAACTTGCGGGCCGAGGTCGCGCACACCCCGGTGTCGAGGCTGGGGACGATGTTCAGGATCCGCGTCTTGCCGGCGAAGTCCGCCAGCGACACGTCGGCGAGGTCGCCGCGGGTCAGCTTGAAGTCGGGGGCCGCGCTGCCGACCTTCGGCAGCTCGCCGCCGGTGGCGATCGGGTTCCCCTTGAACGTGATCTTGGCCATGAGTGCCCTCCTCGTGGGTGAAGGTGGGCACCCTACGGCACGCCTGCGCTCCTCGCGAGGACGGCCGCGGGCGCCTGGCTCGCGGCCGGCCGGATTGCTACCGTCGCGCGCCCGTGGCCCGCACACGCGCACTCCTCCTCGCGACGCTCGCGGTCGGCGGCCTGACCGCGCTGGCGCCGGCGCACGCCGACGAGGGCCGCCCGACGCTCGGCGCGCCGCACGGCGAGCCCCCCTGGCAGCCGCGCCTCGCCGCGCACCTCAGCGGCGAGCACGGGCTGACGGGGTTCGGCAGCATGGTGGACGGCGAGCTCCCCACGCCGCTCTTCGCGCCGGCCTGGCCCACGGGGCCGCTCGGCACCTACTCGGCCCGCTTCACGCTGCGGGCGGGCGCCTCGGCCCGCGCGCGCGCGGTGCGCGGCCACCTCGGCCGCTACGACCTCTCGCGCGAGCGCGCCACGTTCAGCGCGCTCCACGGCCTCTCGGTGCGCGGGTTCGACCTCGCGCTCGGCCTGCCCTACACCGTCGAGCGCGAGGCGCTGGAGCTCGGGGGGCTCCCGGGCCGCGCCAGCGAGCGCGACGAGGGGCTCGGCACGGTGCTCGTGAGCGGCAAGATCGGCCTGCGGGTCCCGCGCTTCATGTTCGGCGAGTGGGCGGTGGCGGGCGTGAGCTTCTACGCGGTCGGGCGGGTCAGCACGCGCGACGACACCAGCGACCCCGCCGAGGTCGAGGCGGGGGTGGCGATCGCGGGGCCCTACGGCTACGGCTTCCGCTACCAGGCCAACGTGGCGGTCGTGCAGCGCGAGGGCGGCGTCACCGCGGCCCTGGCGCGGGGCGGGGCCTCGAGCGTCCCGATCGCCGTCCCGGGCCTGGTGGTGCGCGCCTTCGGGCACCTCGTGGGCCTCCAGAACGAGGGCGGGCGGCGCCCCTCGATCGACCTCGAGCTCGGCGTGCAGTGCCTGCTGTTCGACCACCTGACGCTCGACGTCGTCGGCTCGGTGCGCCTGCTCGAGTCGGGCTTCCTCGAGCCCGAGCTGGTGCACGGGCTGCGCGCCCTCGGCGACGAGCCGCGGCACCAGCGCGGCGAGGGGGCCTGGTCGTGCTCGTTCGGGCTGGGAGTGGTGTTCTGAATGAGGAGCGTCGCCTCCCACCCATCCGCCCTCGTGCCCGCCCCCGCGACCCGCGGCCCGCAGGCCGCCCCCTTCGGCGCCCTGCGCCAGCTCGCGTCGCTCGCGCTCCTGCTCCTCGCGGCCGGCTGCACCGCGGTCCCGCCGGGCCCGCTCGAGGAGGACCCGCGCTGGCAGGACGTCATGCGGCGCGGTCACCTCGCGAGCCGCGGGACGCTCTACGTCGAGCCGCCGCGGCTCGAGCAGCCGGGCGACCTCGCGCTGGCCGAGGCGGCGCCGGTCACGGTCGACGACGACGGGCACGCCACGTTCTGGCCCGACCGGCTCCCGGGCGGCTTCGCGCAGGAGCTGCGCGAGCTGCTCAAGCTCAACACCGGCTACGACGTCACCCTGTGGCCCGAGGCCGGCCCGCCGCCCGCGGCGGCCGGCTTCGACTACGTGCTGCGCTTGACCGTGCGCAGCTACCGGCTGGACCTCCTCGACGTCGGCACCGGCTCGGCCATGGCCGCGCTGTTCCCGTTCGGCCTGGTGCACCTCGCGTCCTTCTACAACGCGCCCGACGAGACCTACCGCTGCGAGCTCGAGGCCGAGGTCGCGCTCCACTCGCCGCGCCTGGGGCGCGACGTGGCCACGCAGCGGCTGCGCGGGGCGGCCGTGCTGGCGCTGACCGACTTCCAGCGCGGCTGGAGCTTCGCCTCGTACTGGCCCGAGCAGCGCGTGTCGTGGCTGAGCCGCGACGACCCGGTGCGCCCCTGGCAGGAGTACGGCGAGGCCGTGATCGCGGCCTGCGAGCCGCACGCGCGGCGCGCGCTCCTGATCGAGCTGGTGCGGTTCGTGCGCGAAGGGACCCCGGCGCACCGCGCGGGCCCGGGCACGCGCGCGCTCCTGATCGCGCGCGAGGCGGCCGACCTCGCGGCGGCCCGCGCGCTCGAGGCCTGGCTGCGCGCGCCGACCCGGCCCAGCGGGGCGCGGCCGCTCGAGCCCGCGCGCGCCGTGGCGCTCCTCGCCGACGAGGGGGCGAGCGCCGACGAGGCGCAGCGCCAGCTGTGGGCCCTGGTGGGCGAGAGCGGCCCCGGCGATCGGTTGCTGGTCCACGCCCTGGGCGCGCTCGCGCCCGCCGAGGAGGACGGCCGGCCGACCCTGCGGCTGAGCGATCGCCCCTGCCCGCTCGAGCAGCTGCTCGAGCCGCTGCGCGCGGCCCGGCGCCGCGGCGCCTTCCCCGTGCTGGTGCTCGACGTCGAGGGCGCGCCCTCGGCCGAGGCGCTGGCGCGGCTCGAGGCGGAGCTGGACGGGGTCCACCTGTGGGTCGCGCCGCGCGCGGGCGGCGCGGCCGGGCCCGCGTTCACGACCGCCCTGCTGTCCGCCTTGGAGCGCGTGCCCGACCCCCCCACCGCGCCGGACGAGGCCGACGAGAGCGCCCGGGAGGAGCCGCTCTCGCTGGCCACCCTGGCGGCGGCGCTCGAGGCCGAGCCCGCGCTGCGCCCGGTCCTGCTCGGCCCCGCCGAGCGCACGTTCACGCTGTTCCCGGCGACCGACCCGCTCCCCGCGCCGCGCCCGCCGCGGCCCGAGTGAGCGCGCGCTACTTGGCGCCCTCGCTCGTCTGGGCGCGCCGCCCCGCGCGGGTCAGCCGCTGCTCGAGCTGGTAGCGAATGATCCCGCCCACGCAGTCGAACTCGAGGTAGCGCCGCACGGCCTCGACCGCGTCCTCGACCGGCGCGCTGCGCCCGCCCAGGCGGATCGTGCCCTTCCCGTCGCGGAACGTGAACGCGAGCGTCTCGCCGTCGGCGAGCCCCTCCTCGGCCAGCGGGCGCAGCAGCGGGATCCCCTCCAGGCCGAGCAAGAAGATGTTGCGCGGCCAGGGCTCCTGCGGCAGCAGGCTCGAGAGCGCGGTCAGGCGCAGCTCGTAGCCCCCCTGCTCGAAGGCCTTGATCCAGGGCGTCCCCGGCGGGACCGGGCGGGCGCCGTCGAGCGCGATCAGCTGCGCCCGCAGCACCAGCTTGCTGAGGAAGCCGCGCCCGATCCCGACCGAGCCGTCGGCGAGGCGCGCGCCGGGCCGGGTGATATCGACCTCCTGCCCCTCGAGGTTGTCGACCCCGACCAGGCCGATCACCCGCGCGAAGGCGCTGCTCTCGAACGGCTCGTACACCGCGCGCAGCGCGTCGGAGAGCGTCAGCGCCACCTGGCGCGTCTCGCCGTCGTCGAGCACCACCTGCAGCCCGAGCAGGTCGGCCTGGCGCATGCCCTCGCGCACGACGGGGTGGCCGTGGATCGTGGTCGTGAACTCGTCGTCCTCCTTGTAGATCATGAAGTGCACGCCGACCGGGACCTCGGCCCCGCTCTCGGCGCCCTGCGCGGTGCCGAGCAGCGTCACGCAGGCGACCTGCGTCTCGTCGTCGTACTCGCGGGTGTTGCGGATCACGAGCTTGCGCCCGTGGGCGTCCCAGGTCGCGGTGGTGTGCGCGTCGTCGAGGGCGACCCGGTTGCTGTGATACGGCCCGCGCGCGCCGAAGCCGGCCATGGGGCTGCGCTTGGGCCCGGCGAAGAAGAACACGCCGCGCCCGCGGAAGGTCTCGATCGGCGGACGCGGCGCGTCCTGCGCGTCGGCCCCGCCGCCGCTCAGCAGAAGCGCCACCGCGATCGCGCCGCGCCACGCCGCTCGCCTTGGCGAAGCCGCCCGCACCGCCCGCTCCTCTCGCTCGTCCGCCCGAGCGGCCGCAGTGTGCCACGCCCCTCGCGGCGCGGCAAACGGGCGCCCGCTCGGGGGAGGCGGCGTGACATCGGCTCACCGAGCGCCTATCCTTCGCGCCACGGCGGCACGGCCCGTGCCACGGCCCGTGCCAGGCTCTTCGCTCAGCGAGGCGGCGCCATGGACCCGATCGAACGCAAGCGACAGCGCCTGCAGGCGAAGCAGGCAGCGCGCCAGGCGCGCGCCAAGCAGGACCGAGCCGACACGCCGGCGCCCGCACCCGACGCGCCCGAGGCGGAGCGCCCGGCGGAGGAGGCGACCGTCGCCGAAGCCGCGCCGCCGAGCCCCGCGCCCGAGCGCGCGACCCCGGAGGCGACCGAGGCCACCCCCGCCGCGGTCCAGGGCGAGGACGGCACCGAGGACGAGCGGGACACCGAGGCGGTGCGCGCCAAGCTGGCGCTCGAGCGCGAGCTGCTCGAGCTCGAGCGGGAGAAGCTGGCGCTCGAGCGCGAGCGGCTGGCGCTCGAGGCCGCGCGCGCGACCGAGCCCGTCCCGCCGCCCGCGCCGCCGGCTCGCCCGCGCCGCGCCGCCGCCCGCGCCAGCAGCAGCAGCGCGCGCCTGCGCGCCGACGCCGGCGAGGCGCCCGCAGGTCCCGCGCCGCGCCGCCGCCCGCGCGCGGCGGAGTCGCCCGTCCTGCTGGCGGTGCTCGGCGGCGTGCTCGCCTTCGCCAGCATCGGCGCGCTGCTGTACTTCTTCGGCGACCGCTCGAAGCTGCCCATGCTGGGGCCCGAGCCGGGCGCGGTCGCGGTGAGCCCGCCGGCGGCGGATCCCGGGCCGCCCACGCCGAGCGGGGACGAGCCGCCGCCCGAGCGGACCTCGGCCAGCGCGGCGCTGCTGGAGGGGCTGCGCCAGCAGGCGGTGACCGACCCCGAGGCCAAGCTCACGCTGGGGCTCGCGCTGTGGAACGGGAGCGCCGCAGAGCGCGACCCGGTCGCGGCGGAGGCCTGGATCAAGGGGGCGGCGCTCACGGGGCAGGGCTCGATCGCCGAGCGCGCGACCGAGGCGCTGCGGCGGATCGCGGCCCAGCGGGCGGCCGGCACGGTCGAGCCGATCACCGACCGCGAGCTCCGCGCCGAGCTGGCGCGGCGGGCGGAGGCGCGCACGGCGCAACAGGCCGCCGCGCGCGAGCGCGCCGCTCGCCACGAGGAGGAGCGCGCGCGTCGCGAGCAGGCCCGCGCAGCGGAGCGGCAGCGCGAGCTCGAGAGCGCCCGGGACCAGGCCCCGGTGCTGGTGGACGAGCTGGGCGCGCTCGAGGAGCTCGAGCCGCTGTTCGAGCTCGAGCCCGAGGTCGAGGCCGCGCTGGCCGTGTTGCGCGACTCGGCGGCGGACGCGGCCCAGGTCGCGACCCTGGAGCAGGCCCGCGCGGCCGCGCGCCGGCGCGTGTTCGCCCGCGCCCGGGACGCGCTGCGGGCGCGCCTCGCGGCGGGGTGGCGGCTGCACAGGCTGACGGGCGCGGTCGGGGGGCTCGCCGGGCTGGCGAAGCTCGACCCCGAGCTGGCCGCCTCCTGGCGCGAGCTCTCGGCCGAGCTGGAGGCCGAGGCGCGCCGGCTGCAAGGGGCAGCGCGCGCGGCGCGAGCCGAGCTCGCGCGCGCGGCGCTTGGCGGGAGCGCGGTCTCGCCAGCGCTCCCGATCGCGGCCGCGCTCGACTGGCTCGCCGCCCACCAGAGCCCGGACGGCCGCTGGGACGTCGATGACTGGGCGACGACCTGCCAGGGCGGCCGCTGCGTCGGTCCGGGGACGGACGCGGGGGACGCGCGCTACGACGTCGGCCTGACCGGCCTGGCGCTGCTCGCCTTCCTCGAGGGCGGCCAGGCCGCCGCCGACGGCCCCTACGGCGAGACGGTGGCGCGCGCGCTCGCGTGGCTCCTCGCCCAGCAGCGGCCGAGCGGAGCGATCGGCTTCGACCACGGCGAGACGATCTACAACCACGCGATCGCGACCAAAACCCTGGCGCGCGCGCTGGCGCTCGGCGTCAGCGCGGACCCGCGCCTGGGCGAGGCCGCGGCGCGGGCCCTCCGCTTCTGCCACGACGCGCAGAACCCCG
Organism: uncultured Planctomycetota bacterium; assembly: GCA_964569055.1. Classification (GTDB taxonomy): domain Bacteria; phylum Planctomycetota; class J058; order J058; family J058; genus JAWLGW01. The sequence goes on along the minus strand of CAZMSZ010000117.1, from coordinate 7,262 downwards.
CCCGAGGCTGGAAGTACGGGATCCAGACCGGGCGTGACGACACCTCGGTCACCGGCTGGATGGTCCAGGCGCTCCTCGCGGCGCGCGGCGCCGGGCTCGAGGTGCGCGAGAGCGCGCTGGCCGGAGCCGGCGCCTGGTTCCGGCGCGCCACGGACGAGCGCGGTGAGGTCGGCTACGAGACGCCGGGCGGAGGCTCGGCCTACCTCCCGCAGAACGACGGCAAGTACGACCGGGTGCCCTGCATGACGGCCGTGGCGGTGGCCTGCCGGCTCGCCCTGGGGGAGGCCGAGACGGCCCCCCAGCTCCGCTCGGGCCTGCAGCACCTCAGCGCGGCCCTGCCGACCTGGGCGCCGCACGTGGGGGTGCGGACCGTCAACTTCTACTACTGGTATCACGGCACGCTCGCGACCCAGCGCACGTCCCTCGAGCGCACCTGGCGCCTGGCGCTCCAGCAGGCGCTGATCCCGAACCAGCGGGTCGGCGGCTGCGCGGACGGCTCGTGGGACGGGGTGGGCGAGTGGTGCCTGGCGGGAGGGCGGGTCTACGCCACCGCGATCAACGCGCTGGCCCTCGCCGTCGGCGCCGCTCCAGCAGCCGCGCCGCCGGCGCCGCCCGCCGCGCCCGCCGGCGCCCGGGTGGTGGTCGCGAGCAAGGGGGGCGGCCCGGGCCCCGGCGTGTACCTCGTGCGCGGGCGCCTGCGCAACGAGGGCGGCGCGCCCGCGACCGGGGTCCAGGTGACGATCGCGCTGCTCGACGCCGAGGGGCGCGAGCTGTTCGTCGTCCCGGCCGAGTGCGCCCAGGAGATCGCGCCCGGGCGCGAGGCCGACTACTCGCTCGCCTACCGCGGCGAGCACGTCTCGCTCGTGCACGACTTCGAGGTCCGCGCGACCTGCGCCGAACTGGAGGGGTCGGAGGGGGCGCCCGAGGAGGGCCCCGGCGCCGAGCCGGCGGGGGCGGCGTCGTCGCCCGCACGCGGCCTTTCGGCGGAGCAGTTGGCCGAGGTCGAGGAGGAGCTGCGCCAGCGCGCGCGGGTCTGGCTGCGCGCGCGGAGCTCGGCCGCCCTCCGCTGCTACCGCTGCGACCTGCGCGAGCAGGTGGCCTGCGACCCGTGCGGCGGAGACGGGCGACGCAACCTGCGCACGTCGAGCGGGGTCTACTCCTCTCCCTGCGAGGACTGCCACGGACGCGGGGTGGTGGCGTGCCCCGACCAGGGCTGCGTGCGCGGCTACCGCGGGCTGTCGCTCAAGCGCACGTTCTGGGAGGTCCTCAGCCCCGAGGCGCGCGCGGCGCGCGAGCGCGAGGACTTCCTGCGCGAGGTCGCCGTGGGCGCGCTCGAGGAGCTGATCGGCCCGACCCCGATCGTGCGCGACGCCGACGTGATCGACGTCGAGGTGGGCGAGCGCGCGGCCCGCGTGACCGCGCGCGTCCGCTGGGGCACCGCCGCCGCGGGCACGACCGAGTGGACCTCGACCTGGATCCGCGCGCGCGGCCGGCTCTACCTCGCCACCGCCGAGGACCGGGCGCCCGAGCCGCTGGTGCCGCGCTGAGCGAGCGCGGGCCAGGCTGACGCGAGGCTATCGCGCATCCTTCCGCCGCTCGGCCTCGATCAGCTTCCGGAGCGCAGCGTTCACCGAAGCCGAGTCTGGGAAGGCCGCGGCGACGTCGGGCTCGAGCACGACGACGTTCGAACCCGACGCGAAGCTCGCTGCATACTTCCCACGAACGCCGCCGCGGAACTCGTACTCCTCGCGCGGCTCGTCAGTCTCCTTCTTCATAGGCCCTCCGCTCGCGAGCGGTCGCCTCGCGCGCGCTCAGGATCCTGATCGCGTTGCCGCGAACCGTGTGGATCACCACCAGAAGTCGACCTCGCCGACTCATTCCCAGCATGACGAATCGCTCCTCGTCCGTCGAGTGCTCGGCATCAGAGATCGTAAGGGAGAGGAAGTCACCGAAGCAGGTGGCAGCCTCGCTGAAAGTGA
>CAZMSZ010000117.1:3191-5183 GCA_964569055.1 uncultured Planctomycetota bacterium | reverse complement strand
GAGATCGTAAGGGAGAGGAAGTCACCGAAGCAGGTGGCAGCCTCGCTGAAAGTGAGGGGTATGACAGGAACTTCATGCGCGCGCCGCGCACCTCGCGGGCGACGTCGCCGTCGAGCGCGGCGGGAGGGGACTCGGTCCTGGGCGGCCTCCTCCCGCTCGACGGGCGGGCCGCGCCTGAGGAGGCGTCGAGCGGGGCGCGCCGGGCGCTCGCGCGCGGCCTCGGCGGGGACGGTCCCGAGGCGCGCGCGCCCCGGCCGTGCCCGCCGCGACGTCCGGCCCGACCCACCGGCCGGTCTCGCCCCCTGCGACCTCAGGGCGTGCGGCGGCGGGCGCAGGCCGCGCCCTGGGCGGCACCGACGATGCGAGCGGCTCGCCCATGCCCGCCCTCGCCCCCACGGCGTCCGTCGCGATCGTCGGGGACCTGACCCTCGACGAGGTGGACGAGGCGCTCGCGCGCCTGCGCGCCGCGGCCGACGACCCCGCGGGCGGGGAGCTCGAGGTCGACCTCGGGGGCGTGCGGCGGGTCGACACGTTCGGCATGGCGGCGCTGGCGAGCGTGCTGCGCCGGCTCCGCCAGCGCGGCCGCCCGGCGCAGGTGACGCACGCCCCGCCCCACGCGCTGCGCCTGGCGGAGGTCATGCAGCTCGACGCGGTGCTCGGGTTCGACGCCGACGGGGCAGGCGCCCGGCTGCCCAGGATCGAGCGGGTCGGCGCGGCGGCGCTGCGCCTGTTCGACTTCCTGGTGGCGCTGTTCGCGACGCTCGCGCTCGGCTACCGCCACGCGCTCCCGTACGCGCTGCGAGGCGGGTCGGTGGTGCGCGAGCAGTACGTGCGTCACGCCAGCGAGGCCGGCTGGGACGCGGCCCCGCTGGTGATCCTCATCAACTTCATGCTGGGCGCGATCCTCGCGATCCAGATGGCCTACGCGCTGGCCGACTACGGCGTGATCAGCTACATGCCGCAGTTCGTGGCGATCTCCATGACCCGCGAGATCGGCCCGCTCATGACCGCGCTCCTGGTGGCGGGCCGCTCGGGCGCCGGCTTCGCGGCCGAGATCGGCACCATGAACGTGACCGAGGAGCTCGACGCCCTGACCATGATGAACCTGCCGCCGCGGCGGTTCTTGCTCCTGCCGCGGTTCGGCGCGCTGGCGCTCGCGGTGCCGGCCCTGGCGGTGATCGGCGTCTCGGCCGGGGTCGTGGGCGGCATGGTCACGGGGGTGTGGTTCTACGGGCTCCCCTGGAGCGAGTACCTGCTCGACACCGGCGCGGCGCTGGAGACGCGCGACCTGCTCTCGGGCCTGGTGAAGGCGTTCTTCTTCGGGAACCTGATCGCCGCGGTGGGCTGCCTGTACGGGCTCACGCTGCGCGGCGGGACCGACGAGGTGGGCCGCTCGGCCACGCAGGCGGTGGTGCAGGCGATCATCGCGGTGGTGGTGTTCGACGCGGCGTTCACCGCGCTCACCAAGGAGATCCTCTGAGTGGCCGGCCCGGAGACGAACGGCCCGCCGTCCCCGACCTCGGCCGAGCCGGCGGTCGAGGTGCGCGAGGTGGCGATCGGCTACGGCGGGCCCCCGATCGTGCAGGGGATCGAGCTCACCGTGACCCGGGGCGAGGTGTTCTTGATCATGGGTCCCTCGGGCTGCGGGAAGACCACCCTGCTGCGCGCCCTGGCGGGGCTGCTCGCGCCGCAGACGGGCGAGGTGGTGGTGCTGGGCCGCTCGCTGCGCGACCTGCCGCGCGCGGACCTGCAGGCGCTGCGGCGGGACCTCGGCCTGGTGTTCCAGGGCGGGGCGCTGCTCAGCTCGCTCTCGCTGCACGACAACATCGCGCTGCCGATCCGGGCCGCGTTCGACCTGCCCGCCGAGGTGATCGACGAGGCGGTGCGCATGAAGCTGGCGCAGGTGGGCCTGCTCGAGGCGAGCGACAAGCTGCCCGCGGAGCTGTCGGGCGGCATGCGCAAGCGGGCGAGCATCGCGCGGGCGCTGGCGCT
>CAZMSZ010000117.1:0-3091 GCA_964569055.1 uncultured Planctomycetota bacterium | reverse complement strand
CGGAGCTGTCGGGCGGCATGCGCAAGCGGGCGAGCATCGCGCGGGCGCTGGCGCTCGACCCGCAGCTCCTGTTGTTCGACGAGCCGACCTCGGGGCTCGACCCGGTCACGGCGGCCGGGCTCGACCGGCTGGTGCTCGAGCTGCGCGACGCCCTGGGGGTCACGATCGTGGCGGTGACGCACGACCTCGACAGCGCGCGCGCGGTGGCCGACCGGGTGCTGCTCCTGAGCCAGCGGGGGCGCGCGCTCGAGCTCGGGACGTGGGGCGAGGTGTGCTGCTCGGACCGCGCCGAGGTGCAGCGGTTCCTGGCGCGCGGCCAGCGGGCCGCCTGAGGAGGACGCGGTGAGGGCGACGGCCGGAGATCGACGACGGGCGGGGCTGCTCGTGCTCGTGGCGGCCGCGCTGCTCGCGGCGCTGCTGGTGCTGTCGGCGGGGATCGAGACGCTCACCGGCGGAACGCCGTACGTGGTGGTCTTCCCCGGCTCGGTGAACGGCCTCGCCGAGAAGAGCCCGGTCACCTACGCCGGCCTGCCGATCGGGACCGTGCAGGCGATCCGCCCGCTCGGCGGCGAGGCGATCGGGAGCGTGGCGGTCGACGTCGAGCTCGACCCCGACGTGGAGCTCAAGGAAGACGTGGGCGCGCGGCTCCAGCCCAAGGGGATCACCGGCACGCTGCAGCTCGAGCTCCACGGCGGGACCGCCGCGGCCGACGAGCTCGACCCCGGCGAGGTCGTGCGCGGCGAGGCGAGCCCCTCGCTCACCGAGGCGCTGGCGCGGGCGGAGCACGTGCTCGGCCAGATCTCGGCGCTGCTGGAGCGCAACCAGCAGGCGCTGGACGAGGCGCTGCAGGCGGGGCGCGACGTGGCGCTCGAGGCACGCCGCGCCACGCGCGAGGCGGCCGGCGCGCTGGAGGACGTGCGGGCCCTCCTGGCCGACCCCGCGACCCGTCGGCTGCCCGGCGAGCTGGAGGCCACGGTGATCGCGGTGCGCGAGGCGGCCGAGGGCGTGCAGCGGCTCGAGGGCTCGCTGGCGCGCGCAGCCGAGTCGCTCGAGGTGACCGCGTCGGCCGGGCGCACGCACCTGCCGCCCACGCTCGAGAACGTGCGCGCCATGTCGCGCGACCTGCAAGCGGCCGCGCGCAGCGTGCGGCAGGACCCCTCGCGCCTGATCCGCGGCGGCGGCGGCGGCGCCCCGCGCCCGCGCGAGTTCCCCGACCCCTTGCCCCCGGCCAAGGAGGCGCCGTGAGCTCGACCGAGGAGGACCTGATGCGCCGACGCGATCCGTCGCCTCGATCCGCCCGCCTGCTGCGCGCGCTGGCGCGGACGTTGTCCGCCGCCTTGCTGCTCGCGCCGACGGGCTGCTTCTCGTTCGGCGAGGACGAGCCGCCCGCGCCCGAGCGGGCCTACGACGCAACGCCCGCGCTGCGCCGCGGCGAGCGCGCCGAGCCGCGGCGGGCGGGCGCGCTGCAGGTCGAGCCGTTCACGGCCGACGCGCCGCTGGCGCAGCTCGAGCTGGCCTGGCGCCGGGGCGACGTCGAGGCGGGCGCGTATCGCGACCACCGCTGGGTGCGCCCGCCGGCGAGCGCCGCGCGCGCCGCGGTGGCGGAGGCGCTGCGCGACGCGGGGGTGTGCGAGGTGGTGGCGACCGAGCCCGCGCTGGTCGAGGCGCCCGACTGGGTGGTCGAGGGGCACCTCAGCCGGTTCGGCGAGGTCGACCGCGACGAGCGCTGGCTGGGTGTGGTCGAGCTGACGCTGGTCTTGCGCGACCGCGAGGGGCGCGAGCGCTGGCGGCAGACCTACGCCCGCGCCCGAGTGGCCCGGCAGCGCAACCCGCTCGGGGTGGCGCTGGCCGTGAGCGAGGCCCTGCGGGAGGTGAGCGAGCGCGTCGCACAGGACGTGGAGCGGGTCCTGGCCGCAGCCGAGGGGCGAGACGGAGCCTGAAACGAATCCCGAAGGTTAGACGGGACGCATATGGGAGGTCTCGCCTGCCGGGCTCGTTACGCACGAGAAACAAATCAGTTAGGCCGACGCGACCCGGTAGGCACGCAGGCTGCGCAAGCGTTCGTTCCAGCAGGAGAAACGCCCATGCGTCCCGGCCTCGGCTCTTTGGTGTTCGCCCTCCTCGTCGCCGCCGCCCCCGCTGCGTGGGCGCAACCGGTCGGGATCGTCGGCCGGCTCGAAGGGCGCGAAGGGACGGCCCGCGCGATCTCCGAGGCGCGCGCCCACCTCGCGGCCGACCGCGAGGCGGAGGCGATCGCCGCCCTGCGCGAGGCGGTCGACCTCAGCGAGAGCACCAGCGCCGCGGCGCTGTATCAGCTCGCCCGCGCGCTCGAGGCCCAGTACGACCGTGAGCTCGACCGGACCAAGGCGGCGCGGCTCGACGCCGAGGTGACCGCCAAGCTGCGGGCGGCCGTGGACCTCAGCAACGACCCCTCGTTCCCCGACAACCCGACCTGGGCCGCCCGGGCCCACGAGCGCCTCGACGTGCGCGCGACCTACCGCCCCCTCCCGCGCGCGGTCCGCGCCGACGGCCGCAAGCTCGCCAAGGGCGACCGCGGCCCCGCCGTGCGCGAGCTGCAGGCGCTGCTCGGCGTGGGAGTGGACGGCGACTTCGGCAACATCACCAAGGGCGCGGTGAGCGCGTGGCAGCGCTCCCTCGGTCTCGCCGCCACCGGCGAGGTCGACCCCGCCACGCTCGACGCGATCGAGGACCCGATCTCGACCCTCCCGAGCGCCCGCTCGGGCTTCGACGCCTGGGACCGCGGCCGCAACCTCGGCCCGATCCAGGTGGTCGAGATCGACGACGAGCTGATCGCGGTCGACACCGCCCGCGCCTTCCTCCGCATGCGCGCCCACGCCCTCCGCGACGGCGTCTCGATCCGGATCGTCAGCGGCTTCCGCTCCTACAGCCACCAGCGCCGCCTCTACCAGCTCTGGCGCGCCGGCCGCGGCAACCTCGCCGCCAAGCCCGGCTACTCCAACCACCAGGACGGCGCCGCCCTCGACCTCAACACCGAAGGCCGCGGCGTCCTCCGCTGGCTCAACCGCAACGGCGCCCGCTACGGCTTCCGCCGCACCGTGCCGAGCGAGCC
>CAZMSZ010000116.1:0-19490 GCA_964569055.1 uncultured Planctomycetota bacterium | reverse complement strand
CTCGCCGGTGAAGGTGATCCGCGGGCGCAGGACGACCCGGGTGACCGCCAGGCGGCCGTCGGGGTCCCGGCCCAGCGTGGCCACCGCCTCGTCCTCGTAGGCGTCGACCACCAGGTGCGACTTGGAGGCGATCGCGAGGAAGGTCAGCATGTGGCAGCTCGCCAGGGCGCCGACGAACAGCTCCTCGGGGTCGACCTTCGCCGCGTCGCCGTGGTACTCGGCCGCGGCCGAGCCCTGCACGTGCTGGCCGCTCCCGAAGCGGACCTCGTGGGTCCGATCGTAGGTCTCATACACGAAGTCGGCCGTGGCGCGTCGCCACGCGACCCGGGCGCGGTGCTCGGACATGGCTCCTCCGGTGGGGGGACTCTACCGATTCGAGCGGGCGGGGTGGCCCCTCACCGAGCCGCCCCCCCGGTCGCCCGCTCGAGGGCGGCGGCCGCGATCGCGGCCGCCGCCGCGGTCCGCTCCAGCTCGAGCTGCTGCGCGAGGAGCATCCGGCGGGCGTCGATCAGGGCGAGGAAGTCGAGGTCCCCCGTCACGTAGGCCGCCTCCGAGACCTCCACGTTCTGGCGGGCGCGCGGGAGCGCCTGCTCGCGCACCAGCCGGTGCTGCTCGAGCGCGGCGCTCAGGCGGAGGGCCGCGCCGCGGACCTCCTCCAGCGCGCGGTTGCGCGCCGCGCGCGCCTCGGCCTCGGCGCGGCGCTCGCCGGCCTCCGCCTCGCGCACGCCGGCCCGGATCCGGCCCCACCACAGCGGCAGCGAGATCCCGCCGCTCGCCTCCCACTCGTCGGCGTCCTGCATGGCGTCGCGCACGTAGCCGCCGCCGAGGGCGAAGTCGGGCGCCCACTCCAGCTCGGCGCGACGCGCCCGCTCGCGCTGGGCGTCCACGCGGGCGGCGAAGGCGGCCAGCTCGGGGCGCCCCTCCAGCGCCTGCTCCAGCAGGGCCGCCAGGGGAGGCGGCGCGGCCGGGACCTCGGCGGCCGCGACCGGCCCCAGCGGCGCGTCGGGCGCGCGGTCGAGGAGCGCGTTGAGGGCGCTCTCGGCCACGCCGACCTCCCGCACGTAGGCGGCGCGCTCGACCCGCAGGCCCTCGCGCTCGACCTCGGCCCGCAACACGTCGGACTGGCTCCCGGCGCCCGCGACGTAGCGCGCCCGCGCCACCTCGATGAACCGGTCCAACAGCGCGATGTTCTCGTCCACCAGCGCCACCTCGCGGCGGGCGAGCGCCAGCATGGCCACGCCGGCGGCCGCCTGCTCGCGGAGCTGGTTGGTGCGCTCGGCGAGGTCGGCGCGGGCGGCGCGCGCCTCGGCCAGCGCGGCGCGCCCCTCGGCCAGGAGCTTGAGCGGGAAGGGGACCTCCTGCATGAGGGACACGGTGTGCATGTCGAACATGGAGGAGTACGCGTAGCGCAAGGTCGGGTCGGGGAGCGCGGTGCGCTGGGGCGCGCGCTCGAGGGCCTCGACCCAGCGCTCGAGGGCGGCGACCACGTCGGGGTTGCGGCGAACGGCCGCGTCGGCGACGGCCTCCGCCGTGAGCTCGCCCGCGAACACGGCCTCGTCCTGCGGGGGCACGGTCGGGAGCACGACGGCGTGAGGGAACGGGGCCCAGGCGAGCTCTGCCCGCCGCTGGTCGGCCTCGCGGAGCTGGGCCGAGTAGGCGGAGCCGAGGCAGCCGGCGGTGAGCAGGCTGCCGAGCGCGGCCAGCGCCGCGAGCAGACGGTGCGAGAGCCTCACGCGCTCACCTCCGAGCCGGGCTGCGCCGCGGCCTCCGGGTGCAGCGCCTCCCAGCGGCGCCGCCGGTACCAGAAGAAGATCACCGGGAGGAACACGTCGATCACCTCGTCGGCCACGAGGATCCCGCCGAGGACCGGGGCCGCCATGGGGCGCATGATCTCGGCGCCGACCCCCTCGGAGAACAGCATGGGGACCAGGCCGAGGATCAGCGTCCCCTCGGTCAGGAGCTTGGGGCGGAGCCGGTGCACCGCGCCCTCGACCACCGCCTCCTGCAGCTCGGCCACCGAGCCGATCCCGGCCAGGCCGCCGCGGCGGTCGATCGCCTCGCGCAGGTAGACCAGCATGATGATCCCGGTCTCGGCCGCGAGGCCGAAGCAGGCGATGTAGCCGACCCACACCGCGACCGAGAAGTCGAAGCCCAGCAGCCACTGGAACACCACCCCGCCCACCAGCGCGCCCGGGATCGCCAGCATCATCAGCGCGGCGTCGCCGAGGTCGCGGTAGGTGAGGTACAGGATCACGAAGATCAGCAGCGCGATCAGCGGCACGATCAGCGCGAGCGTGTCGCGGGCGCGGACCTGGTGCTCGAACTGGCCGCTCCACTCCAGGAACGTCCCGGGCGGCAGCTCGACCTGCTCGGCGACCACCCGCTGGGCCTCCTCCACGAACCCGACCACGTCGCGCTCGCGCACGTTGAGCTGGACGTAGGCGCGCAGCAGCCCGTTCTCGCTCTTGATCATGGAGGGGCCCTGGACCACCCGGACCGTGGCGACCTCGGACAGCGGGATCTGGAGCGGCGCGGCCTCGCCCATGCCGCTCGCGGCCGCGGCGCCCACTCCGGCGCCGAGCGGCGCGGCCGGGACCTCCGCCGGGCCGGCGCTCACCAGGATCCGCCGGAGCTGCTCCTCGTCGGTGCGCAGGTCGCGCGGGTAGCGCACCCGCACGCCGAACCGGCGGCGCCCCTCGATCGTGGTCGTGATCCGCCGGCCGCCCAGCGCCACCTCGATCGTGTCCTGCACGTCCTGCACGCTCACGCCGTAGCGGGCGGCGCGCTCGCGGTCGACCTCGATGTCGACGTAGTTCTCGCCCACGAGCTGGTCGGGGAACACGTCGACCGCCCCCGGGATCCCGCGCAGCACGCGGGCGACCTCGTCGGCCACGGCCTGGATCCGGGCGAGGTCGTCGCCGAACACCTTGACCCCGAGCATGGTCCGCACGCCGGTCGCGAGCATGTCGACCCGGTTGATGATCGGCTGCGTCCAGATGTTCCCCCAGCCGGGGACCTGCGCGATCGTGTCGAGCTCCTGCACCAGCTCGTCCTTGGTCTTGGCGCGCAGCAGCAGCGCGCCGTCGGGCGCGGGGAGGTCGAGCGCCAGCCCGCGGGCCGCCGCCGCGGCGCTCAGCGCGGCGCGCAGCTCCTCGGGCGCGCGGTCCTCCAGCTCCCAGTCGAGCCGCCGCACCCGCTCCGCGAGCAGGTCGGCGCGGCGCTCCTCGAGCCGCTCGCTCAGCGCGTCGCTGACGCTGGGCGCGGCGGCGGCGGTCAGCCGCCGCAGCGGGGCCAGCGCCGGCTCGAGCGGACCGGGCCGGCGCGCGAGCAGCTCGGCCGCGTCCTCCACCCCGGCCGCGCCGAGCGCGCGCGTCGCGTCGCGCGCGGCGGCCGCGACCTCCCAGGGCAGCGGCTGACGCGCGAACCGCTCGGCGTAGGTGGGGAGCAGCGCGCGCACGGCGGCCTCGCGCGCCGCCTGGGGCACCTCGGCCGCCCGCGGCGCGGCGAGCTCGTCCACCAGCCCGCGCACCAGCGCCTCGCCCAGCTCGCCCGCGTAGCCGTCGAGCCGCCGCAGCGCCAGCTCGCGGAAGGCGGCGTCGAACGCGGCGGCGGCCTCCATGGCGATCGCGTTGGCGGCCTCGGGCGCGTCCTTCGGCAGCCCCGCCTCGGCCGCGGCGAGGAACCGCTCGAAGTCGAGGGCGCGCCGCGGCCACAGCTCGCTCGGCCGCAGGGTGATGATCGTCTCGACCATGTCGATGGGCGAGGGGTCGGTCGGGGTCTCGGCCCGGCCCGCCTTGCCGACCACGGTGTGGACCTCGGGCAGCGTGCGCAGGAGCGCGTCGCGGCGAGTCAGGTCCTCGGCCGCCTGGGTGATCGAGGCGCTCGGGACCGTGACCGGCATGTCGAGGATCGAGCCCTCGTCGAGGGGCGGCATGAACTCGCGCCCCAGCTTGGGCCACAGGTTCAGCCCGATCCCGACCAGCACCGCGAAGTTGAGCGCCACCAGCTTGGGGCGGGCGAGCAGGTACACCAGCACCGGCCGGTAGACGTCGATCACGCTGCGCAAGAGCCAGCTCTCGCGCTCCCCGCGCAGGCGCCCGCGCACGAACGTCGGGATCAGCGCCGGGACCAGGGTGACGGCGAGCAGCGACACCCCGATCAGCGCGAAGGTCTTGGTCAGCGCGAGGGGGCGGAACATCTTCCCCTCCATGCCCCCGAGCGCGAACACGGGCAGGAAGGAGATCAGCATGATCATGACGGAGAAGAACAGCGGCCGGCCCACCACCTTGCAGGCCTCGAGCACCAGCGGGCGCGTGTCGCCGCTCACCGGCCGCTCGCCGAACCGCTCGTGGAGCCGCGCGTAGGCGTTCTCCGTCATGACGATCCCGGCGTCGAGCAGCACGCCGATCGAGATCGCGATCCCCGACAGCGACATGATGTTCGAGGGGACGTCGAGGTAGTACATGAAGATGAACGCGATCAGCACCGCGAGCGGCAGCGTGGCGCAGATCACCAGCGAGCTCCGCAGGTGGAGCAGGATCAGGAACACCATCAGCGAGGCGACGACCATCTCCTCCACCAGCACGCGGCTGAGCGTGCCGATCGCCCCCTGGATCAGCGGGGTCCGGTCGTAGAACGGGACGATCCGCACGCCCTCGGGCAGCCCGGCCTGGATCGTCTCGATCCGCGCCTTGACCGCGTCCGTGACGGCGAGCGGGTTCTCGCCCGAGCGCATGAGCACCACACCGCCCACCGCCTCCCCGCCGTCCTTCTCCAGCGCGGCGCGGCGCGGCGCCGGGCCGAGCTGCACCGCGCCGAGGTGGCGCACGAAGATCGGCACCCCGTCGCGCTCGGCGACCACGACCGACTCGAGGTCGGCCTTGCTGCGCAGCCAGCCCTCGCCGCGGATCAGGTACTCGGCCCGGTTCTTCTGGAGCACGTCGCCGCCCACCGCGCCGTTGGCGCGGGCGACCGCGTCGAACACCTGCCCGAGCGTCACCCCGTAGGCGCGCAGGCGCCCGGGGTCGACGTCGACCTGGTACTCCTGCACGAACCCGCCGACCGAGGCGACCTCCGCCACGCCCGGCACGGCGGCGAGCTGGTAGCGGACGTACCAGTCCTGCAGGCTGCGCAGCTCGCCCGGGTCGAGCCCGCCGCCCTCGAGCGTGTACCAGAAGATCTGGCCCAGCGCGGTGGCGTCGGGCGCCATGTAGGGCACCACGCCGGGCGGGAGGAACGTCCCCGCCGTGGCCAGCCGCTCGAGCACCCGCTCGCGCGCGAAGTACAGCCCGACGTCGTCCTCGAAGATCACGTTGATCATCGAGTAGTTGAACTCGGAGGTCGAGCGGACGGCCTTGACCCCCGCCAGCCCCTGCAGGTTCACCGACAGCGGGTAGGTGACCTGGTCCTCGATCTCCTGGGGCGAGCGGCCCATCCAGTCGGTGAACACGATCACCTGGTTCTCGGACAGGTCGGGGATCGCGTCGACCGGCGTGCGCCGCAGGCAGTACACGCCCCACAGGGCCACGGCCAGGGTGAGCATCAGCACGACGGCGCGGTGCTCGACCGAGAGCTCGATCACGCGCTCGATCCAGCCCTCGCGCGCGGCCGGGGGCGCGCCGCCGCCTCGCTCGGGCGCGCTCACCGGCCCGCTCCCGCCGGCGCGTGCCCCTCGTGCCCGGGCGCGCCGCTCGGCCCGCCGCTCGCGCCGAAGTAGCTCGAGGTCGCGGCCGGGCTGAGGCGCGCCTCGGCGTCGACCAAGAACGCGCCGCGCGAGACCACTCGCTCGCCCAGCCGCACGCCCGAGATCACCGGGTAGAAGTCGCCCACGCGGCGCCCGACGACCACCTCGACCGCGTCGTAGACGCCCGGCTCCACCTCGCGATAGACCACCCGCCGCCTGCCGGTGTCGATCACCGCGTCGACCGGCAGCACCAGCGGGTGGCGCGGGTCGTCGTCGAGCGGGACCTCGCGCGGGATCAGCTCCATGCCGCCGCAGGCCTCGCACGTCCCCGGCGTGTCCTGGGTCGCCTCGGGGTGCATGGGGCACTCGTAGACCGTGCGCGTGGCCGCGGCGCCGTGCGCGTGCTCGCCCGCGGCTTCGTTCGCCGCCGGCGCCGCGGCCCCGGGCTCGCCGCGCGCGGCGGCGGCCTCGGCCAGGATCCGGCGCGCCTCGGCGGCGGGCACCTCGCGCGCGATCATCTCCATGCTCCCGCACTTGGTGCAGATCGCCGGGTGGTCGACGGTCATCTCGGGGTGCATGGGGCACTCGTAGAGCGTGATCGTGGCCGGCTCGGCCGGCGCGGCCGGCTCGCCCGCCGCGCGCTCGTCCCCGCCGGCCGCGGCGGGCTCGGGCACCAGCGGAGCGCCGCACAGCGCGCACGGGCCCGGCCCCTGCGCCCGGAACACCTCGCCCGGGTGCATGGGGCAGCGGCAGGCATAGGCGCCGGCGCCCGCCGATTCAGGGGCCTCGACGGGGGTCAGCGGCATGCCGCACTGCGGGCAGTCGCCCGGCGCGTCCGCCTCCACCTCGGGGCAGGCCGAGCAGCAGCGGTAGACCAGGGCGCGGGGGCCGTGCGCCAGCTCGCCCGCGGGGCCGATCGGCGCGCGCAGCGCGGCGCGCACGTACATGCCGGGCCGGAGGAGCCCGGCCGGGTTGGGGACGTCGACCCGCACGCCCACCGTGCGGGTGCGCGCGTCGACCCGCGGGTCGACGAACGAGACGAACCCCTCGAACACCCGCCCGGGGTAGGAGCTGGCCCGGATCTCCACGCGCTGGCCGAGCCGGACCAGCGGCGCCTCGTCCTCGAACACCCGCGCGACCATCCACAGGACCGAGAGGTCGGCGACGGTCAGCATGGCGCTCCCCTCCTCGACGTAGTCGCCGGCGACGACCTCGCGCGCGATCACGGTGCCCGAGATCGGCGAGGGCACCGTCACGTGCACGGCGGGCTCGCCCGCCGCGAGCATGGCCTCGAGCTGCTCCTCGGTGAGGCCCCACAGCAGCAGGCGCTGGCGCGCGGCGGCGAACAGCGGCCCGCCCTGAGCGCGCGCCAGCAGCAGCTCGCGCGAGGTGGTGAACAGGTCCTGGCTGTAGAGGCGCGCCAGCGGCTCGCCCGCGCGGACCTCGACGCCCGTGAAGTCGACGAACAGCTCGTCGACCCGGCCGCGGACCCGCGCCGCGATCCGGGCCAGCCGGCGCTCGTCGACCTCGATCGTGCCGACCGTGTCGAGCACGTAGTCGAGGGGGCGCCGCGCCACGGCCGTCGTCCCGACCCCGGCCAGCCGCACCCGGTTGGGGGTCAGCTCGACCCGCGCCAGCACCCCGGCGGGCAGCTCGGCGGGGGCGCCGTTGGCCCGCTTGGAGAGCGGCATGCCGCAGATCGGGCAGCTCCCGGGCTCGGACCGGATCACGTTGGGGTGCATGGGGCAGTAGTACTCGTGCTCCGCCGCGTCGTGCGCCGCGCCCTCGTGCGCCGCTCCCGGCGGGCGCGTCAGGTGCTCGAGGCGGGCCAGGAGGGTGTCCCAGGACGCGACCAGGCCGGCGACGAGGGCCATCAGGGCCACGAACCGCAGGCGGACCACCGCCACGCGCACACCCCACGCGATCGAGCCTCCGAGGGCCCGGACCCTTGACCACAGGTTCATGGGATCGCTCCAACCAGCCGCCCGAGGGGACGGCCGCTCCGTACGCTGAAGGGGAGGAGATCGCCGCGCCCGCCGCGACCCCGCCCGCCGAGGCGCGCGCCTCGGTCGTGGGGGCTGACGCGGCGCCCGGCGGGCGCTTACACCCGGGCCGGACGCCGCCGCGCAGGCAGCGGTGGCGGGGCGCTCGGCAGGCGCGCGCGGATCGCCGCGGCGCAGCCCGCCGGCCCCCGCGGCGCGATCAACAGCGCAGGACGTGGAGCTCGAGGTGGCGTCGTCGGGCGGGCGCGCGGGGCTGGGCGCCCACGTGAGGGGTCCGCGCCGCGAGCGCCGCGAGGTCGGCGGCGCGGGGGGCGGGCAGGGCCACGAAGGCGGAGGCGTGCGCGGCCGCGTGCGTCGCGGGCTGCCCGATCTCGGGGGCCTCGGCGGGATCGGCCTCGAGCACGATCAGCGGACAGGCGCACTCGGGCGCCCCGACGCGCTCGCCGGGGTGGAGGTCGAGGGAGGCCGCGGCGCAGCAGGTCGGCTCGTGGGCCGCCGTCGGCTCGCCGGCCAGCGCGCACGCCCCGCCGTGGGCGCCCAGCTCGCAGGCGCACAGGTCCACGACCCCGCCGGCGAACACCAGCAGGATCGCGAGGAGGACGCTCAACGGCCGCGCGATCGGACCCACGCCCGGGATCCTACCGCCGCGGGGCAGAGGGGCCAAGGAGTCGGTACGATGGGGTCATGACCCGCCCCGCCTCGCCCGCCCCCGATGTGACCCGCGTCCTGGTCGAGAACCACGCCCGGTTCCTCGCGTTCCTCGAGCCCCGGCTCGGCTCGCGCGAGGCCGCCGAGGACGTGCTGCAGGCCGCGTTCGTGAAGGGGCTCGAGCAGCAGCATGCGCTCCGCGACGCCGAGAGCGCGGTCGCCTGGTTCTACCGCCTCCTGCGCAACGCGGTGATCGACCACTACCGCCGCCGCGGCGCCGAGGCCCGCGCGATCCCGCGCGCCCCCGAGGGGGCGGAGCCCAGTGTGGAGGACGAGCCGCTGCACGGCGAGGTGTGCCGCTGCGTCCACGACCTCGTGCCGCTCCTCAAGCCCGAATACGCCACCATGGTCCGCCGCGCCGACCTCGAGGGCGCCTCCCTCGAGACCCTGGCGCACGAGCTCGACATCACCCGCAACAACGCCGCGGTCCGCCTGCACCGAGCCCGCCGCGCGCTCAAGAAGCAGCTCGAGGCCTCCTGCGGCGCCTGCACCGAGCACGGCTGCCTGGACTGCTCCTGCGGGCGAGGGTAGCGGGGCTCAGGGCGCGGACGGGCTGACGGCGGGCTTGTTCGAGTCGCTGTGGTCCTGCGACAGCACGACCGCGGTCGCTCCCGCCCCGCCGCCGACCAAGATCACGCCGCCGCCGACCGTCGCAATGGTGGCGGCGTCCGACCAGCCCCCGGCGTCGTCGTCGTCGTCGTCGTCCTCCTCGCCGTCGCCGCCGCCGCCGGCACCCTCGCTCCCGGCCGCGCCGCCCGGGACCGCCAGGGTCACGGGCTCCCCTCCGGCGGCGTACGTCACCGGGAAGCTCGTGTCGCCGATCTTGATCACGTAGTCCCCAGGCTCGACCCCCGCGAAGGTGAACGCGCCGTCCTCGCCGCTGACCACGGTCCCGACCACCTCCTCGCCGCGGAGCAGCGTCAGGGTCTGTCCCGCCGAGGGCTCGCCCGCGAGGTCGACCACTCGTCCCGACAGCCCCTCGGCGGCGGTCGTGGGCGCGGCCGTAGGCTCGGGCGCCGGCGCCGCCTCGCCCCCCTCCTGAGCGGCGCTGTGCAGCCCGAGGCCGAGCGCGAAGGCGCCCGCGGCGATCATGGTGGCGAAGCGGTGCGCGCGCATTGACGACCCCCCTTGCGTGGAAATGGTACGCCTGGCTCCACGATCGTTCAACGGGGTGACTCTTTCAACGGGACCCAGGTGCGTTTTCGGGGGTCGGCCGTTCCGAATCCGCACCCCGGCGGCGCGCCAGGGCCTCGATCTCCCGCTGCAGGCTCGTCAGGAGCTCGCGCCAGCGTGGGTCCGCGGGCGCGAGCCGGACGGCCTCGCGCGCGTCGGCCAGCGCGCGCGCCCCAGCCTGGCGCAGGTCCTCGCTCGAGCTCGCCCGCGCGACCAGCAGGGCCCGGGCGAGCTCCTCTTGCACCTGCGTCGGTTCACGCTCGAGGTCGAGGAGGCGGGCGGCCGCGCGCCGCGCCTCGGCGCGCTCGAACGCCCAGGCGTCCAGCCAGCGGAGCGAGGCCAGCCGGGCGCGCTGGTCGGCGCGCCAGGGCCAGACCGCCAGAGCGCGCTCCAGGCCGCGGACGCGATCGAGGAGGAGGCGCGGGTCGGGGCGGGCTCGCTCCACGAACGGTTGGGCTTGCCAGTCGGCCCAGGCGTAGAGGCAGGGGCCTGCCGCCGACACCAGCCCCCCGACGAGGACCGCGCCGGCTGCGAGCTGCTGCACGCGTCCGCGCACCGGCAGCCGCCAGCGCGACAGCCCCTCCGGTTGCGCCAGCCCGAACGCCAGACCCAGCAGCGCGGCGCCCCACACCGCCACGCCCGGGATCCTGAGGTTGAACTCGACCAGCGAGTGGAGCGCGAGCGGCAGCAGCCCCGCGAGCGCGGCCACCACCAGCGTGCGGCGCGCAGGGTCGGCCAGGGCCTCGTGCCCGCGCACGATGGCCCGCACGGTGGCGGCCACCCCCACCAGCAGCAGGACCAGCCCCGGCACGCCGAGCTCCGCCAGCAGCTGCACCCAGTCGTCGTGCGCGTGGGTGAGCTGCATGCCGTGCAGGTCGACGCTCCCGTAGGTGGGGTAGGCCGCCTCGAACGCGCCGGCCCCGACCCCGAACCAGGGATGCTCGCCCGCCATGCGCAGCGTGTCGCGGGTGAAGGCCACTCGCCCGAGCACGGTCGGGTCGCTGGCGCGGTCGAGCCGTTCGAAGCGAGCCGCCAGCCGCTCGCCGACCAGGCTGGCCACCCACAGCGCGGTCAGCCCGAGCGCGAAGGCGGTCACTCGTCGTCGGGCCCGGGTTTGGTCGCGGGCTCCGCCGCGAGCCGCCAGGCCGAACGCGACCACTCCGACGGTGGCCGCGATCACGCCGGCTCGCGAGAGGCTGGCCGCCAGCGCCAGCCCGACGATCACCGCCGCGCCCACGGGGAGCGCCCGCTTGGGGAAGTCGGGGGCGGAGACCGTGGCGAGCAGACGCGGCCAGGCCCGGCGCGGGAGCACCGGCCGCGCGCCGCCCCCGAGCACCAAGCCCAGCGCCAGCGCGCTCGGGAGCGCCAGCGCCAGGAGCGCGGCGTAGTGGTTGGGGTTCACGAACGTCCCCGAGGCGCGCACGGTCGAGCCCGGGACCGCGAAGCCGAAGATCCGGTCGCCTCCCGCGAACAGGGCCTGCAGCCCATAGAGCGCCTCGAAGGTCGCCAGGCCGACGAGCACCGCGAGCACCTGCAGCGCCTGGCCGCGGCGCCGCCCGACCTGGGCCGCGAGGAGGAACACCGCCAGATAGAGCCCGCCCTTGAGCAGCGCCTCCAGGGTGCCCGGGAGGTCGACGGTCAACCTTTGCGCCGCTGCGAGCGCGCCGCTCTCGAGCGCGGGCCCGAGGGTCGGGGAGGCCAGCCGCGCCGCCAGCGGAGCCGGCAGGGGCAGGAGCTGGACGAGCACCCACAGCCCGAGCGCCAGCGCGACCCCGAGCAAGGGCGCGCGCGGCAGCTCGACCGCTCCCCGGCGCAGGTCGCCCAGGGCCTCGGCGCCCAGCCCCGCCAGCGCCACCACCGCAGCGCCCGCCCAGGCGTATGCCTGCACCCCTCCGAACGCCAGCGGCGTCCACACGAGCACGAGGCACAGCGTCACCAGCCCCGCCAGGCGGGGGCGCCCACCCGCGAGCTCGACCTCGGGCTCGGGGATCACGCCCGACCGAGCTCGCGCGGCGCGACCTCCGCCTCCGCGGCCCGGCCGTTGGCGTGCCCTCCGTAGCGATAGCCGTAGCCGTAGCCATAGCCGTAGCCGGGGCGGCCGACCTGCGTGGGGAGGTCGACGTCGTTGAGGACCACCCCGAACACCCGCCCGCCGATCTCGGTCAGCGCCTGGCAGGCGCGCTGCGCCAGGTCCCAGGGCGTGGTGTAGGTGCGCACCACCAGCAGCACCTGGGGCACCACCGTCGAGAGGATCACGGGGTCGGCGACCGACGTGGGGGCCGAGTCGAAGATCAGCCAGTCGCAGCGCCCCTGGCAGCGCCGCACCAGCTCGCGCATGGCCTCGCCGTTGAGCAGGTCGGCGGGGTTGGGCGGCTTGGGCCCGGCCGGCAGCAGGCACAGGCTGGGCAGCTCGGGGACCGGCTCCAGCGCCTGGTCGAGGCCGTCGACCCCCTCGGCCAGCAGCGTGCTCAGCCCGCGCTCGTGCTGGCGCTCCAGCCCGAACACCCGGTGCACGTTCGGATTGCGCAGGTCGGTGTCGACCAGGATCACGCGCTTGCCGAGCTGGGCCAGGGCCACCGCGAGGTTGGCGCTGACGAGCGTCTTGCCGTCGCCCGGGAGGGCGCTCGTCACCAGCAGGGCCCGCGGACCGGGCGCGCTGCCGTTCCAGTTGCCGAAGCTGATCGCGGTGCGGATCGCGCGGAACGCCTCGGCCAGCATGGACCCGGGCGGGGGGTGGGCGGTCACCACCAGGCGGCCGGCGGCGTCGACCGCGGGCACGTGCCCCAGCACCGTGACGCCCAGGCGGCGCTCCACGTCCTCGCGTCCCTTGATGCTCCGGTCGAGGTAGTCGATCACGAAGCAGCAGGCGATCCCGCCCAACAGCCCGATCACCACGCCCAGCAGCAGGTTCTTGCGGACGTCGGGCTCGACCGGCGTGCCCGGGATCTGCGCCTGCTCGATCACGAACACGTTGGTGTCCTTGCTGCCCGCCTTGGCCGCGAGGTCGATCTCGTTCACCCGGGCGATCACCTGCTGGTAGGTCTCGAGCGCGGACTCGTAGGCCTGGGTGAGGAGCTTGAAGGCGGTGGCGTCTTGGCCGGCCTCGATCGTGGCCCGTGACTCGCGCTCGATCTCGGCCAGGATCGAGCGCTCCACCTCGCGGATCGCCGCCACCCGGGCCCGGGCCGCCTCTCGCGCGGCCTCCTGCGCCTGCGCCGTCAGGACTTTGTGCTGCTCGCGCAGGAGCGCCAGCTGCGCGTCGAGCGCGTTCAGGCGGGGGTGCTTGTGCTTGAACGCCACGGCCAGGCGCGCGCGCTCCTCCTGCAGCGCGCTCAGCTGGCGCTCGACGCCCAGCAGCTCCGGCCCGGGCTCGAGCGGCTGGAGCGCCGCGCTCCTGAGCTCGGCCTCGGCCCACACCAGCTTGTTGCGGGCGTCGGCCAGCTGGCCGTCGAGGACCTGCAAGCGGGCGGCGAAGCGCAGCTCGGGCTGGTCGAGGACCGGATAGCTGCGCCGGCCCTTGAAGGCCTCCAGCTCCTCGGCGGTGCGCTCGACCTTGGCCCGCAGCGCCTTGGCCTGCTCGCGCAGCTGGGCCAGGCCCGCGGCGTTGATCCCGAGCGAGCGCTGACGGGTGTCGCGCACGTAGCTCTCGACCAGCGCGTTGGCGACCTTGGCCGCCAGGACCGGGTCGGTCGAGCGGTACCCGACCCGCACCAGGCGCGAGTTCTTGAGCGGGTCGACCACTATGTTGCGCATCAGGCCGTCGACGCCGATCGACCGCTCGAGGCCGAGCTCCTGGTGCACCGGCTCGGCGATCCGCCGCGAGGTGAGCAGCCGGAACTGGGTGGTGTAGTACTCGCGGGTCGAGCCCCCGGTCGGGTCGTAGAGGTCCTGGACGTTGGTGACGTTGATCTGCTTGGGCTCGATCAGCACCAGCGCGCCGGCCTCGTAGATCGGGATCTGCGCGTAGGTGTAGGCGGCTGCCCCGCCGACCACCAGCAGGAACACCGCCACCAGGAACCAGCGCCGGGCGGCGATCACGGCCAGGTACTCGGTGACGTGCACCTCGCGGGGCTGTCCGCCCGCGAGGGAGCTCGGCCGCGCCGTGCTCGGCGCGGACACGGGCCCGTTCAACGGCCGCGGGTCAGAAGAGCGAGGCGAGGTTGTAGCCAAAGGACACGATCCCGCGCACCGCGTTGTAGAAGCCCAGGGCGATCCCCCGCACGACGCCCTGGCGGATCTCCAGCTTGTCGCCCGGCTGGAGCTCGAGGTCCTCCGACTCCCCCTCGAGCACCGCCTCGAGGTCGATCTCGAGGAAGTGCACCTCGCCGCGCGCGCCGCGCCGGCGGATCCGGGTGAGCGAAGGCGAGGCCTCGGGAGAGAGGAGGCCCCCCGCGAGCGCCACCGCGTCGAGCACGGTGCGGCGGCGGTCGAGCCGGAACTCGCCCGGCTTCTCCACGTAGCCCGTCACGAAGAACCGCGCCGCCACCTCGACCGTGACCAGGTCACCCGGGCGGACCACCACGTCCTGGCTGCCGTCGCCCCGGCTCAGGGCCTCGAGGTCGACCTCCAGCACGCGCGGCCCGTCGTAGTCCTCGCCGCCCCACTCGACCCCGCGCTGGACGGTGGCCCGAAACCCCGCCTCCTCGCTCAGCCCGCCCGCGAGCGCCAGGGCCTGGGCGAGGGTGACCTGGTTGGTGCGGACCACCTTGATCCCGGGCTCGGCCACCGCCCCCATGACCGCGATCCGCTGGCTGCGGTGCTCCTCGATCTGGACCACCACCCGCGGGTCGTTGAGGTAGTCGCGGGCGAGCGCCAGCTCGACCTCGGCCGCCAGCTCGGCCCGGGTCCGGTCGCTGGCCTCGACCGCGCCCAGGAGCGGGAGGTCCACTCGCCCCTTGGCGTCGAGCTCGACCTCGACCCGGGTCGGCTCGGGCTGCGAGAGGTCGTAGATCGCGACCTCGATCAGGTCCCCCGGACCCAGACGATACTCCTCACCCGGCGCCAACAGCGTCTGGAGGCTCGCGCTCAGGAGCCCGCGCATGGCCTCGGTCACCGGCGGCTCGAGCTGATCGGCGGCCCGCTCGTTGACCTCGGCGCCCGCGCAGCCGCCCGCACATACCGCGAGCAGGAGCGCGCACAGCGCCCTCCCCGCCGCTCCGTTGCACCGCACCGAGACCATTCTTCCAGCGTCCTCGACCGATCGGCGCGCCCGCGCCGGGCGAGCGCGCGCGAGACAATAGACCAGTCCCGAGGACCAGCGCAAGCTCAAACAGCGGCCATGGGACGTCCTTGACCCGCCAAGGCCAATCGTCTACCTTCGCCGCCGACCCGAGGGGTCGACCCGACGAGTGCGATCTTGAGAAGGGGGGCTCGCCCCTTCCGCGCTCGCTCGCAACCGGGGGGCGCAGTGAAGACTTGTGTCGTCACGGGTGCGGGGGGCTTCATCGGCAGCCACCTGGTCGAGCGGCTGGTCGAGGACGGGTGGCAGGTTCGGGCGCTGGCGCGCTACGGCTCGACGGGCCGGGCGGGTCTCCTGGACGAGCTCAGGCCAACCTTGCGCGACGCGGTCGAGGTCGTCCTCGGCGACGTGCGCGACGCCGAGCAGGTGCGCGAGCTGCTGACGGGCCGCGAGGTGGTGTTCCACCTGGCCGCGCTGATCGGGATCCCTTACTCGTATCGCGCGCCGCGCTCGTACCTCGACGTGAACGTGAGGGGGACGCTCAACGTGCTCGAGGCCGCGCGTGCCGCCGGCGCGCGGGTGGTCCTCGCCTCGACCAGCGAGGTCTACGGCACCGCGCAGTACACCCCCATGGACGAGGCGCACCCGCTGCGCCCCCAGTCGCCCTACGCCGCGAGCAAGGTCGCCGCCGACCAGCTCGCCCTCAGCTACCACCGCAGCTTCGGCTTGCCGGTGGTGGTGGTCCGCCCGTTCAACACCTACGGCCCGCGCCAGTCGCGCCGGGCGGTGCTGCCCACGATCGTGACGCAGGCCCTGGCCCGCGAGGACGGGGTGATCGAGCTGGGCGCGCTCTCGCCGCGGCGCGACCTGTGCTTCGTGGGGGACACCGCGCGCGGCTTCGCGCTGGCCGGGAGCGCGCCCGGGATCGCGGGCGAGACGATCAACCTGGCGACCGGCCGCTCGGTCTCGATCGGCGAGCTGGTGGAGGCGGTGCTGGCCCAGCTCGGCCGCCCCGAGCTCGAGGTGCGGACCGCCGAGGAGCGCCTCCGCCCGGCCAACAGCGAGGTCGAGCTCCTCCTGGGCGAGGCCAGCAAGGCGGCCCAGCTCCTGGGCTGGCGGCCCGAGGTCCCGCTCGAGGCCGGCCTGGCCCGCGTGATCGAGCACGTGCGCGGCGAGCTGGCCCGCGCGGACGCCGGCCTGCGCCCGCGCCAGACCGTGAGCTACGGGGTGTGACGTGCGCGCGGTGATCCTGGCGGGCGGCGCGGGTCGGCGGCTCTACCCCTACACGGCCACGCTCCCCAAGCCGCTGGTCCCCATGGGCGACCGCCCGATCCTGGAGATCAACCTGCTCCAGCTCGAGCGGGCCGGCTTCGAGCGCGCGACGCTCGCCACCGGGCACATGGCCGAGCTGGTCATGGCCTTCTTCGGCTCGGGCGAGAAGTACGGCCTGACGATCGACTACACGGTCGAGCCCGCGCCGCTGGGCACGGTCGGCCCGTTGCGCCTGTTGGGCGCGGTCGACGAGACGCTCCTCGTCATGAACGGCGACCTCCTCACCGACCTCTCCCACCGCGAGCTCATGGCGCACCACCGCCGCGAGGGCGCCGCGCTGACCCTGGCGACGTACACCAAGCCGGTCCGGCTGGCGCTGGGGGTGGTCGAGCCCGACGCCAGCGGGCGCGTGCGAGGGTTCCAGGAGAAGCCCGAGCTGTCGTTCACCGTCAGCATGGGCGTGTACGCGATCGAGCCGCGCGTGCTCGAGCGGATCCCCCTCGAACGCCCCATGGGCTTCGACGAGCTGATCCTCGAGCTCCTGCGCGAGGGCGAGCGCGTGGCGACCTACGCGCACCACGGGATCTGGTTCGACATCGGCAGCCCCGAGGACTACGCCCGGGCGATCGAGTGCTTCGAGGCCGACCCCAGCCAGTTCCTGCCCGCTCCCCGCGCGGCCACGAGCCAGCCGCAGTGAGCGCGCCCAGCCCCATGACCACGAGCGAGCCCGGCGCGCCGACGCTCCCCTTGTTCGAGCTCGGCTTCAGCGAGGCCGACCGCCGGGCGGCCGACGAGGTGCTGGCCTCGGGCTGGATCACCGCGGGGGCGCGGGTGGCCCGCTTCGAGGAGGCGTTCGCGCAGGCCCTGGGGGTCGAGCAGGTGGTGGCCGTGGCCTCGGGCACCGCCGCCCTGCACCTGGCGCTGCGAGCCCTCGAGCTCGGTCCGGGCGACGAGGTGATCGTCCCCGCGCTGACCTTCGCCGCGGCCGCCAACGTGGTCGTGGCGGTGGGCGCGACCCCGGTGTTCGCCGACGTGGCCAGCCTCGGCGAGCCCAACCTCTCGCTCGAGTCGCTCGAGCGCGTCCGCACCCCGCGCACGCGGGCGGTGATCCCGGTCCACTACGCCGGCTACCCCTGCCGGGTGGAGCCGCTCCTCGCCTGGGCCGAGCAGGCCGAGGTCGACGTGGTCGAGGACGCGGCCCACGCCTGCGTGACCCCCACCCCCTGGGGCGCCTGCGGCACGCTAGGGGCCTTGGGCGCGTTCAGCTTCTTCTCCAACAAGAACCTGGCGGTGGGCGAGGGCGGCGCGCTGGCGGTGCGCGACCCCGAGCTGGCCACGCGCCTGCGCCGGCTGCGCAGCCACGGCATGACGACCCACACCCTCGACCGCCACCGCGGCCACGCGCACACCTACGACGTGGCCGAGCCCGGCTTGAACTACCGCTGGGACGAGCTGCGCGCGGCGATCGCCCTCGAGCGCCTGGCTCGCCTCCCGGGCGAGCTCGAGGCCCGCCGCGCGCTCGCGGTCCGCTACCGCGCCCGCCTGGCCGAGGCGCTCCCCGAGCTCGAGGTCCCGTTCGCCGCCCCTCCGCCCGGCTTCAGCGCCGAGGCCTGGGCGGAGGTCCCGCCGCACATCTTCCCGGTCCTCCTCCCGGACGGGGTGGAGGGTCCGGCCCGCGCCGCGCTCATGGACCGCCTGCGGGCGCGCGGCGTGCAGACCTCGATCCACTACCCGCTCCTGCCGGCCTTCAGCGGCTACGCCCCCTCGGCGCGCGGCGAGTGGGCCACGGCCGAGCGCTACAGCGCGCGGGTCCTGACGCTCCCGTTCTTCCCCGCCATGGGTGAGGCCGCGGTGGAGCGGGTCGTGAGCGCGCTGGTGGACGCGCTGCAGGGCGGGCCGGCGTGAGCCCCCAGCAGCGCTCGCAGCTCGAGGAGCCGACCGCCCGGGCCGAGCCGGCTCCCGCCGAACCCGCCGAGCTGGTCGCGGCCGAGCTCGTCGCGCCGAGCGCGGCGCCCAGCGAGCCGAGCACGCTCGCCACCGCGACCATGCCGACCGAGGCCCCGCCGCCGGCCGCGCCTCCGCCCCCGCCCGCGCCCCCGCCCCCGCCCGCGCTCGAGCCGTTCGAGCCGCCGCCGCTGCCGCGCTGGAAGCGCGCCTTCGACGTGGCGTTCGCCCTGAGCGCGATCGTGCTGGGCGCCCCCCTGCTGGCCCTGATCGCGGCCCTGGTCAAGCTGACCTCGCCCGGCCCGGCGCTGTTCAGCCAGGAGCGCTACGGCTTTGGGGCCCGGCGCTTCCGGATCCTCAAGTTCCGCAAGATGGCGGCCGCCGTCCGCGGGGGCGACAAGGTCACGGCCCGCTACGACCACCGCCTGACCCCGCTGGGTCGGATCCTGGAGCGGACCAAGCTCGACGAGCTCCCCCAGCTCTGGAACATTCTCCGCGGCGACATGAGCGTGGTGGGCCCTCGCCCCGAGGACCCCGCCTTCGCCGACGCCTACCCCGAGGCGTTCCGCCGGATCCTCTCCACGCCCCCGGGCGTGGCGGGCCCCAACCAGGTCCTCTACCGCAACGAGTCCGAGCTGTACCCGCTCGACTGCGCCGACCGCAACGCCTTCTACGTCCAAGAGCTGCTCCCGAAGAAGCTCGAGGTCGACGAGCGCTACGTGGCCACCCGCGGCTTCTTCAAGGACCTCGCGATCCTGTGCCAGGTCCTGACCGTGACCGCCTTCGGCGTCCTCCCCCTGGGGACGATCCGCCGCAACCCGGGCATCCTCCTCCACCTGGCCGTGGTCCCCCTCCTGGTCGCGGCCTCGCTCTCGGTCGCGTTCCTGCTCCGCTTCGACCTCGACCTCGCCCGCCTCGACCGCGGCTCCTACGTCTTCCTCCTGGCGGTCCTCGTCCCGGTCCAGACCGCGGCCTTCTTCCTGTTCAGCGGCCACAAGGTGGTGGCCCGCTACTTCAACGTGCTGGACCTCAGTCAGATCCTCAAGACCAGCTTCGGCGGCACCGCGGTGGCGGTCCTCGCCAGCGTGGCCCTCCAGCAGACGACCCACTCCCGCGCCGTCCTGATCGTGCACAGCTTCCTGTTCGTGATCCTGGGCGTGTTCTGGATGAGCCTGTTCCGCCAGTTCCCGAGCTGGTGGAGCCGCTTCCGCGAAGACCTCCCGCGCCGCCTCAAGATCACCCTGGCCTACGCCGCCCTGGGCGCCGGCGCCTTCCTCCTGGCCCACACCCTCCGCTTCGGCCCCAGCGCCAAGGTGTTCCCCTACCCGCTCCCCACGATCCTGCTCGCCGCCGCCGCGATCAACGCCGCCGTGTTCTTCGCCCTCCAGGGCTTCAACGTCCTCAACCGAGTGATCAGCTTCGGCCACCACTACGAGATCCTGAAGATCGTGCTGGCCAGCACCGCCGCCCTCTACCTCACCGCCTTCTTCCTCGACGTCGAGCGCGGCTTCCCCCGCTCGCTGCTCCT
>CAZMSZ010000115.1:10202-19497 GCA_964569055.1 uncultured Planctomycetota bacterium | reverse complement strand
GCCGCCGCGGCGGCGCACAATTTCAGCGACAGCGGGGGGGACTCTGGGGGGGCGGAGCCCCCCCAGAAACCACGCAGGTGGCAATTGCGAGCAGCGCGGCGAAGCGCAGCTCACGCTGCTTATGCACGCTGCTTCGGCTGTCGCTCATGGCACCCACTCCTGGCCGGGAGCTTCAAGAGCTCCGACAGGAACGCGGGAAGGCGGAGCCGAAGAGAAGAGATAGGCAGGAAAGCAGGAAAGCAGGAAAGCAGGAGAAACCACGCACACGTCGTCTCCACGCGCGCCATCGGCGTGGCGTATGAGCGACCGACGGGCTACCTTCGGGCTGGGACCCGCCGCGTTGGAAGCTCGCTGACATGCCGATCGGCCAGGACGACCTCGAGCTCGAGGCCCCCGAGCAGGGCTCGGCGGCGGGCGCGACGGTGCAGCTCGGGGCCGACTTCCTCAGCTACGCGCGCGAGCGGTTCGACGCCTCGCGCTTCAAGGCCGAGCTGATCCAGCGCCTGCTGCCCACGGTGCCGATCCACGGGCAGCCGCGCGTTGTCCGGCCGGGGACCC
Organism: uncultured Planctomycetota bacterium; assembly: GCA_964569055.1. GTDB lineage: Bacteria > Planctomycetota > J058 > J058 > J058 > JAWLGW01. Next base: position 18,939 of record CAZMSZ010000115.1, on the reverse strand, counting down.
GGTTCGGCAAGTTCGAGCTCGAGGAGCCGCTCGGCCGGGGCGGCATGGCGGAGGTCTACCAGGCGATCGACCTCGAGCGGGCCGCCGGCTCGGGCTTCGGGGCGCGCGACGAGCGCGCCGCGCGCGTGGCGCTCAAGGTCATGAAGGCCGAGATCGCGCTCGACCCCGAGTACGTACGCCGGTTCCTGCGCGAGGCGGCCAACACCGCGCTGATCGACCACGCCAACGTGGTGAAGGTCCACGAGGTCGGCTCGGTCGAGGGGCGGCTCTACTTCACGATGGAGCTGATCGAGGGCGAGACGCTCAAGGACCACCTCAAGCGCGGGCCGCTCCTGGAGGAGGAGGGGGTCCAGATCCTGTGCCAGCTCGTCGACGGGCTCGTCGCCGCGCACGAGCGCGGGATCGGGCACCGCGACCTCAAGCCGAGCAACATCATGCTGGTCACCGACCGCGCCCGCTACGGCTACGAGATCGCGGGCGAGTTCGACGTGCTGGTCAAGGTGACAGACTTCGGCCTGGCGCACATGATCCAGCTCGACCAGAGCACGGCCGCCGCGGAGGGGCGGTTCCTCGGGACCGCCAAGTACGTGGCCCCCGAGGTGGTGCGCGGCGCCGCGCCCACCTTGCGCTCGGACGTGTTCTCGCTCGGGATCCTGGCGTTCCAGATGTTCGCGGGGCGCGCCCCGTTCCACGCGCGCAACAAGATCGAGTACCTCACCGCCAACCTCAACGCGCCCGCGCCGCTGCTGCACGAGGTGGTGCCGGTCTCGCGGGACCTCTCGCGTCTGGTCGACGCCATGCTGTGCAAGGAGCCGGAGCAGCGGCCCGACGCCCGCGAGCTGCGGCGAGACCTCGCGCGGCTCAAGGCGCGGCGCGGGCGCGAGCCCGTGCTCGCGCCCGAGCCGGCGCGCGGCGGCGGGGGACGAGGGGGCGCGCCGCGCCGCGCGGGCGTCGCGCCTCCGCGCGTGCTCCCGGCCTGGGCGGCCGCCGCCGCGGCGGGGCTCGCTGCGGCGCTGACCCTGGGCGCGCTGCTGGTGGTCTTCACGGGCGGCTCGCGCGAGCCGCCCCCCCGGAGCGACCCCCCCGACGTCGGCGTCCGCCCGCCCGCGCCCGACGACGTGCCGCCGAGCGAGCCGCGGCCCGAGCCGCCGCCCCTCGAGCCCACGCCCGGCGACCCCCCCGAGGTCGCGCCCGTGGAGGTCGCGCCCGTGGAGGTCCCGGCCGATCCGGTGGCGCGCGCGGTCGCCACGCCCCCCGCGGCCAGCTTCCGCGACGCACTGGCGCGGGTCGAGTTCGGCGAGGCGGTGGCGCGGGGCGACGCCGCCTGGGATCGCGGCGAGGCTCGCGCCGCGCTCGAGGCCTGGAGCCAGGCCGCGGGCCTCACGACCGCGCGCGTCCCGCCGCTGCTCGGGCGGCTGCTCGCGGCGCGACGCGACCTCGCGCTCGAGGCGGGCGCGCGGGCCGAGGCCGAAGGGCGCCTGGAGCAGGCGATCCTCGCCTACGAGGCCGCGCTGCGCGCCGTCCCCGGCGACCCGCAGCTGACCGCCAGCCTCGAGGCCGCCCGCGCCCGCCAGCGCGACGAGGCGGCGCTGACCCTCGCGATCAGCGAGGCGCGGGGCGCGGGGCCCGACCGCCTCGCCGAGGCGGTCGCCGCGCTGCGCGAGTTCGCCCCGCTGGCGCGCGCGCTCGCCCGCGAGGCCGAGCTCGAGCAGGTCCTCGCCGAGCTGGGCGCGGCGCCCGCGGCGGATCCCGCCCACGAGGCGCTCGAGCGGGACGTCGCCCACCTGCTCGAGCGCGCCGCGGCCTTCCTGCGCGAGGGCAGCCTCGACGCGGCGGAGCTCGCCTTGCGCCGCGCCGGCGAGCGCCTCGCCGGGCAAGCCTCCCCCTCGCTGGAGCGGCTGCGCGCGCGGCTGGCGTGGGCGCGGGCCACCCCCAGCGGCGCGGTGTACCTCGAGCTCGCGCCCGAGCCGGGCGAGGTGCGCGCGCTCCACGCGCGCGACCGCGCGGTCACCAACGCCGAGTACGCGGCGTGGTTCGCCGAGGCCGCCGCCCGCGCGCCCGGCCCGCTCCGGCCGCCGCGCGCCTGGGCGGGGCGAGGGGAGCCGCCAGCGGGGACCGAGCACGAGCCGGTGCGCGGCGTGCGCGAGGAGGAGGCGGCGGCCTTCGCCGCCTCGCGCGGCGGGCGCCTCCCCGACGCGGCGGAGCGCGCCGCGCTCGCCGCCCGGCTGGGCGTCCCCGTGCCCGGCCCCACGGCCGGCCGCTACGAGGAGGGCTTCTTCACGGTCCGCGCGGCCGAGGAGCCGCGGTGACCCGGCCGGCCGTCGACTTCGTGGTCTACCCCTGCGGCGCCTGCGGCAAGCGCGTGTTCACCGACCGCGCCCACGTCGGCCAGCTCGGCGCCTGCCCCTGCTGCGGCGTCGAGCACACGATCGGCGGAGCGCAGCCGGCCCACGGCCCCCCCAACCGCCGCCGCGCCCGCCGGGTGACCGACCCGCGCGCCCGCGTCGCGATCGAGGCCTCGCCGCGCGGCGCGCTCGACCTCAACGAGCTCGGGGACATCTCCACCACCGGGATCGCCTTCAAGCTCCCCGGCGTCCCCGACCGCCGCCGCCTCGACGGCATCCGCCCGCCGCCGCTCGAGGTCGGCGACGTGGTCAAGGTCACGCTCCACGCCCCCGAGCTGTTCCGCGCGCGCGCCTTCTACGCCGAGGTCCGCCGGGTCGCGCCCGGCCGCGGCGCGAGCAAGGGCCAGTTCGTGGTGGGCGCGCGCTTCGTGAAGCTGACCGACAGCCAGCGCCAGGCCCTCGAGGAGCTGGTGGCGCGGCGGAAGTAGGCGGAGAGGCCTCGCCCGGAGTCGTGCTCGTGCTCGTGCTCGTTCGTGCTCGTGCTCGCTCCTGGCGAGGCGTGGTGGCGTACGCGACAGCCTCTCGGGACTCGGACTCGGACCCGGACCCGGACCCGGAGGCGGAGTCGGACTCGGACTCGGACTCGGACTCGGACTCGGACTCGGACTCGGACTCGGCGTCCGAATCGGCGTCGGACTCGAACTCGCGAGGCTGTCACCTTGGAACGAGCACGAGCACGAGCACGAGCACGAGGCGCGGACCTACCCGACCACCAGCTCCCGCCAGGTCGGCACCGTCTCCTGCGGCAGCTCGCCCGTGATCTCCTCGGGGGCGGGCGTGAGCAGCTTGCGGTCGGCGACGCGGCGGACCAGGGGGCGCTCGCCGCGGCCGTCGAGGATCACGCCCACGGCGCGGCCGGCCAGCTCCACGATCGTGCCGCGCGGGCGCGGGCCGAGGACGTCGGCCAGGAGGCGCGCGGCGACTGGGTCGTGGCGGCGACCGTCGGCCAGGAGGGCGCGGAGCGCCTCGGCGGGGGCCAGGGCGGGGCGCCAGGGCGCCCCGCACTCGAACGCGTCGAAGGCGTCGGCCACGGCGATCAGGCGCGAGTAGGGGTGGGGAGGGGTCAGGGCTCCCTGCGGATAGCCGTCGCGCTGGCGGTGGTGCTCGTGGATCACGACCAGGCGCGCGAGCTGATCGTTGGCGCCGGCGCCGGCCGCGAGCGCCAGGCGCAGGCCGGCGAGCACGTGGTCCTCGGGGGTCTCGACCACCGCCGGCGGGAGGGCCGGGAAGCGCCCCACGGGCGCGCGGCCGAGGTCGTGGTGGAAGGCCGCGAACCCGAGCTCCGCCAGCTGGGCGCGGGTCAGGCCGAGCTGCCTGCCCATGGCGAGCGCCAGGATCGCGGTGTGAGCGGCGTGCGTGGCGAGCGGGTCGGTCGCGCAGGACGAGGCGGTGAGCGCCAGCAGGCGCGCCGCGAACGGCCGCTGCTCCAGCCCATCGATCGCCTGCGTGAGCACGTGGCGGAGCGGCTGCTCTTGGCGGCCGGGTGCCTCGCGCGCCCGGACGTCGGCGTGCATGGCCGCGGCGAGCTCGAACAACAGGTCGTAGCAGCGCCCGGCGCGCGAGGCCGCCGCGACCTCGGCCGGAACGCCGGCCGAGCGGCTCGCGGGCTCGAGCCCCGCCACCCGCGCTTCGGCCGGGGGAGGCACCCGCTCGGCGAGCCGCCCCGCCAGCTCGCGCAGGCGCTCGCGCGGCTCGCTCGCCGTGAGGTCCCGGGCGCACCCGACCAGCGCGCGCACGGCCTCGAGCGAGAACCGGCCGCTCAGCCGCAGCCGCCCGACCGCCAGGCGCTCGAGCGCGTCGCGCAGCTCGGCCTGCCAGGCCCCGAGCCGCCCCCCCAGGGCGACCCCGTTCACCGTCAGGCGCCCGCGGCGCGCCGACACCGTGAGCGGGCCGTCCTCGAGCGCCTCCTCCAAGGAGCGCTGCAGCGCCTCCAGCGCCCGCCGACACACCACGTTCTCGACCGCGTGCAGCCGGGTCACCCGCAGGGCGGCCGCGAGGTCGTGCGCCACGCGGCGCGCCGCGTCCTCACCGCGCGCGCCCACGTCGCTCACGCGCCGCCTCCGGCCCGCTCGATCTTGGCCACCACCAGCGCGGCCAGCTTGGCGCGCGCCGGCTGCGCCGCGTCGTCGGCCAGCTCGCGCAGCAGCGCCCAGGCCCGCGAGCCCGGGCCTCCCATGGCCAGCATGCCCAGCGCCTCCTGCGCGATCTGCCGGCGGGCGTGGCGGGTCAGCGGCTCGAGCGCGTCCGCCGACGTCGAGGCCCGGTCCGAGAGGAAGCGCCGGAACACCCGCCGCACGTGGTCGTCGGTCAGCTCGGGGTAGAGCTCGCACACGGCGGGCAGGGCGACGTCGTCGAGCCGGTCGAGCAGGTCGCGTCCGAGCGCGATCAGCGCGTCGTCGCCGAGGAACCCCACCAGCCGCTCGAGGGCCCGCCCCACCTCGCCCAGGAGCTCGGGGGTCGCCAGCCGGCGCGAGGCGGCCGCGCTCAGGCGGCCGCCGTTGGCCTCGGCCAGCTCCGCCGCGATCCGCGCGGCCCCCTCCACGTCGCCGGCGGCCAGGGTCCGCGCGGCGAGGTCGAGCGCCTGCTCGGTGAGGCCCGCCTCGTCGTCGAAGTCGGGCACGCGCGCCTCGCGAGCCGGCTCGCCGTCTGGGCGCGTGTCGGGCGCGTCCGCGGGGCCTTCGTCCACCCAGGCCTCGACCCACGAGGAGCGGCTCGACGACGCCACCTGCTCGACCCACAGCTCCTGCGCGTGGGACGTGTCGCTCCCGTCCGCGAGCGGCGCGTCGTCGTCGTCGCCCGCCTCGTGCGCCTCCGGCGCCGGCCCGCCCTCGGCCGCCGGACGCGGCCGCTTCGGCCTGTCGAGGACCCGCGTCACCGCGCCGTCCTCCTCGTCCTCGTCGAGCGAGGGCGGCGCCTCGCGCGTGACGCGCACCGCGAGCACCCGGGTCACCGCCCCGTCCTGATCGTCCTCGTCCGCCGGCGGGAGCGCCGCGTCGTCCTGCGCCTCGCCCTCGAGCTCGCCCTCGTCGAGGGCCGGTCCGTCCACCTCGTCCCGGTCGCGATCCGGCCGGCGGCGCCAGGTGGGCGCGTCGTGCGCGAGCTCGCCCTCTCGCTCCGAGTCGTCCTGCTCGGTGGGGGTGGGCGTCGGCAGCGTCCTGGGCGCGCGGATCGGTCCGACCAGCTCACCGCGCTGGAGCCGCTCGAGCGTCGCGAGCGCGGCCTCGCGCACGCGCTGCGCCTCGCGCCGGCCGAACACCAGCGTGCGCCGCTGCGCGAGCTGCTGCAGCGTCGCGACCGCCCGCACCCCGCCCAGCCGGACCAGGAGCGCGAGCAGCTCCCCCAGCTCCTCGTCGTCGCGCTGCGCGAGCTCGGGCGCGAGCACCAGCTGCGCGAGCTGCTCGAACACCACGGGGTCGTCGACCCCGAGCTCGCCCAGCCGCCGCGCCGCCGCCAGCCGGCGCGCGCGCCGCTCGTCCTCGCGGATCACCACCAGGTAGCGCAGGCGCTGCGCCTCGCCGGTCAGCCGCCCGAGCACCTGGCGCGCCAGCGCGGCCCGCTCTGGCGGAGCGCGCCCCTCGCCCAGCTCGCGCAACAGCTCCCACGCGCGCGAGTCGCGCCCGCCGAGCGCCAGGATCCCGATCGCCTCCTTGGCGACCTGGTCGTCTCGGGCCAGGGCCAGCGCCCCGACGGCGTCGGCCGCGAACCCGACGTGGCTGGAGAGGTAGCGCCGGAACACGCGCCGCACGTCCCCGTTGGGGGTGGCCGCGTAGACCGCGCACGCGCCCGCGACCCCGCCGTCCCCGAGCGGCGTGAGGTAGCGCAGGCCGCGCTCGATCAAGCCGTCGGGGCCGAGCTCGGGCGCGAGCAGCTCGAGCGCGTGGGCGAGGCGGCGGAGCGCGTCCTCGGCGCCGAGCAGCGCCGCGTGCCGGCGCCGCAGCGGGCCGGCGTCGGTCAGCGTCGCGACCGCCTCGGCCGCAGCGTCGAGGTCGCCCCTGGCGAGCGCCTGCAGCGCGCGCGCCACGTGGAACCGCCCCACGTCGACGTCGGCGAGCTCGTCCTCGCGGCTGATCCAGCCGACCACCTCGCGCGCGTGCTCGAGCAGCGAGGCGCGGGCGACCTCCTCGAGCAGCAGCCCGCGCAGCGCCGCCTGCCCGGCGTCCTCGGCGCCGCGCGTCGGGTCGAGCTCGGCGTCTCGACGCGCGAGGGCGAGCGCGACCGCGGGGTCGCCCGCCCGCCCCTGGGGGTCGAGCCGCTCCGACCCGCTCGGCATGCCCGCCGCGGGGTCGTCGCCCTCGAACGCGTCGTCGTCTTCGGCCAGCGCGTCGAGCAGCCGCACGGCGACGTGCGGCAGCGCGCGCCCCCACAGCACCACGCCGAGGTCGGCGCCGTCGGGGCCGCCCGCCTCGGCGAGCGCGCGGACGAGCTGCTCGACCTCGTCGGGCTCGATGCCCGGGCGCAGGGTCAGCGCCTCCACCCCGCACGGGAACAGCAGCGCCGCGAGGTCCGTGGACTGCCCCGAGCCGTGGAGGACGACCTCGGTCCCCAGCGAGAGCCCGTCCTCGCGGACGGTGAGCTCGAACGGGCCGTGCCGCCCGAGCGCGCCCGTGAGCCGCTCGTGCGTGCGCGCCACCGCGTCGGCCCGCAGCGGGTGCCCCGGGGGGTACAGGCGGAAGAAGCGGAGGGCCTTCTGCACCTCGCCCAGGGCGAGGGCCGCCTCCTTGGCGGGCGCGGAGAGCGTGACGTCGCCTTCCATGCGCTCCTGCGGGCGAGTGAAGAGGCGAGCTTAGCAGCCTGCAGAAGCACGTTGAAGCGGCCCCGGCCGTGTGCCGCAAAGCGCGACACTTCAGCGGAGCGACGAGTGCGAGTCAGCGTTCGGCCGGCGCCGGCAGCGCCGCGCGCGCCGCCCCTCGCCGGCCGAGCCGGCGGTCGAGCTTGATCAGGAACGTGCGGTAGAACACGTTGTTGTAGGTGCGGGCGGCGCGGGCGCGCGCGTCGGACAGCCAGGGCGGCCCCCGCCAGCGCCGCGGCGGGGCGGTCGCCCGGGCGCGCTCGAGCTGAGCCGGGTAGAGCACGTCGCGCGCATACGCGTACAGCTCGAGGTCGAGCGCGTTGGCGGCCTCGATCTGCGCGCGCGCGGCGGGGTCGTCGAGGAGGCCGCGCTTGCCCGCCCCGGGCGGCGCGCGGTTCTTCACCACGTAGCGGACGTCCACGGGGTAGGGGCAGAGGCGGGCGAACGCGTCGAGCGACTCGTCGAACCGCTCGACCAGCCCGACGAACATGTAGCGCTCCAGCGCCGCCTTCGCCTTGTCGAGGTCCTCGGCGCCGGCGAGGTGGAACACCTGCCGGTTCCGCAAGGGGCCGTTCGACCAGGTGTCGAAGTAGGCCTCCAGGGAGAGGGTCGGCCTCCCGTGCCGAGCGCGGCGTCCGCCGCGGAGGTGGTGCTGGTAATCGGAGACCGTGCGCCTGAGCGGCTCGCGCAGGAACGTGAAGCAGCGCACGTCGTCCGGCAGGTGCTCGGTCGGGGCGACCAGCGCGTGCCCGCTGATGCTGCGCAGGCCGGGGTAGACGCGCCGCGCGAGGGCGAGCTCGTCGGCCCGGAAGATCCCGTCGGGATACGAGCTCCTCACGTCGCAGTGGCGCAGGCAGAACGAGTTCCGCAGCACGAACTTGATCGTGCTCCCCGCGGCCTTGGGGATGTGGACGAACGCGATCACACCAGGTGCTCGGCCGGGACGGCGCGCTCCCGCTCGAATGCTAAGCGCTCCGCCGGCCCGAGGAAAGTCGCGCGCCCAAGCGCGGCCCCTCACTCCAGGCGGTTCGTGGCGAGGTCGCCCGGCCGCGGCGTCTCGCCCTCGGCGCTGAACAGCAGCCAGCAGCCGACGCGCTCCTCGATCCTCTCCTCCACGCGCACGCGGGCGACGAAGCGCTCGCCGCGGTACACCGTCAGCTCCATCCCCGGCAGGAGCGGGCACCCCTCCTCCTGCGCGAGCACCACGAACGTGTCCGCCACGGCCACGACCACCGCCTCGACGGGGGGCGCGCTCGCCAGCTCGCGCCAGCGCTCCGCGAACGCGGCCTCCATGAGCGAGTGCTCGGCGGCATACGGCAGCCAGGCGAGCGTGGCCTGCGCCTCGCGGAGCGCTGCCCACCCGCGGGGCGTCCCGCCCCACCGCGCTGCGAGCGCGAGCTGGCGAGCGACCGCCCGGGCGCCGCGCCTCACGGCGTGCTCGGTGGCCCCGTCCTCGGCGGCCGGCTCGGGCGAGGGCGCCCGCGCGCGATCCGCCGCCAGCTCCCGGCGCGCTCGCGCGAGCTCCGCTCGCGCCGCCTCGAGG
>CAZMSZ010000115.1:0-10102 GCA_964569055.1 uncultured Planctomycetota bacterium | reverse complement strand
GCCTCGAGGTGACCTCGTTCCGTGACGCCGTCGAGGTGGCGCTGCGGACCTCGGGCGGGCTGCTCGCCTACGACGCCCGCATGCTGGTGAGCGACGTGTTCGGCACCGGCCAGTACCGCTTCGGCGCCACGGCGGCCCGCTTCGCCCAGCTCGACCGGGCCGGCGCGGGGCGCCTGCCCGAGCGCGACCGCGCCTCGATCGCGGCGCTGGTCTCGGCCGCCGACCTCCGCAGCCAGCCGACGAAGTTCCCCGGGATCCCGGTGTGGGACGTGCCCACGACCACGATCCACTACGCCGACCGCGCGGGCGAGGTCGCGATCACCGTCGGGTTCCAGGCCCAGCTCCCCGCCGAGGTCGACGCCCTGCTGCAGCGGCTGCGCGCCCTGCAGGAGGAGGTCCCGACCCTGCGCAACCTCGAGCGCGGCAACTTCGCGCAGGTCACCCAGGCCAAGGTCACGGTCGCCCGCTCGGCGCGGAGCTTCGCCACCCTCCAGGCCGACGCCGGCAGCTCGAGCGCCCACACGGTCGACTTCGCCAAGGAGGTCGTGGTCGGCGCGTTCCGCGGCGTGAGCGCGCTGGGCGAGGGGATCGCGATCCGCTCGATCGAGCGCCTCGGCGACGACATCTACGTCGAGCTCGACCGCACCGGCGCGCCGGTCCGCCCGGTCCTCCCCAAGCTCAGCGCGGCGCTCCCGCGCGTGGCGCTGCCGCTCGGGACCTCCTCGCTCACCGTCGCCGCGCCGAACAAGGTCCTGCCGGTGCGGGTCACCCGCCCCTACGACCTCTCGGCGATCACGACCTGCGGGCTGACGGGCAAGCTGTTCATCGACGGCCAGGAGCTGCCGATCCGCTCGATCGTGCGCCCCCGGCCGAAGCTGCCGCTGGTGCCCGTGCCTGCCCTCCCGCCGATCGTGGCGGTCCCCACCCCGCGGCCCGTCCCGCCGCTGCCCCCGGTGGTGAACCCGGTCCCGCCGGTGATCAAGGCGCCGCTGGTGAAGGTCCCCGCCCTGGTGCGCTGAGCCGCGAGCCCACTCCCCCCCGCTGCGCGGGCCGGCCTCCGGGCCGGCCCGCGTCGTTTGGTTACGCCGCCCGCCGCGAGCGCAGCTCGATCGGCGCGAGGGCGATCGGGACCGGGGCGGCCTTCCGAGCCTCGAGCACGAAGGCCGCCACCAGCGACGCGCTCGGGGCGCGCGGCAGGCGCAGGTCGTCGAACCGGACGGTCCGCCCGCGGGCGCGCACGAACGTCGAGACCGCCCGGCAGCCTTGCCCGTGGTCCGCGCACACGGCGGGGGCGAAGGCCGGCCGGCGCGGAGCGGGGACGGGCAGGGCGTGGCGCGCGCCGAGCACCGTCGTGCGCCGCGCGGTCGCCGCCCGCCGGCCCACGCGCTCGAGCCAGCGGCGGGCGAGCGCGCGCAGCGCCGCCTCCAGGCTGGCGTCGCCCGCGTAGCCCCCACGCCAGGTGAGGGCGTCGAACCGGGCGAGGTCGCCCGCGACCTCGCCGGCGAACCGCTCCGCCTCGGCCCGCAGCGCGCCCGAGAGCGTGATCGTCGCCGCCTCGCGCGAGACCGCCCGCGCCTCGACCGTCAGGCCGACCCGTCGGCAGGCGCGGGTCACCTCGGCGGCCAGGCAGTCCTGCGCCGCGCGCGGCGCGGGCACCGACCAGGGGAAGCGCGCGAACAGCGTCACCCCGCGCGGGTCCACGACCGCGCGCGGGAGCTTCTCCAGCCGGCTCAGCCCGGTCGCCTGGGCCAGCCCGGCGGTCGCCTGGGCCCAACCCGCGCGGACCGCGTCCACGCTGGCGCGGGAGGGGAGCCCGACGCGGGCGGCGCCCCCGATCGGCGCGAACACCTCGAGCAGGCGCTCGCTCCAGCCGCTCGCGGCGGCGCGCGCCGCCTCGCCCGCGCGGGCCCGGGCGCACACCGGACAGAGCGGGTGGCCGCACCAGGCCTCGAGCGCCGCGCCCTCCGCGCCGCAGGCGAAGCCGCGCCCGAGCGTCGCGCCGCCGCAGCCGACCAGGCGCGCCACGGCGCGACGCTCGCCGTCCTCGCCCAGCACCTCGGCGGCGTCGGCCAGCACCGCCAAGAAGCGCTCCCACCCCGGAGGCACCGCCGCGCGCGCCGTCGCTGCGGCGGCGCCGCCCTCGACGGTCGTGGCGTGCGCGGCCTCACTGGCGGTGAGTCGCTTGAACGTGGCGCGGTCGTACGGTCGCATGCGAACCTCCTCACCCCCCGTATCGACCGCTGCGCGCCCTTATCTTCGGCGCGCCGGGCCCTTGATCGGAACGCCCTGCCAGCCGATCATCCGGCGAGTGATCGAGAAGCAGGACATCAGCCTCGCGATCTGCGGCCACGCCTGGCACGGCAAGTCGACCTTGCTCGGCAAGATCGTGGCCGAGAGCGGGATGGCCTCGCCCCGCGAGCTCGAGCACGCGCAGCGCCTCGCCGCCGACGGGCGCGACGCCTCGCTGGTGTTCGCCCAGCTGGTGTTCCGCAGCAAGGACGTGACGCAGGAGCAGTCCGAGGCGGCGCGGGGGGTGACGATCCTCCCCTCCATGGTCCGCTTCGAGTACCCCGACCACCGGATCACGGTGATCGACACGCCCGGCCAGGAGACCTACACCAACAACCGCTTCTTCGGCATGTTCCAGGCCGACAGCGCGCTGCTCGTGATCGACGTCGAGGACGGCCCCAAGCCGATCACCCTGCAGGTGCTGCGGATCCTCAAGGGGTTCGAGATCCCGCTCAAGGCGGTCGCCCTCACCAAGATGGACCGGGTCGACTACGAGGAGCAGCCGTTCCGCGAGCGCGAGACCGAGGTGCGCCTCCTGTTCGAGGAGTACGGCGTCCCCCACGACGACTGCGTGTTCATTCCGACCTCGGCCTACGCGCCGGGCCGGGACATCCACCAGGCGGGCGAGGGGATCATCGGCTTCCAGCGGATCACCTGGTTCAACGGCCCCTCGCTCCAGCAGTTCATGGCCGGGCTCTCGTTCGAGGCGATCCGCCCGCGGCAGGCCCCGCTGCGCCTGGTGATCCACGGGAGCGAGGTCTACGACCACGTGCCCGGGATCGGCAAGACCGCCACGGCCCTGGTCGAGTCGGGGACGGTCGCGCCCGAGCAGACCCTGCAGTTCGAGCCGCTCTCGGCGGAGCGCGGGGCGCCGGTCACCGCGCGCGTCCGCTCGGTCCAGCTCACGCGCGGCCACATCGCCACGCCGGGGCTGCCGATCGAGCAGGGCGTGCCCCGTCAGCTGGTGGGGGTGGCCTTCAAGAGCCTCTCGGAGAAGGACTCGCTCCGCGACCTGTTCAAGGGGCGCGGCGTGGTGGCGGGCAGCGTGGAGAACCCGCCGCGGGTCGCCCGCCGCATGGAGCTCGAGCTGACGGTGTTCGACCCCGACACGCTCCTGCGCCTGGGCGAGGTGTGGACCATGCACGTCCACGTCGACCGGGCCGCCGTCCACCTCGAGCAGCTCCTCGCCAAGCGCGACAAGGACGGCAGCGCCTGGCAGCCGTCCGAGGAGGACCTGCTCGCCCCCGGCGAGTGGGGGCGCGTGATCGCGACGGCCGCCAACCGCCCGATCGCGATCGAGCAGGCGGCCGACATCCCCCAGCTCAGCAAGTTCGTGCTGCGGGCCGGCAACAAGGCGGTCGCCTACGGCCGCTGCACGCGGATCATCGAGTAGCGCTCGCTCACCGGTCCGGCACCGACCAGGTGTCGATCACCTGACCGTTGATGTCGATCGCCTGCCCGTGGAGCCAGTCGCCCTCGGCGCGCACCTTCACGTAGTGATAGACCGACTGGGCCACCGCGGTGCGCGCGGTGGGGGTCACGGGGCGGAGCGCCGCGCCGCCGCCGCCGGTGACGACGTGGACCAGGCCCGGGTAGGCGGGGTCGGTGTTGTAGAGCTCGAGCGGGTGCGTGCGCTCGTAGTCGTGGTCGTGGCCCGCGAGGACCAGGTCGACGGCGTGGCGCTCGAACAGCGGCTCGAGCAGGGACTGCAAACGGCCGTTGTCGCCGTGCTTGCCCGCCGAGTAGGGCGGGGTGTGCATGTAGACGACCAGCCACTTCTTGGTGTTGGTGGCCAGCTGGTCGCGCAGCCAGGTGATGTGCGGGCCGAGCGGGGTGAACTGGTACAGGACGTTGGTCTCGAGCGCCACGAACTTGGCGTCACCCCACTCGAACGAGAAGTAGAGCTCCTCGAGCAGCGAGCCGCCGCCGTTGGGCGGGAGCACGAACGTGTCGCGGAACGGCTGGCCGAACAGGCCGTAGAGGTCGTGGTTCCCCACCACCGGGAAGGCGGGGATCCGGGTGAGCATGGCCTGGTAGGGGCGGAAGAAGCGGGCGTCGTACTCCTGCACGGCCGCGCCGAGCCCGCCGATCGGGTAGACGACGTCGCCCGTGTGCAAGAACAGCTCCGCCTCCTGCTCGGCCGCCATCAGCGCCGCGATCTGGTGCTGCTCGGGGTTGCCCATGCCGCTGTCGCCGACGACCAGGAACGTCAGCTCGGCGTCGGCGGGCGCGGGCGCGGACTGGAAGGACAGGCGCGGGGTGAGCGGCTGGCCGCCCGCCAGCAGGCGGTAGTAGTAGGTCGTCCCCGCCGAGAGCCCGCTCAGCGTGGCGCGGTGCGCGACCGTGCGCGCCTGCGGGTCGCCCGCGCTCAGCCCGAGGGCCGGGGTCGGGCCATACTCCACCGTGGTGTCGGTCGAGGCGGCCGTGCGCCACAGCAGCTCGGTGGCCGTCGCGGTGGTCGACTGGAGGTAGGGCTGGCGGGTGAGCGGGACCGGCGGGTTGACCGGCTGGTTGTCGACCGCGAGCGAGGCGCTCGCGCTCCCGCCGCCCACGGCGCGCACCTCGAGCCGCGCCGCCGCCTCGAACCCGGGCACGTCGGCCGCGCTGGCCCACGTCAGGGTGTGGAGCGCGCCCGGGGCGGACGCGCTCGCCAGCGCCCCGCTCGTGCCGACCCGGGTGGCCGGGGTCCAGGTCGCCCCGCCGTCGAGGCTGAAGCGGACCTCGACCTGCGCGCTGGCCGCGGCCGGATCGACCAGCCGAAACGAGAGCCCCGCGTCGCCGCGGACCAGCGGGGCGACCTGGAGGTCGACCACCTGCGGCACGACCTGCGCCGGCGGGGCCTGAACGCTCCCGGGCGCCGTGGACGCGCTCCGCGAGGAGCCGCCCGACTCGGTGCAGCCGATCCCGATCGCGGCGGCCAGCGCCGCCACCAAGGTGAGTCCCCCCGCTCGCACCAGGTCCATCCGCCGCTCCTTCCGCCAGGCGCCTGCTCCCTAGCAAAGGCCCGGCCTGGGGACGTTCGCCTAGTCCACGTGTGGGCAACCAGTTATCCGCTGCCGCCCGATTCTGGGCGGGCCGGACGTTCCGATTACGGGAAATCGCGGATGGACGTCCGATATCGACACTTTGCGATGGCCCGATAAGTGCCTCGTTCCTCTTCAGTTGCTCCTCACCCTCCCCGAACGCCCCCTGGCCGCGAGTTTGCACGGCCCGTTCCTTCCCCGCACGCCCCCACCCTCGGGGCGCCTCGGGCTCGGAGCTCCCCATGGTCGCCAAGCGTCTCCTCGCTTCCTCCTTCGCCCCCACGCTCGCGCTGCTGGTCGGCCTGGCCGGCGCGATCCTCCCGCCCGGCTGCTCGCAGAGCTCGGGCGGCCGCTCGAGCGCGGTCGCGCCGATCACGTCCTCGGCCGCGTTCACCGTGATCGCCAGCACGCCGACCGATGGCGAGCTCGACGTGCAGGTCGACGCCAGCCTCTACCTCACGATGAGCGAGGACGTCGACGCCGCCTCGCTCGCGCCCGGCGCGGTGATCTTGCAGAGCGACCAGGGCGCGGTCCCGGCCGCCCTGCGCCTCGCGACCCCGCGCGTGATCGAGGTCGATCCGCTCGCCAACCTGGTCTCGACCACGCCCCACCTGCTCCGGGTCACCACCGCCCTGTTGGACGTCGCGGGTCGGCCCCTCGCGGGCGAGCAGCTGATCAAGTTCACCACCTCGGCCACCGTGCCGATCGTCGGCCCGGGCAGCGGCCACACGATCGCCCCGGCGATCCCCGGCCCGTACGTGGCCGGCGCGGCCTCGGCCGACATGACGCCCGGCGTGGGGGTCCCCCTCGGGGGCTTCGGCGGCGGCGACCGGCGCCGCTCGTTCCCCGACCTCAACCCGTTCAACGAGTACACGTTCCTCGAGCCGTCGGTCGGCGTGAAGGACCCGCTGATGGCCAAGTGCCTCGTGCTCGGCAACGGCCACGAGCGGGTGGCGATCGTGACGATCGACGCGGTCGCCACCGACGCCGAGGTGGTGGAGACGGCCTGGCGCAAGGCCCAGAGCCAGGGCTTCACCGTGCCGCTCGAGAAGGTCATGGTCTGCGCGTCGCACACCCACAGCGGCCCCGGCGCGCTGACCAAGCGCCTGCTGTGGCAGGTGACCGCGGTCGACCTCTACGTGCGGCGGGTGTTCGAGCACGTCACCGACCGGATCGCGCAGGCCATGGTCCAGGCGGAGCAGGGGGTCGGCCCGGCGGTGGTCGGCCTGGCGAGCACGCAGGTCACCACGGCCACCAAGAACCGGCGCGCCGCCGACTCGCCCCGCCTCGACGACGACGACATCGACCCCGAGATGGTCGTGATCCGCGTCGACCGCCCCACCGGCGTCCCGGTCGCCACGGTGTGGAACTTCGGGATCCACGGGACGCACTTCGGCACCAGCAACCTCGAGTTCTCGGCCGACATCATGGGCAGCGCCAACATCAAGGCCGAGGCGGCCGGCGCCGGGGTGTGCCTGTTCATCAACGGCTGCGAGGGGGACATCCGCCCGACCGGCGGCTACGACGCCACCGGGCAGGTGCTGGCCGACGCGATCCTGCAGGCCCGCAACGCGGCCTCGACCCAGACCGACGGGGTGCTCCAGAGCGCCTGCGAGCAGGTCGACCTCGGCCAGCCCGCGCTCAGCCTGGCGCTCCACCGCAACGCCCCGCCGAACATCGCCCACTCCGGGTTCGTGCAGGGCCTCGCCAGCCTGGGGATCACGCTCGGGATCGACTTCAACATCCCGAACGGCTGGATCGAGCGCGAGTTCCGCTTCCAGGCGATCCGCATCGACGGCAGCGTCCTGACCACGCTCCCCGGCGAGCCGCTCCACGAGATCGGCCTGACCCTCAAGAGCGACGGCAAGGCGCTCGGCTTCGAGCACGTGATCCCCGCCGCCCTCGCCAACGGCCACGGCGCCTACTTCACCACCGACCAAGAGTTCCAGTTCGGCGGCTACGAGGGCATGGCGACCTTGTTCGGCGCGCACACCGGCAGCAAGGTGACCGACGCCAGCCGCCGGCAGATGCAGCGGCTCAAGCCCTAGCGGGCCGCTCCTCGTGCTCGTGCTCGCCGATCGGGTCGCGCAGCTCGGACCGGAGCCGAGTCACGAGGCCGAGCACGAGCACGAGCACCGTTCGACCCGGCCCTGACGCGACGCGTTGGGGCGAGCGACGAGCCTGCATGTAACCTCGGAGCCGCCGCGGGGCACTCACGGTGTCCCGGCAGCGGAGCGGGCTTCACGTGCTCAGCGGTTACATCACCGCCGTCGTCCTCCTCGCCGCCGCCGCGCGGGCGCGGGCCCCCTCGTTCGAGGAGGTCTACGCGGAGGTGCGCGAGCCGGTGGCGCGGTTCGCGCTCCGCATGCTCGGGGACCCCGACGAGGCCGAGGAGGTCGCTCAGGAGGCGGCGGTCGCGATTTGGCAGGGGCTCGCCCGGTTCGAGGGGCGCTCGTCGGTGACGACCTTGGCGCTCGGGATCGTGGCCAACCTGGCCAAGAAGCGCCTGACGCGCCGAGGGCGCGGCGCGCAGGGGCTCGAGCCGGCGGCGCTCGAGGCGCTCGCGGGCGCCGAGGATCGCTCGGCCGCCCGACTCGAGGCGGAGGAGGAGACGGTGCGGCTGCGCGCGGCGTTGCTCGAGCTGCCCGAGCGGCAGCGCGAGGCGCTGTTGCTCGCCACCGAGGCGGGGTTGCCCTACGCCCAGATCGCCGAGCTGCTCGGGATCAGCGTGGCCAACGTGAAGGTCTCGGTGCACCGCGCGCGCAAGCGCTTGGTCGAGCTGCTGGAGGTGAGCGGGTGAGCGACCCCGTCCTGGACGTGCTGGTGAGCGCCTGGCTCGACGGCGAGACCTCACCCGGCGAGAGCGCCCGGGTCGAGGAGCACCTCGGGGAGTGCCGCGAGTGCCAGGCGAACGTGGCGCGCTACCGCGCGCTCGGCGAGCTGCTGGCGCGCCCCGACCCCGCCCTGGAGCGCGTGCTCGCGGCCATGGACCACGAGGTGGAGGCGCTCCGCCGGGCGCGGACGCGCCGGCGCTGGCTGGGGGCCGCCGCGCTGCTGGCCGCCGCGGCCGCGCTGCTCCTCGTCGTCCTGCTCCCGCCGGGCGAGGAGCGGCTCGAGGGCGGCGCGAGCGGGCTCGCCCGCGCGCTCCCGGGCGGGGGCGCGGTCGAGCTCGCCCCCGGGGCCCGGGCCGCGCTGCTCCGCGAGCGCCCATTTGGCGCCGTGCGCCTGCGCCTGGAGTCGGGCCGCGTCGTCGTTACCGCTGGCCCCGAGGAGGAGCTCGCGCTCGAGGCCGCCGAGGGGCAGGCCGAGCTCGCGCCCGGCGGGCGCGCCACCTTCACCCGCGACGAGGAGGCGGGCCGCGTGATCGTCGAGGTGGAGGCCGGCCGCGTCCGCCTGGAGGACGCGCGCGGCACGCGCGAGCTCGGACCCGGCGAGCGCGGCGCGCTGGGCGCGCCGCTGGAGGGAGCGCGCGCGCCGACGCCGTCCACCCCGGAGCCGAGCGGACCCGCCGAGCCGGCGACGCCGGCGACCCCCGAGCCGGCCGCGGCCGCCGACCCCGCGGTCGAGCTCCCGCCCGAGCGGCGCCTCGACCTGCTGCGCGCGGTGCGCGACGCAGGGCGCGAGATCGACCCCGCCGCGCGGGTGCTCCGCCCGGCCCTGCCGAGCCTGCTCGCGCTGACCACCCGCCTCGATCCCCCCGCGCTCGCCGCGAACCTGCTCGAGCTGTGGGACACCGCCCGCGAGGCCGACCGGCGCGGCGTGCGACTGCTCCTGGGCGACCTCGCGGCCGACGAGGAGCTGCCGGCCGAGGCGCGCGCGCGGATCGTCGCCCGCTTCACCGAGGCCAGCGGCGCGGCCGACCCGCTCGAGCGCCGCCTGGCAGCCCGCGGCCTGGGCGCCGCGCTGCCGCTCCTGGGCCAGGGCGCGCTCCCCGTGCTGGAGCGGCTCGAGGCGCTGATCCGCAGCGACCCGGAGCAGGGGGTGCGGATCGAGGCCGTGCTCGGGATCGGACGCTGGCCCGATCCGACCGCGCTGCGCTCCCTCGAGCTGATCGCCCGCGACGCGCTCGACCCCGCGCTGGGGGAGCTGGCGGAGCGCCTGGCGAAGGAGACGCGCAACAAGCTGGAGCGTAAGGAGTAGCACCCGGGCGCCGGGGCCCGTGTAACCGCGGGCCTTCGAGCGGCACTCACGGGCCAACCGCGCGAGCCCCGCCAGAAGGATCCGGCGGCGCTCGCGCCAACCCGAGGAGATCGCCCGTGACCCGCTCGCCCGCCCTCGCCGCCGCCGCGCTCGCGCTGCTCGGCTCGTTCTGTTCGGCCCTGCCCGGCTGCGCCCTGACCCTCGCGCTGGGGCTCCACGCCGTCGGCTGCGCCGAGAGCAGCCCCGGGGCGCCGGCGCGCGCCGGCCAGGACGCGGACCTCGAGGTCCGCAACCGCTCCCACAACACGATCCACGTGTACCTCGACGGGTCCAAGGTCGGCAGCGTCGACCCCGACGCGGAGCGCGGCTTCCGCGTGGTGACGGGCTCGCACGAGGTGACCGTGCGCGAGCGCGGCCACGACACGCGCCACGTGCTCGGGACGTTCTACTTCGGCCTGAGCAACACCGTGAAGGTGAGCTATGACGGCTGAGCCGGTTGCCGCGCGCGGCGCCCTGCCCTACGCTCCGCGCATGACTCGCCTCCCGCTCGCGTTCACGCTCCTGCTGGCCCTCGGCCCGCTCGCCGCCGCGGACGAGCCGCCGCTCCCGCGGCTCGGGCTCCGGTTCGAGCCGCAGCGCCCCGAGGTCTA
>CAZMSZ010000114.1:9525-19499 GCA_964569055.1 uncultured Planctomycetota bacterium | reverse complement strand
GCTCGAGCTGCTCGGCCAGCTCGGCGGGGAGGCGGCGGGCCACCGACTCGTAGTGGCGCACCGCGCCCAGCGCCGCGCGGCGCAGCTCGAGCGGCTCGGCGGGGTCGCCCACCACGCGGCCGAGGGCGGCGCGCGCGGGCGGGCAGGCCTCGAGCTCGACCTCGCCCAGGCCGCGGAGCGCGGCCTGGCGCACCTCGGCGTCCTGATCGTCGAGCGCGATCGCGGCCAGCGCGACCGCGGCGCGTCCGCCGCGCACCACCTCGGGCGCGGCGCCGAGCGCGCGCGCCGCCCGCAGGCGCAGCCGCGGGTCGGGGTCCTTGCGCACCAGCTCGGTCAGCGCCGCGGCGATCGCGGGGTCGTCGGCGCGCGCGAGGGCCTCCTCGGCGAGGTCCGCCCGCTCGAGGTCGGGCTCGCGCAGGGCCTGCAGCAGCGCGGCGCGGCCGCCCTCGGTCCCGAGCCGCGCCAGCAGCAGGGCGGCGTCGCGGCGCACGGCGCGCTCGAGCTCGCCCGGTGCGGGGGCGAGGAACAGGTCGACCAGCCGCTGCTCGCGCTCGTCGAGGGGCAGGTCGGGCGCGGCGGCGCGGGTGGCGGCGTTGTCGCGCCGCTCCAGCTCGCGCCGGAACGACTGCCGCGCGAGCTCGTCGCGCAGCGCGAGCAGGGAGGGCTCGCTCGGGTCGCTCGCCGGCGCGGCGGCCTGGGCGGGGCTCCGCTCGGCGGCGCGCTGGCGCAGCGCGCGGGCCACCGCGCCCACCCGCTCCCAGCGGCGCTCGAACAGCGCCTGCTCGAGCGCGCGCGCGAGGTCCTCGTCGCCGGTCGCCTCGAGCTCCACCGGCTCGGGCAGCCGAGCCTTGGGGTCGGTGGGGAGCGGGATCGGCGCGAGCGCGCCCGCGGTGACGGGCGGGGCCTCCTCGCCCAGCATGGCCGCCAGCGTGGCGAAGGCCCCGATCGTGC
This sequence comes from uncultured Planctomycetota bacterium, assembly GCA_964569055.1. Taxonomy (GTDB): domain Bacteria; phylum Planctomycetota; class J058; order J058; family J058; genus JAWLGW01. The sequence goes on along the minus strand of CAZMSZ010000114.1, from coordinate 18,548 downwards.
CGCCCAGCAGGAACACGAAGCCCCACTTGAGCGCGCCCCTGGTCTTCACCCGTCCTCCGGCCCGGGCCCCCGCGCCGAGCCCCCTCAGCCTACCGGGTTCGGCGGCCCCGTGTCACGACGGGGCTCGCCGCGGCGGGGTTCACTTGATGTCGCTGTACTCGCCGCCGGTGGTCTCGGCCACGGCCCGCATCATCTCCACGTCGGCCTCCTTGAAGCCGAGCGTGTGCACCGTCACGTGGCGGTCCTTGAAGCCGCGCACGATCTGGAGGATCTCCTCGGTCGGGATCTTGTTCTGCCCGTCGTGCGTGGCGAACCCGTCGGAGAGGAGGTAGATGCAGCGCGCCCCCTCGACGTCGAACGCGCGCAGGAGCGCCATGTCGGTGGCGGTCGTCCCGTCGGCCCGGAACCCGTCCACGAAGTCGATCGCGGCCTGCCGGTTGGCGTCGGTCAGCGGCTTGAGCTGTGGGGGCCGGTCGCCCTCGTTGGCGCTCCAGATCTTCACGCGCGAGGAGTAGGCCACGATGTTGATCTTGTACGTGGCCGGCAGGTTCTCGAGCACGCGCTTGAGCTGACGCTGGGCGCGCTCGAGGCGGGTGAGCCCCTTCTTCTCGCCCTCGCGGCCCTTGCTCGCGCCCCCGCCGCGCGCGCGGCTGGCGAGGTCCTCCTCGTCGGGCGCCTGGTCGGGGTCGATCGTCTCCATGGAGCCCGAGACGTCGAGCACGAACACCACGCGGGTGCACTCGATCTCGCGCCCGAACAGCCGCACGCCCGAGCGCAGCTCGCCCGGCTGCTCGCGGCGCTCCTCGCGCGGAGTGACCGCGGCCAGGCCCCCCTTGGCCTGGATCAGCTCCCACCGCGAGCGGTACTCGATCGCCAGCTCGCTGCGCCCCCCGAGGAGCTTGCCCAGCCCGTTGCGCAGGACGTCCCAGATCCCCTCCTGCTCCTTCTCGAGCTTCTCCATGAGGTCGATCATGGGCTCGACCGCCGCCTCCACGCGGTGGTCGATCAGCTTCCAGGCGGCGAGCGCGGCCACCTGCTCGTCGTCGTCGCGGAGCGAATCGATCAGCACCGGCCAGCGCTCGCGCTCGGCGAGGTGCATGATGAGCGCGCGCCGCACCTCGGGCGACTTCGACTTGAGCGCCTCCTTCTCGATCTCGCGCTGCACGCCCTTGTCGCTCATGTGCGAGACGATGTCGCGCAGCACCATGCCGAGCTCGTAGCCCGGCGGCGCCGACTCGATCACGTTGACGATGAACGAGAACGTCTTCCTGTCGTCGTCGGCGGCGAGCTGGCGCAGCAGCTCGCCCACGGCGTCCCAGCGCCCCTCCTGCGCCGCCGCGCCCACGTCGCGCTTGAGCTGCGAGACCTCCTTCCTCGACAGCCCGTCGCCGAACACGACGGCCGGGGCGAGGGCCAGGAGGAGGGCGAAGGCGGGGACGAGGCGGGTCGGGCGGAGGGAGCTCATGGGGCGAATGGTACCTGTCCGCCCCGGCCGGCGGGGGCCTCGGCGGGCCGGAGCCGCGCGGGCAGCCCGCGTTTTACGCTGCTCAGACGGCCGCGCCCCGCGCGCGCAGCACCTCGAGCACGGTGTCGGCTGCCAGGCCGTGGCAGCCCTTGCGGTCGACCTCGCGCAGGACGTTCTGCATCTGCGCCAGGCAGCGCTTGCGCGCCCGCCCGGGCCGCAGCAGCGCGATCGCGTCGCGCGCCACGGCCTCGGTGGGGTCGCCCGCCACGCAGTACTCCGGGCACACCTCGCGGCCCGCGAGGATGTTGATCAGCGAGATCCAGGGCGTGGTGAGCAGCCGGTTCTTGAGCCACTCCTGCCCGCGGGTGAGCTGATAGACCACCACCGTCGGGCACTGGTAGTGGAGGAGCTCGAGGTTGGCGGTGCCGCTCACGCTGATCGCCGCGCGCGCCACCCGCGCCACGTCGCTGGCCTTCCCCTCGAGGACGGCGACCTCGAGCTCGGGCGCGATCGCGGCCACGTGCGCCTCGATCGCCGGCCGGAGCGAGGGCTTGGCCACCGGGATCGCGAACCGCACCTCGGGCAGGGCCTCGCGCACGAGCCGCGCCGCGCGCAGCTCGAGCGGCAGGTTGCGCTCGACCTCGTGCGCGCGCGAGCCGGGGAGCAGCCCGAGCAGCGGCGTGGCGGGGTCGAGCCCCAGCCCGTCGCGGAACGCCGGCGAGGGGCGCCGCACCCGCAGCTCGTCGAACAGCGGGTGCCCCACGAACGTGGCCGGGACCCCGGCCGAGTCGTAGAGCGCCTTCTCGAAGGGGAACAGGACCATCATGTGGTCCACCAGCCGCGCGATCCGGTGGATCCGCCCCGGCCGCCAGGCCCACACCTGCGGGCTGACGTAGTAGCAGACCGGGACCCCCAGCCGCCGCGCGCGCCCCGAGAGACGCAGGTTGAACCCGGGGTAGTCGATCGGCACCAGCAGGTCGGGCGGATCGGCCGCCAGCCGCGCCGCCGCGTCCGCGAGCGTGGCGCGGAAGAACGGCAGCTTCTTGAGCACCGGGATCAACCCCATGGCCGCGTGCTCGACGAGGTCGAGCCACAAGCCCACCCCGGCCGCCGCCATCTGCGGCCCCCCCAGCCCCTCCAGCACCACCCCCGGCGCCCGCTCGCGCAGCCGCCGCGCCAGCGCCGCACCGTGCGCGTCACCCGAGTGCTCGCCCGCGCAGATCACGACCCGGAGGGGACGGCTCACGAGGCGCATTCTACGGGCCCGAGCGCTGCCGGATCGCCGGCACCGGCGGGGGATCTCACCCTTGAACCGGGGAGTCGCGCGCGCCTACCGCGCTGAGGTCAGGGCGGCGCGCGGGTCAGCCGCGTCGCGAGATGGCCCGCGCGGGTCGGGCGAGCCTCCGCGCGCGCTCTCCGCCACCTGGTTGCGCAGGATCACCAACTCCCCGGCGGGCCGCCCTCGGGGCGTCCCCGAGGCGCGGCACGGCCCGCGCGTCGGGCCGGCGCCGGGAGACACTGCCTCATGGCTCCGGCCCCACGCTCGACCGACCCGACCTCCCGGGCGCGCCGGCGCCTCGCACCCTGCGCTGCCGCGCTGCTCGCCCTCGCGGGCTGCGCGATCCCGACGATCGACGTCACCGTGTCGGAGCCCAAGGTGTTCGGCGACGACACCGTGCTGCGGACGCTGGCCGACCAGCGGGCCCGCGTGCGGGCGCTCGCCAGCGGGATCCGGCCGGGCGACTACCAGGAGTCCTTCGGCGTGGGCCACGTGCAGGCCACGCGCCGCACGATCAGCGCCAGCCTGGCCGAAGCCGACGACGCCGCGGCCGCGGTGCTCCCGGCCACGAGCGGGACGAGCTCGGAGACCGCGCCCAGCGGCCTGAGCGGGCACGGAGCCGCGCAGGTGGGGCCGGGCCCGGGCGGGTGGGGCGGCGGCTACCCCGGCCTCGGCTGGGCGCCGCCCTGGGGCGGCGGGCTCCTGCTCCCGCTCGTCCAGCCCCTCATGCCCGGGCTGACGTTCCAAGAGCAGCTCCGCCAGCGGGTCGAGGCCTCGCAGCTCGTCTCGTCCTACGAGCTGCTCTACCTCGGCGACACCCGGCTGCTCGGGCCGCGCAGCCGCGCCGCGCTGCTCCGCTTCGAGCTGTCGTTCAACGGCTACGCCGACCTCGGCAGCCGGCGGCGGTTCGTGGTGGTCGAGTTCCAGGCCCGCCCCAAGCACGAGCGCACGCCCCCGTTCGGGGTCTACCTGCTCAGCCCGGAGTTCTCCTCCATGGTCAGCCACGAGGTGGCCCTCGACCGGCAGGTCGAGGAGTACGCCGCGCAGCTCCTCGGCTCCTGGGGCGGGGTCGGGCTGAGCGCGGGGCAGGGCGGGCGGGACGAGCGCTGGCGCGAGCTCGAGTCCATGCTCGAGACGCCGCTGCAGTTCGCGATCTACGACGGGCGCCGCCAGCCCGACGGCTCGGTGCGCTTCGCCTTCGCCTTCGGCCCGCGCCGGCGCCTGATCGAGCGGAGCACGCTCAACCCCTCGCGCTGGTTCGGCTCGCCCTACGAGATCGCCTACGAGCTGCAGCCCGGGGCGCGCACCTGCCAGGTGCTGCTCCTGTTCCGCGAGGTCGACCCGCACGACCCCCTCGACGTGGTGATCAGCGTGTCGTGCGACGGGCAGCTCGCGGCGGAGGAGGACATCGCGCTCGCCTCCGACCCCGAGGACCGCCCCGTGCGCCTCACGCTGCGCAAGTTCGAGGTCGCCTGCCCGGCGATCGAGCGCACGCCGAGCTCGCAGCTCGAGCTCGTCGCGGGCAGCCCCGGGGACCTCCTGATCGACGGCGGACCGAACGGACCGGCCTTCTCGAGCGCGAGCCAGGTGTTCGTGGGCAGCCTGCGGATCCCCGCCGAAGGGGTCGAGCTGCTCGGGCGCGGCCGGCTCACCGTCCGGGTGCCGCCGCTGCGGCTCCTCGCCGGCGCCGAGGGCGAGGGCGTGACGACCCTCTCCGGGCGGGTCGTGACGCCCGATCAGCCCGACTACCCGTTCGTGGTGCAGGTCCAGCGGTGAGCCCGCGCCTGCTGGTCGCCTTGGCCGCGCTCCTGCTGAGCGGCTGCGGACGCCCCTACCGGCTCGACGAGCGCTGGCGCCCCCTGGTCGAGGTCGTGGAGCGCCCGCGCGCGCTCGGGGGCGACGTGCTCGCGACCACGATCGGCACGCGCGTCTACGTCCCCGACCTCGACGAGTGGGAGGAGGAGTTCCCCGAGGGCAGCCCGCAGCGCGAGGCGCTCCTGCTCCACGAGCGCGAGCACGCGGTGCGGCAGCTCCGGATGGGCCTCGGCCCCTGGCTGGCGCGCTACCTCCGCGACCGCCGCTTCATGTGGCAAGAGGAGCAGCGCGGCTGGGAGCTCCAGCTGCGCGCCCTCATGGAGGCCGGCGCGCCGTTCGACATGCAGGGGGTGGCGCTCAGCCTGTCCCGCTACCGCAACCTGGCCGGCCCCATGATCGACTTCGCCGCGGCGCTGGCCTGGGTGCAGGCGGTGGTCGGCGAGGAGTAGGCACGGCGCGGCTGGCAGGCGGCGCCGCCGCCGGCCAAGATAGGCGGCTCCCCCAGCCCCGAGGAGCCGCCCTCATGAGCGCCCCCGCGATCGGCAGCTCGCCCCCCCGCGTCGACGGGGTCGCCAAGGTCACCGGCGCCGCGCGCTACGTGGACGACCTCCAGCCCGCGAGCGCGCTGTTCGGGCGGACGGTGCGCAGCAAGGTCCCGCGCGGCGTGCTCCGGGCGATCCGGCTCGACCCCGCCTTCGACTGGGACGCGGTCACCGTGGTCACCGCGGACGACGTCCCCGGCGAGAACGTGATCGCCCTGATCGAGGACGATCAGCCCGCGCTGGTCCCGGTCGGCGGCGAGGTCCGCCACGTCGACCAGGCGGTGGCCCTGGTGGCGGCCCCGACCAAAGCCCTCGCCGAGGAGGCGCGCCGGCGGATCACGCTCGAGATCGACCCGCTCCCGCCCGTGCTCTCGATCGAGGCCTCGCTCGCCTGCGAGCAGCTGCTCCACGGCCAGGACAACGTGTTCAAGCGGTTCGAGATCAACAAGGGCGACGCCGAAGGCGCGCTCGCGAGCTGCGACCACGTGATCGAGACCACCTACCGCACCGGCGCCCAGGAGCAGATGTACATCGAGCCCCAGGGCATGCTCGCCCAGTGGGAGGGCGACACCTGCCGCGTGATCGGCTCGCTCCAGTGCCCCTACTACGTGCACAAGGCGCTGGAGCGGCTGCTCGGCCTGAAGGGGCAGGCGGTGGTGATCACGCAGGCCGTCACCGGGGGCGGCTTCGGCGGCAAGGAGGAGTATCCCTCCATGATCGCCGCCCACGCCGCGCTCCTGGCCCGCAAGGCGGGGCGCCCGGTGAAGGTCGTCTACGAGCGCGACGAGGACGTGGCCGCCACGACCAAGCGTCACCCGGCGCGGATCACCCACCGGCTCGGCTTCATGAAGGACGGCACGCTGGTCGCCGCCGACGTGGACGTGGTGTTCGACGGGGGCGCCTACGCGACCCTCTCGCAGGTCGTGCTGTCGCGCGGGATCCTGCACGCGCCGGGGCCCTATCGCCTCGAGCACGTGCGCGTGGTCGGGCGCGCGGTCGCGACCAACCACCCGCCCCACGGCGCGTTCCGCGGGTTCGGGGCGCCCCAGACCACGTTCGCCTACGAGCGCCAGACCGCGAAGGCCGCCCGCCTGCTCGGGGCCGACCCGCTGGCCTTCCGCCGTCAGAACATGCTGCGCCCGGGCGACCGGACCGCCACCGGGCAGCTCCTCACCCACAGCGTGGGCAGCGCCGAGGTGTTCGCGCGCCTCGAGGAGGCGCTGGCGCGCCCCTCGCCCTTCCCGCCCCGGCGCGCCGAAGGCGACGTGGTGCGCGGGCGGGGGATCGCGTTCTACTTCCACGGGGCGGGCTTCACCGGCAGCGGTGAGGCCCGCCTGCGCGGTCAGGCCACGGTCGCGGTCGCGCGCGACGGGGCGTTCGAGGTCCGCTCCAGCTCGACCGACATCGGCCAGGGCATGCTCACGATCTTCACCCAGATCGCCGCCGACGCCCTCGGGGTCGGGGTCGAGCAGGTGCGCACCCTGCAGGCCAGCACCGACCAGGTCCCTGACAGCGGCCCGACCGTGGCCTCGCGCACCTGCATGGTGGTCGGCCACGTGGTCGAGGCGGCGGCCCGCGCGCTCAAGGCCGACCTGGTGGCCTGGGCGGAGTCGCAGGGCCTGGCGGGCGACCTCGGGGCGGCGGCTCGCGCCCACGCCGAGGCGGTGGGCGAGCTCACGCGCACGGTGACCTACAGCCCGCCGCCCGGGATCGTGTGGGACGACGACACCTACTCGGGCGACGCCTACCCTTGCTACGGCTGGGCCGCCTGCGCGGTCGACGTGGCGGTCGACCGCGACACCCACGAGGTCACGATCGAGCGCTGCGTCCACGCGGTCGACGTGGGCAAGGCGATCCACCCCGCGCTCGTGGCCGGGCAGATCGAGGGCGGCACCCTGCAGGCGCTCGGCTGGGCGCTGTGGGAGAGCGTGCTCTACCGCGACGGGCGCGTGCTCAACGACCGCATGACCAACTGCATCATTCCCACCGCGATCGAGGCGCCCGAGATCGAGACGCTGATCGTGGAGGTGCCCTACCCCTTCGGGCCGCACGGCGCCAAGGGGGTGGGCGAGATCCCCATGGACGGACCGGCGGCGGCCGTGGCCAACGCGCTCGAGGACGCGCTGGGCGTGGCGGCCGACGAGCTCCCGCTCCTGCCCGAGACGATCCAGCGCCTGCTCGAGGAGGTCGCCCGGTGAGGCTGCGCATGACGGTGAACGGCGAGCCGCGCGAGCTCGAGGCGGCGCCCCTGGCGCGGCTGCTCGACGTGCTGCGCGAGGAGCTCTGCCTGACCGGGACCAAGGAGGGCTGCGGCGAGGGCGAGTGCGGCGCCTGCACCGTGCTGCTCGACGGGCGCCCGGTCAACTCGTGCCTCCTCCCCGCGGCCCAGGCGAACGAGCGAGCCGTGACCACGATCGAGGGCCTCGCCCCCGGCGGCGTGCTGACCGACGTGCAGGACGCGCTGGTGACCCACGGCGGGACGCAGTGCGGGATCTGCACCCCGGGGATCGCGCTGTGCGCGGCCGCCGTCCTCGAGCGCGAGCCCGCGCCCAGCCGCGAGCGCGTGCGGGAGCTCCTGGCCGGCAACCTGTGCCGCTGCACCGGCTACCAGCGCGTGATCGACGCGGTGCTCGACGCGGCGGCTCGCCGCGCCGGCGGGGAGGGCAGCGCGTGAGCGGCTACGTCCGCCCCGCCTCGCTGGAGGAGGCGCTCGCCGCGCGGGCCAGCCACCCCGACTGGCAGGTCGTGGCCGGCGGGACCGACCTCATGGTGGGCGTGATCCGGCGCCCCCAACCGCCCGGCGTGATCGACCTGTTCGGCCTCGCTCCCCTGCGAGGGATCCGCGAGGAGGAGGGCGGCGCGGTGCGGATCGGCGCGGCCACCACCTACGCCGACCTGCTCGGGAGCGCGCTGGTGGCCGAGCTGTTCCCCGCCCTGCGGGCCTGCGCCCGCGAGGTGGGCGCGCTGCAGATCCAGGAGCGCGGCACCGTGGGCGGGAACATCGCGACCTCCTCGCCGGTCGGCGACACGCTGCCGGTGTGGCTGGCGCTCGACGCCGAGCTCGAGCTGGGCGCGGCCAGCGGCCGGCGGACGGTGCCCTACCACGCGTTCTGCACCGGCTACCGCCAGGTCGACCTGCGCCCCGACGAGCTGATCCTCGCGGTCCGGCTCCCCCGCCCCGCCGCCGGCCTGCGGCAGTTCTGGCGCAAGGTCGGCACGCGCAAGGCCCAGGCGATCAGCAAGGTCATGGTCGCGGCGGCGGCGCGCCTGGGCGAGGACGGCGCGATCGCCCACGCCCGGCTCGCCATGGGCGCGGTCGCCGACCGCCCCGTGCGGCTGCGCGCGGCCGAGGCGCTGCTCGTGGGCGAGCGCCCCGGGCCCGCGCTGGCCGAGCGCGTGCGCGCGCAGGTCCGCGCCGAGGTGGTCCCGATCAGCGACGTCCGCTCCACCGCCAGCTATCGTCTGGCGGCGGCGGCCAACCTGGCCGCGCGGTTCGTGCTCGGACTGGAGGAGTCGGCGTGAACGAGGCCCACATGCGCGAGGCGCTCGCCCTCGCCACCGAGCGAATGCTGGCCGGCGACGGCGGCCCCTTCGGCGCGGTGATCGTCCGCGGCGACGAGGTGATCGCGCGCGGCTGGAACACCGTCACCAGCAGCAACGACCCCACCGCCCACGCCGAGGTCAACGCGATCCGCGCCGCCTGCGCCAGCCTCGGCACGCACTCGCTGGCGGGGTGCGAGCTCTACACCAGCTGCGAACCCTGCCCCATGTGCCTGGGCGCGATCTACTGGGCCGGGCTGGACCGGGTGTTCTTCGCCGGCACCCGCCACCAGGCGGCCCTGGCTGGCTTCAGCGACGAGGAGCTCTACGAGGAGCTGCCCCGTCCGCTCGACCAGCGGCGGATCCCCATGATCCCGCTCCT
>CAZMSZ010000114.1:0-9425 GCA_964569055.1 uncultured Planctomycetota bacterium | reverse complement strand
CGGGCCCTACAGCGGGCCGCGCAGCTCGTGCATCAGGAACCAGGTCGCGAACGCCTGCGCGATCGCCAGGATCAGCCCGACGAGCAGCGGCAGGAGCACCGGGGCGGACTGGGCGCCCGCCTCGCGCGCGGCCGCGCCGCGGGCGTGCTGGACGCGGGTGAAGTAGGTCGCGAACGCGAGCGGGATCCCGAGCAGCGCGGCGATCGCGAGCGGGCGCGGAATGTCGGGCCCGGCCAGGATCGCCAGCCCCAGGAGCGAAGCCCCGACCGCGAGGTAGCCGAGCACGCCCAGGACCTGCAGCCGGCGCCCGGTGACCGGGTCGCCCAGCGCGGTCACGTTCTGACCGGCCAGGATCCCCGAGAGGTAGAACTGCACGCCCGCCACGAACACGGCCCAGCTCGGGTAGAGGTGCACGTGGCGCGCGGCGTTGCCCACCCGGCGCAGCTTGATCCGCCGGAGCGCCTCGCCCACCTCCCGCCGCTCGTCGGTCGACAGCGCCCCCGTCAGCACGGGCGGGGGCAGCTCACCCTGCACCTTCCCGCGCGTGACCACGATCAGGGCCTGGCAGCCGGGGCACCGGAGCGAGTCCCCCACGCGCCGCCCCTCGAGCGGGACCGTGCGCGAGCAGCCAGTGCAGGTGAGGCGAGGCGAGGAGTCGATGGTGGCGCTCATGCGACACGCAATCTAACCGCGCGGTGGGAGGCCGACCAGCGATTGGCTCGAGGGGAGCGCCCCGACCCCGAGCTCCCCCTCGCTGCGGCGGCGGCGCTCGCGGCCCGTAGAATTCCCCCGCCCGCGCCGCCCCCCCAGGGCGCCCGGGCGGGGAGGCTGCCCGTGGCCCTGGTCCTCGGACTCAACTGCTTCCATGCGGACGCGGCCGCGGCGCTGGTGCGGGACGGCCACGTCGTCGCCGCGGCGGAGGAGGAGCGGTTCAACCGGATCAAGCACTCGGCCGGGTTCCCGCTCGAGGCGATCCGCTACTGCCTCCACCAGGGCGGGGTCGACCTGCGCGGGGTCGACGTGGTCGCGGTCGGCATGAAGCCGATCGAGCACGTGCAGGACGAGGTGCTGCACATCCTCTCGGGCCGCCCCAACTACTCGCGCCAGATCCAGAAGCGGCTCGACGCGGTGGCCAAGTTCCGCGACGTGCGCGCGCTCCTGGCCCGCGAGCTCGGGCTGCCCAAGGACGACGTCCCGCGCCTCGAGGAGGTGCCGCACCACCGGGCACACGTCGCCTCGGCCTATCACTGCTCGGGCGAGGAGGACGCGGCGCTGCTCTCGGTGGACGGGTTCGGCGACTTCTGCTCGACCCTGCTGGCGCGCGGGAAGGGCGGGCGGATCGAGGACCTCGAGACGGTCCGCTTCCCCCACTCGCTCGGGATCCTCTACACCATGGTCACGCAGTTCCTCGGCTTCGACCGCTACGGCGACGAGGGCAAGGTCATGGGCCTCGCCGCGCTCGGCGAGCCGGTCTACGTCGATCGCCTGCGCCACGTCCTCCGCCTGGTCCCCGGCGGGCTGTTCGAGCTCGACCCCAGCTACTTCACCCACCCGGTCTACGGGCTCGACATGATCTGGGAGGACCGCGTCCCCCACGTCGACGACACGTTCAGCGAGCGCATGATCGAGGTGTTCGGCCGGCCGCGGCACCGCTACGCCGAGTTCACCGTGCGCGACCGCGACCTCGCGGCCTCGCTCCAGGCGCTGCTCGAGGAGGGCCTGCTCCACGTCCTCCGCCGGCTGCGGGCGCTGGTCCCCGAGGCCAAGGCGCTGTGCTACGCCGGCGGGGTCGCGCTCAACTGCGTGGCCAACACGGCGATCCGCCGCGCCGGCCCGTTCGAGCGGGTCTACATTCCGCCGGCGCCCACCGACGCGGGCACCGCCCTGGGCGCGGCGCTCGAGGCCGCGCGCCAGCTCACCCCCGGCGGGGGCGCCGCGCGGCTGGCCTCGGCCCAGCTCGGGCCCTCGTACTCCTACGCCGAGATCGAGCGCGCCCTGGAGGGGAGCGGGCTGCGGTTCTCCCGCAGCCCGCGGATCCACGAGGAGATCGCGGACATGATCGCCGCCGGCAAGGTGGTGGGCTGGGCGCGCGGGCGCGTCGAGTTCGGGCCGCGCGCGCTGGGCGGGCGCTCGATCCTGGCCGACCCGCGCCGGTCCGACATGCGCGAGGTCCTCAACTCGCGCGTCAAGTACCGCGAGCCGTTCCGCCCCTTCGCCGCCTCGGTCCTGGCCGAGCACCAGGCGGAGTGGTTCGAGGCGGCCTGGGAGTCGCCGTTCATGAGCTACGCGGTGGACGTCCGCGAGGAGCGGCGGGGCGAGATCCCGGCGGTGGTCCACGCCGACGGCACCTGCCGGATCCAGACCGTCGACCGCGAGGCGAGCCCCGACCTGCACCGCGTGATCGAGGCCTTCCGCGCGCGCACGGGCGTGCCCATGCTGCTCAACACCAGCTTCAACGAGAACGAGCCGATCGTGTGCTCGCCGACCGACGCGCTCGACTGCTTCGCGGGCTCGAAGCTGGACGCCCTCGCCCTCGAGGACTTCCTTGTCCGCCACTGATCCCGCCCGGCTCGCCGCACGTCGGGGCGAGCGAGGAGGTGACGGTTGAGCGCCCCACGGCGCCGCACGGCGCTCCGGACGAGCGGGCTGGTGCTCGCGGCCTGCGCGGCGGGCTGCGTGTCGGACGACACGCGCGCCCGGCTGGTGCAGGTGGAGGTCGAGCTGGCCCGCGCCCAGCAGGAGGTGGCCGCGGTCTCCGAGCTCGAGGCCCGGGTGGCCGCGCTCGAGGCGCGCCTGGCGCTCCGCCCCAGCGGCGACGACGACCTCGCCGCCCGCCTGGCCGCGCTCGAGGCGGCCACGCTCGAGCTCCGGGCGCGCCTCGACGCCCTGGCGGCGCCCCCCGCCGAGGAGGAGCCCGCGGCGGCGCCAACCGCGCCCGAGCGCGTGATCGAGACCCCAGGAGGCGGCGCGGGCGCGCTCCCGCCCGAGGGCGAGCCGCTGAACGTGCTGACCGTGGGGTCGGGCGAGCTGCTGCTGATCCGAACCGAGGCCGGCCTGGAGCGGCTGGAGGTGCTCGGGATCGAGGCGCCGCGCCGGGCCGAGGCCTACGCGCACGTGCCCGAGGAGCAGGCGCGCCACGAGGCCGCGTTCGGGCCGCTCGCCGACGATCGAGCCTGGGAGGCGAGCCGCACGCGGCTCGAGGAGCTGATCCGCGCCGGAGTGGTCGTCCTCCGCTACGCGGGCGACCGCCGCAACGTGGCCACCGGCGCGATCCGGGCCTACCTCGAGCGGCCCGCCCCCGACGGGCCGCGCGACCTCGGCGCCGCCATGATCCAGGAGGGCTACGCCCTGGCCGCGCCCGAGGAGCACCCGCGCGCCGTCGCCTACCGCCGCCTGGAGCAAGAGGCGCTCGAGGCGCGGGCCGGACTGCGCGCCCCCGCCGCGGAGGCCCCGGGCGACTGATCCGGCGCCCTGCTCGTTCAGCCGCGCCGCAACTGAAACGATCGGCAGAACGGCGCCGAGGCGAAACCGGCCAAGTCGCGTTGTTTCCCAGGGTTGTATCGGGGTCAGCCGATTGCTTCGGCTGACCCAAACCCATCCGGGAAGGCTCCCATGCGCCTCGCCGCCCTCATCCGCTCCCTGCCGCTGCTGCTCCTGTTGGCGGCGCCCCTGTGGGCTCAAGACCCCGACCGCCTGGTGCTCGAGCCCGGCGTGCTCGAGCTCCCCAACATCCAGGACCGGGAGGGCAAGCCGCCGATCTACGCCGGCGCCTACTTCTCACCCTACGAGAACCTCGACCAGCGCCTGATCGCCGCGCTCCGCCAGGCGAAGCCGGGCTCGACGGTCTACATGTCGTACTACTCGATCTCGTACGACGAGTACCCCAAGGTGTTCAGGGAGCTGCAGGCCCGCGGCGTGACGGTGCGGCTCAACCTCTACGAGAAGGAGGCCGTCCCCGACAGCAAGCGGATCGACGACGACCTGGTCCGCGACGGGTTCGACGTGGGGCTGATCCCGAACCTGCGCAACCCCAACGGCCAGGGCTCCATGCACACCAAGTTCACCGTGGTGAACGACGAGCTGGTCGTGACGGGCTCGGCCAACCTGTCCGCCTCGGCCTCGCTCGCCAACCACGAGCACATCGTGGTCGTGCAGAGCGCCACGCTCGCCGAGCGCTACATCGACGAGTGGAACGAGCAGCGCCGCGCCGCGGCGGCCATGCACGACGCCATGACCCCCGAGGAGCTCGAGGCGTTCCACGCCTCGTGGGAGGACCCCTACCCCGAGGACTGGACCGAGGGGGACCCCTCGCGCGCCGAGACGCTCGCGGCCACGCTGCGCCGGATCGACGAGCGGGTCACCAACCCCGAGCGCCTGGTCAAGACCTACTTCTCGCCCGAGGACCAGCTCGACCGGCGCTGCCGCACCGAGCTGCGCAAGGCGCGCAAGTCGATCAAGGTCGCGATGTACACGTTCGTGAACGGCCTGGTCAACACGCTGGTCGACGCGGCCCGCCGCGGCGTGAAGGTGGAGGTGATCGCCGACGACCACCAGCAGGCCATGGAGTTCGCGCAGTGGGTCAACGACAAGCTGGAGGGTGAGCCGAACATCCGCTTCGTGCGCGCCAACAACCAGCTCGGGCTCTACAGCTCGATCCACCACAAGTACGCGATCATCGACGACGAGGTGGTCCTCGGCGGCTCCTACAACTGGACCGGCAACGCGACCCGCTACAACGACGAGAACCTGATCGTGGTCCGCTCCAAGGCCGTGGCCGAGCGCTTCGCGCAGGACTTCGCGGTCATGCTGCAGGAGTACGACCCGAGCGGACCCGCGCCCGAGGTGACCGTCCCGGGCGCCACCACCCGGGTCCTGTTCGCGGTCGCCATCCCGTTCGAGGTCCCGCGCGACCGCGCCGTGTTCGTGCGCTTCGAGGGGCCGGACGGCGCCCCCGGCGACCTGCTCGAGCTGCGCTACAGCCGCTCGCTGGGCCAGAACTGGATCGGCTCGACCGACCTCCCCCGCGGCCAGGACGTGCGCTGGCGCGTGCTCGTCGCCAAGAAGGGCTCGCTGATCACGGCCCTCGAGGGCGAGGCGGCCGACTTCGACCTCGAGGAGGGCGAGGAGCCGCGGGTGGTGGTCCCGGCCGCCAACGGCCTGGCGCAGCTCCTCCACGAGCGCTGGCGCGGCGCGGCCCCCAGCTTCGAGTAGGGCTTTACCCTTTACGCCGCGGCGGCCCGCAACCCGCGGCGGGGCAAGCTCCCGGAACCGGCGCACCGGTTGCGACGTGATGCCTCCCGAGCAGCCGCTATGCTGGGAGACGCATGACCTCGCTGATCGTGGTCGGGAAGCGCAAACGACGGGAGCACGCGCTCGAGCGGGCCGTGACCGTGATCGGGCGCGACGCTGGGGTCGACCTCGACCTCGGCGACCTGCAGGTCTCGCGCCGCCACGCGCTGGTGGTCAAGGCGCACCAGGGGACGTTCCTCAAGGACCTCGGCAGCCGCAACGGCGTCCTCGTCAACCAGCAGCGGGTCGGGCTGCGCCAGCAGGTCCTGCTGCGCAACGGCGACGTGCTCCAGCTCGGCCGCACCACGCTGATCTTCAAGGACGTGGCGGTCACGCCGCCCGGCGAACCGCCCGCGCCGACCGCGGCGACCGTGGTCGCGCAGGCGATCGCGCGCCCCGCGGAGGCCGCCACGCCGCCGGTCGTCCCGCCCCCGGCGCCCGCCAGCCCGCCCACTCCGCCCACCCCGCGCAGCGAGAGCCATTCGGCGATCCCGCGCGCCTTCCCCGCCCCGGTCTACTCGGGTCCGGCCGAGGTGCTCGCCCTGCGCGCCCTGCTGGAGCGGGCCGAGCGCGAGCGGCGGGTGCACCGCGCGATCATCACGGCCCTCGTCGGGGCGCTGGGGGTCACGGTCCTGATCGCGGCGGCCGTGGGCCTCGGCCGCAGCGGCCCCGAGCCCAGCGACCTCCAGAGCGCCGCGGCGGCTGCCGAGCCCACTGCCGAGGAGACCGAGCCGCCGACCCCCGCGCTCGCCGACGAGCTCGACCGCGAGCGCTTCGCCCGCGAGGTCCAGCCGGTCCTCGCCAGCGCGTGCGCCGGCTGCCACGAGCGGGTCGGCCGCGGAGGGCGCCTGCTCCTCGCCAGCGGCGCGGACCCCGAGACCGTCGCCGCCAACTACGACGCCGTGCGCGCGTTCGTGACCCCCGGCGCGCCCGAGCGCAGCCCGCTCCTGCTCGCCCCGCTCGCGCCCGCCGAGGGCGGGACCGGCCACGGCGGCGGCGCGGTCCTCGCCGCCGCCTCGCCCGAGTGGCGCGCCCTGCAGGCCTGGGTCGCAGGTCCGCGCGACGAGGCGGCCGCCGCGGCGCCGAGCGCGGCGATCGACGCGCCCGCCGAGGGGCGGGTGGGCGAGGCCGTGGCGCTCTCGGGCGCGGCCAGCGCCAGCCCGAGCGGCGCGGCGCTCACGTTCCGCTGGACCTTGCTCGAGCGGCCCGCCGGCTCGCAGGCCGCCCTGGAGGCGAAGGGCGGCGCCGAGGCCCGCCTGCTCCCCGACCTCCCCGGCCGCTACGCGGTCGCGCTGATCGTCCACGACGGGCGCGCCCCCGGCTCGGCCCAGCACGCGATCGAGGTCGACGTCGCCCGCGCTCCCGGCGCCTGGCGCGCGGCGGCCGAAGCGCTCCTCGGCCGCCCGCTCACCGAAGACGAGGGCCGCGCCCTGGCCGAAGCCGACCCCGCGCGCCGGGCCGAGCTGCTGCTGGAGCGCGAGGAGCTCTACGCCCGCTGGTGGGCGGCCGAGCTCGAGCACCTCGGGCTGACCGGCCGGCACCGCCCGGAGGGCGAGCCGTGGAGCTCCCTGCCGCGGCGGCTGCAGGCGGGCCATGTGGGGGTGGAGGACGTGCTGTTCGCGGTGCTGGTCGGCCAGGACTGGGCGAGCCGCCACGCGGGTCGGGACGCCTACGTGGCGGCCGCGCTCGAGCGGCTGCTCGGCCCCGAGCGGAGCGCCGACCCCGCGCTGGTCGAGGCGGCGCGCAAGCTGTTCGACGGCCACCCGGCCGAGCTCCTCGGCCAGCCGCTCGAGGATCAGGTCGGTCTGGTCCGCGCGCTGGTCCAGAGCCCCGAGGCCCACCGCGCCGCGCTGGCCCGCGCGCTGTCGCGCGTGCTCGGCCGGCCGGTCGAGGCGCGTCGGCTCGAGCGGGCCGCTGCTCGGCTCGAGCGTGAGCCGGAGCGGTTCTTCGCGGTGCTGGTCGAGACCGCGCTGGGCGGCTGACCGTCAGTCGTCGCGGAGCAGGACGTCCACCAGCGACGTTCCGGGCCGCCAGCCGGCCTCGATCGCACGCCGGGTCTCGACCTGACCGCGCCACGGGAGCAGCGGAATGGTGCGCGTGGGATCCTCGATCGCGGCGAGCGTCGCGAGCGCCCGCTCTCGCTCGCCGCCGATCGCTTGGACGACGGCCTCGATCCGCAGGCCGAAGCTCTCGAGCTGGTCGCGCCCGACCAGCACGCGCGCGTGTCGCACCGCCTGATCCAGCTCACCCACCGACAGCGCCGCCTCGGCTCGCGCCAGCCGGAGGTAGCTCGAGTCCCCGCCGTGCACGGGCGCGTCCGCCAGTGCTCGGGCTCGCTCGCGCTGGCCGAGTAGCAAGTGGCCGGCGACCCGGGCCAACAGCAGCTCCGGCCCTGCGATGACCCCCTCGTCGGGGATCAAGCGCTCGACCGCCGCTGCCAGCTCGTGCAGGCGCTCCGGCTCGGCGCGCCGGGCCCACGCGCCCTGCACCAGCACCTCCGCGATCCTGCGCACCACGGGCTCCCACACGATCAGCCACTCGTCGTCGGCGAAGGCCGAGAACACGTCCCGCTGCGCCAGGCGGAGCGCCGAGGCGACCAGCGCCTCGCCAGGCGGCTCTCCTCGTCGCGCCGTGGCGTTCCAGTCCGCGATCATGGGGACCGCAGCGAGCACGAACGCCTCGCGCGTCGCCGCGTACTCCGCGCTAGCCGCCGCGCACAGCCGCCTCGCCTCCTCCCATAGGCGGGCCTCCTCCGCGCCCTCGGTGTCCAGCGCCTGGCGCGCCGCGCCGTAGGCGGCCGCCGCGCAGGCCGTGGTGTGCCCCCTCCCGCAGGGACAGAGCTCCGCCAGGCGCACCAGGGCGGCGCGCGTAGTGGCGAGCTGCTTTCTCCCGACCCAGATCGCAGGCCAGGCGAGCACCTCCAACAGGCGCCCCGCCACCGCTCGCGCGAGCGGGCGCGGCAGTGAGGGGACGCTCTCCCGTGCGTCGGACAAGAGCGTCGGGAGCAAGTCGGGGCCGCGTAGCCGCGCTCGAGGGTCGGCAGCCTCCTCGGCACGCTCGATCAGCCTCAGCTGAGGGCGGCGCCCCACCTGCGCGGGCTCGAGCGGGCGCCCGCTGACGAGCGCGAGCGCGAGCGCCAACACCTCGCGATCGTCGGGGGCTACGGCGGGAAGGAGCCGCGCCGCCTCCTCGTGCGCGTCCGTCAGGAGCAGCGCCTCGACGCGTAGGGAGGCCGTCTCGGGTCCGGCGCGCCCCTCCAGCGCGCGCAGTGCGGCCACGGGATCGCAGCGCACGAGAGCCGCCTCGGCCGCGGCGAGCGCCGCGGCCGCTTCGGCGCGGGCGGCCGCGGCCGCCCGGCGGGCGCTCTCCGCCGGGTCCTCCCCGGGAAGTTCGCCCTCGCGGGGCGGCCCGTCCGCCAACAGCGCGAGCGCGCCCGCCACCACGCCCAGCGCGAGGCCCGCCGCCGCGAGCCACTTCGCGGCGCCGCGGCGAGGCGGTGAGGCCGGCGGCGGCGCGCGCAGCGCCGCGGCGAGCGCGGCGGCGTCCGCGAACCGCGCGGCGGGGTCCTTGGCGAGCGCCCGGACGCACACCGCGTCCAGGTCGGGGGGCACGGCGGGCACGAGCGCGGCCGGTGAAGGCGGCGCCTCGTGCACCACCCGCTCGAGCAGCTCGAACAGCGCGCTCCCCTCGTACGGCGCTCGACCCGTGAGGCAAGCGAACAGGATCGCGCCCAGCGCGTACACGTCGGCCCGCGCGTCGAGCGGCAGGCCGAGGGCCTGCTCGGGCGCCATGTAGGCCGGCGTGCCGACCAGGTCGCCCGCCTGGGTGAGGGACCGCTCGCCGACCCCCTTGGCCAGGCCGAAGTCCGTCAGGAGGGCGCGCCCTTCGCCGTCGAACAGCACGTTGGCGGGCTTGAGGTCGCGGTGCAGCACGCCGCGCGCGTGGACGAACGCCAGCCCGTCGGCGAGGTCGGCGACCAGGGCGCGCGCCGCTTCGGGGGCCAGCGGCCCGCGCGCGATTCGGCCGGCGAGGTCGCCGCCGGGCGCGAGCTCCATGGCGATCCAGGCCCAGCCTTGCTCCTCGCCGCTGGCGTGGATCCGCGCCACGTGGGGGTGCGCGTCGACCGCCGCCATGGC
>CAZMSZ010000113.1:0-19602 GCA_964569055.1 uncultured Planctomycetota bacterium | reverse complement strand
CGCGTCGCGCGGCACTACCAGGTGACGCACGCCCTGCAGCTCGGTCCGCGAGCCGCACGTGAGGGCGGAGAGCTACTCCAAGCGCTCGCCCCCGATCTGCTCAGCGCGGGGCCGAGCTGGGCGCTTCATGCGATCCGCATCGTGCCCGCCGGGGTCCAACCGTCGCAATCGCACCTCGCGCCCGAGGGTCCTCGGCGGGACTGACTACAGCGTGAACAGCGCGACCGTCCCGGGCGGGGTCACCGTGATCGTGCCGACGTTGGTGCCGGTGAACAGCATGATCGCGGTGACCGCGCTCCCGCCCGAGGTGCGCACCAGCTCGAGGGTGCCGACGTTCAGCGCCTGCGAGGTCGCGAGGTTGGCGCCGACGGAGGTGTAGGTGACGGTCCAGGTGCCGCGCTTGCTGCTGGTCACCGTGGAGTTGCCGGCGTAGACGGCCGTGCCGCCCGCCCCGCTCAGGGTGTAGGTCATGCTCTGGGCCACGGTGGTGGTGTCCTTCGACTTCTGGACCGTGACCGTGCCCGTGATCGACCCGGTGGAGGTGTCGCCGCTGCGGACGGCGACCACCACGTAGGTGCCCGTGACCCGCGCGCCGTCGATCTCGACGTCGGTGAAGTCGACGGTCAGGGTCACGTCGTTGCCGCTGACGTCGAAGTCGCCGGCCGCGATCCCGGCCACGCTCG
Source organism: uncultured Planctomycetota bacterium (assembly GCA_964569055.1). Lineage (GTDB taxonomy): Bacteria > Planctomycetota > J058 > J058 > J058 > JAWLGW01. The sequence continues at coordinate 18,919 of CAZMSZ010000113.1, read as the reverse complement.
CGCCGTTGACGGTGAGGCCGCCGCCGAAGTCGAGCTCCACCGTGCCGGCGGCGGCGGCGGTCCCGGTCGTGCTGATCGCGGGGCCGGTGACGGGCAGGTAGTTGGCCCCGTCGACCACGTTGAGCGAGGCCTGCATGGCGAGGGAGGCGATCGAGGCGGCGGTCTCCGCGTCCTCGGCCACGGCCTGGGCCGTCTTGACCATGGAGACCTTGCCCGAGGAGCCCGGCGCGCAGCCGAGCGCGGCGGCGCCGAGCGACAGGACGCAAGCAGCACTGCCCAGGAGCCGCGCGGCCCGTCCGGCCGCCGAGGACGACGCGATCATGTGGAGCCTCTCCCTCTGGTGCGAGGACGGGGCGTCCGCAGGCGCGATTCAGCCCCCTCAGCGCAGGGCAGGTTCTACCACCAGCGCGAAGCTCCCCCGGCCCGTCACCTCCACCTGGTGCGCGAACGGGACCCCGCGCGGCCCCTTGCCCCCGAAGCTGGCGGGCTCGAGGCGCGCCCCGGCCAGGGGGCGCAGCGCGACGCTCACGGTGTCGCCGCCCGCCGTCTCGGCCCACACCTCGCACGCGCCGTCGGGCCGCACGCGGTCTTGGAGCGGCGCTCCGCAGAACAGGTCGAACGTGGCGGGGGCCAGGCCGGTGCGGACCCAGGCCGTGCCCAGGCTCGGGTCGAGCAGGTAGCGGGCGGTGAGCGCGCCGTCCTGGAGGGTCACCGTCTTGACCAGCCGCCCGTCGGGGCTCTCGAGCCGCCAACCGCCCGCGAGCATGCGCGCCCGGTAGGCGCCGTTCACGTAGGCCTCGCCCGCGCCCTCCACCCACCAGTCGACCAGCCCCGGGACGCGGGTCACGCGGTCGTCGTGGGTCGCCTCGCGCTCGCGGGAGGTCTCCCCGCCCGGGGCGTTGAGGAGCGAGCCCAAGAACGGCTGCGCGCGCCCCGTGGCCGGGTCGCGCACGGCGGCGAACACGCAGCGGCCGCCGTCGTCCTCGAACGCGTAGAACGCGCGCGCGTCGGCCAGGAGCAGCTCCTGCTCGCCGTCGTGGTCGACGTCGGCGCGCCAGGCGGTCGGCGCCGCGGGCGGGGCCGCGCTCCAGCGGGCGGCGGCCGCCACCACCGCGGCGTCGCCGATCCGGGCCTGCAGGGCGCGCGACCAGCCCGAGACGCGGTCGTAGCTGGTGTCGGGCGCGGCGTACTCCCCGCTCGCGGTCTTGCTCAGGTAATCGTTCTGGTCCTCGTCGTGCCAGCCGGTCTCGAAGGCGTCCACCGAGAACACGGCCGCGGCCAGGTCGCGCAGCGGCCCGCGCGGGGCGCGCGCCACGTCGGCCCACACGTCGTGCAGCAGGCCGCCCGGGCCGTCGATCGTGCCGAACGGCTTGGCGATCGGCTGGCCCGGGACGCGGTCGACGCGCAGCGCGGCGAACGCCTCCTCGAGCGGCGAGCCGAAGTACCAGGTGTCGTAGCTCTCCTCGCTGGCGTGGCGCAGCCAGTCGTAGGTCTCGAGCGGGAGCCCGCTCGCCGCGCCGCGCTCGATCGGGGCCCAGCCCCAGCTCGCCACCTCCTCGAGCGTCACGACCTGCACCCAGGGGTGGTTGGCGAGCCAGCGCAGGTTGGTCTCGTAGTTGTCGGGGTTGTCGTTCCCCACCCCGAAGCTCGTGAACGAGCGGCCGCTGAACGCCTCCCAGTCGTCGAACACCAGGGTCAGCTGCTCCTGGTCGGGGTCGAGCGCCTTGGCGATCAGGTCGCGGCGCGTCCACAGCCACAGCCCGCCGTCGGTGTTGGCGAACTTCCACTGGTCGGCGCCGTCGTTGATCAGAAAGCAGGTCACCCCGCCGATCCGGTTCGGCTTGAAGCCGCGCGGCCCGTGCGCGTCGGCGGCGCCGTACCAGCGCGCGAGGTGCGTGACCTGATCGAGCACGGCGAACCGGTAGCCGGTCGCGTCCCCCTGCGCGTCGTGCAGCACGTCGGCCAGCGTCTCGCCGCGGCACACCCGCTCGGGGATCCAGAACACGCTCCGCGGCGGCCCGCCGTAGATCCGGTCGAGCAGGCGGTCGTTCAGGCGCACCGACGCCGCGTTGGCGCCCTCCGCGCCGTGGGCGCTGCTGCCGTTCTCGAAGTAGGGCATGATGTGCTCGGCGAGCACCCCGCCCAACAGCGCGCCCGAGCCGTTCTCGGGGCGCCCGTCGAGGAAGGCGCGGATCCGCGCGTTGAAGGCGGGCGCGCCCCACTCGGCGGTGGCGGCCAGCGTGCCGCTCACGTGGATGTTCAGGGGCGCGCGGAACAGCTCGTGCGCGTCGAGGGCGCGCAGGTAGCCGGTGGGGTTGCCGGCGGGGGTCAGGATCCGCCGGTTGAGCACCAGCTCCTCCAGCCACTGCAGCGGCTGGACCGCCTGGTTGCCGTGCAGGATCACGGAGTACTTGGCGGTCGGGCTGGCGCGGGTCTCGGCGATCCGCGAATCGAGCACCCCGTCGGCGAGGTCGGGCTCGGCGAACGCGTCCGCCAGGCGCGGGTCGCCGTCGCGCAGGGTGTAGACCCAAAAGGCCAGCTCGCGCCGCCCGTCCCAGCCGGCGCGCAGCAGCGCCTCCAGGGTGACGCCGGCCTCGACCGCGTCGAGGTCGGCGCGGACGCTGGCGCCGAGGTCGTGCCCCACCAGCGGGAGCCAGCTCGAGTCGATCAGCTCGACCGTCGATCCGTCGCGCACGCGCACGGCCAGCTCCCAGCCGCCGCCTGCCACGCGGCCGGCCGCGTAGTCGGGGAGCCAGCGCTCGCCGCCCGGCGCGCAGTCGACGAGCACCACGAGGTCGAGGGCGCCCGCCTCGGCGCCGAGCCCGAGCTCGAGCAGGTCGGCGCGCAAGAACAGGGCGCCAGCCTCGCGGCGGCTGTAGAAGGCGACCAGGTCGCGCGCCGCGTCCTGCCCGTCGCCGAGCGCGCGCGCGTCGTCGGCCGGGTCGACGCCGCGGCAGTCGGCCAGCTCCCAGTCCTGCAGCTCCTCGAACCGGTCCTGGCCGCTCGAGCGCCCGAGGAGCGGGCCGGCGCCGATCGTGATCGGGCGGCGGCGGACCTGCGCGCCGGCGCGGATCGCGACCGCGCCGTCCGCCCCGCGGGCGCGCCGCCAGCTCCCGTCGTCGTGGCGCACCACCAGGTCGACCCGCCGGGCGCCGGGGAACGGCCCGAGGTGGGCGCGGTAGCGGCCGTCGAGCTGCGGGCCCTCGAGGCGCGTCTCGACGACCCCCGCCACCACGGCGCCCGCGCCGCGCAGGCTCGGGGGCGGGAGCTGCCAGCCGTCGATCCCCCAGCGCACGGCGCCCGCCCGCTCGGCCACCACCACCAGCTCGGTGTCGGGCGCGATCGCGTCGGGCAGCTCGTCGAGCGTGCGCTCCACGGTCGGGGTCGCGGCGGCGGGGGCCGCGCCAATGAGCGCCAGCAAGAGACCCCACAGCCAGCCGGGGTTGCACCGCACGCCCCACCTCCTCACCAAGCCAGGGGAGGCGCGCCGTTCAGGATCCGGACGAGGGCGCTCAAGGCGCTGGCGTATGGTCGGTTATGGTGCGTGGCGGCGCCCCGGCTCGCCGCGCCGCTCCGCCCGGGGCCGCCGCCGTCCGGGCGTAGCCCTCGGCGTCGCGCGCGCTGGGCGCGGGGCCGGCGGCCGCCCGCAAGGAGCGCTCGCTCTCGACCCCGATCACCTCGAGCGCGCCGCGATACACCCGCAGGCGCACCCGGCCGGTGACGGGGACCTGCGTGGAGGCGAAGAACGCCTCGAGGTCGCGCATCACGGGCTCGTGATAGAGGCCGCGATGCAGCAGGTCGCCGTACTGCAGCGCGACCTGCTCCTTGAGCAGGAGCTGCCGGTCGGTGAGCGTGAGCTGCTCGAGCGCGCGGTGCGCGGCGATCAGCAGCGTCGCGCCGGGCGCCTCGAGGGCGGTGCGGCGCTTGAGCCCGAGCGGGTCCTCGCCGAGGTGGAGCAGCCGGCCGATCGCGTGGCGCCTGCCGACCTTGGTGAGGCGCGCCACGAGGTTGACCCCGTCGAGGGCGGTGCCGAACGCGCCGATCGGGGCCCCGCCGGCGAAGGCCACGTCGAACTCCTCCGAGAGCTCGGCCGCCTCCCAGGCGGGGGCGCTCTCGGGGTGGCGCTCGTCCTCGGGCGCCGCCCAGGGGTCGGCGAGCTCACCGCCGCCCGCGAACCCGCCCCACGCGCCCGACGCGCTGCGCGCCGCGCCGTCGGCGCGCACCTCCTCGTCGCCGTCGAGGAGCCCGAGCGCGCCGAGGCGCTCCTGCTGCGCGCGCGGGCTCAGCCCCTCCTCGCGGGTCGGGGCCCGCACGCGGAGCCCCGCCGGCGCGAGCACGTGCAGCGCGACCTCGAGGCGGACGGCGTCGTCGGGGTCGGCGGCGTCCGCGCCGTGCGCGATCTCCTCCGCCCCGCGGCGCCGGGCGACGTCGGCCGCGCGCTCGGCGAGCAGGTACGGCTCCGCCGCGGCCCACAGCGGGTCGCTCCCGTGACGGAGCACGTTCGCCTGGAGGAGCGGGGTGACGAACCGGGCGTAGGCCTCGCCCTCGGCGTCGGTGCCCTCGTGATCGGCCGCGCCGAGGCGCCGCGCCCGCGCCGCGAGCGCCGGGAGCGCGGCCGGGTCGAGCCGCCCGCCCGCGACGCTCACGGCGATCACCTCGCGCCCCTCGCGCGCGAGGGTCGCGACGAGCACGCTCGCGGCGAGGTCGCCCTGGAAGGGGACGACGCTGATCGGTCGACGGGGCATGGTGCGCTCCTGCGAGGGCGGGCCGCGGCGGAGCGCCATTGGGCCGCGCCGGCGCGCGCGCTTCAAGCCCAGGCGTCGAATGGTCCTGGGCGATGGGGCGCCGCTGGGCTACCCTTCCCGCATGCGCGCCCTCCTCCTGCTCCTGCTCGTCACGCTCCCGCTCGTGGGCGGCGCCGGCTGCGCCGTCGAGCGCTACTCGATCGCGGCCATGCCGCGCACGGCGATCCCGCTGTCGAGCGAGGTGCTGGCGCGGTTCGACTACGCGCACGTCGGCTCGGTCGCGCTGACGCAGCGCTGGCAGGACGACGAGGTCACGATCCACGAGGGCAAGCTGCACATCACCGTCCCCGGCTGGGACGAGCCGCAGGAGGTCGAGTTCGAGTACTGGCGCGGCAAGCGGGCCGCCGAGCCGGCGCCCCTGCTGCTCGTGACCCCGATCCTGGGCGGCGGGCAGGAGCTCGCGCGCAACAACTGCCGCGACTTCGTGCGCGCCGGGCTGCACGTCGTGTTGGTGTGGCGCGGCACGCGGATCCTGCGCGACCACTGGAGCCTGGCCGACCCCGAGCGCTACCTGCGCAAGGCGGTGGCGGGCCGCCGCGCCCTGCTCGACTGGGCGGAGACGCGGCCCGAGGTCGACGAGCGCCGGATGTGCGCGTTCGGGATCTCCATGGGGGGGATCCTGACGTCGGCCCTGATGGCGGCCGAGCCGCGGCTCCACTCGGGCGTGATCGCGCTCGCGGGCGGGGACCTGGCCGGGATCATTCGCCACTCCACCGAGGGGCGCCTGGTGAAGTACCGCGCCTCGAAGATGGAGGAGCTGGCGCTCGATCCGGCCGCGTTCGAGGGCCAGCTGCGCGAGCTCCTCCCCTCCGACCCGCTCGAGCTGGCGAGCGCGGTCGACCCGCGCCGGGTGCTGATGGTGACCAGCCGCTACGACGAGGTGGTCCCGCTCCGCTACCAGCGCCGCCTGTGGGAGGAGCTCGGCCGCCCGACCCGCTACGACCTCCCCAGCGGCCACTACAGCGGGATCCTCTACCTGCCGTACGTGACCGGGATCGTGAGCCGGTGGCTGAGGGCCCGGCTGCGCTAGCGGCACGCCGATGGCCCCGCTCGCCGTCGGGAGCTAACCTGTCCTGCAATGACCGCCGTCGTCACCCTCTCGGGGTCCGCCTACGGGAACTTCATCCTGGAGCCGGGCGACGGCTTCTGCATCGGGCGGTCGCTGCAGTCCGACCTCTCGGTCGACGACCTGCGCGTCTCGCGTCGCCACTGCCGGATCGTGAGCGAGCCGCACGGGGTGACCGTGACCGACCTGCAGTCGGCCAACGGGACCTTCCTCAACGGGCAGCGGATCAACAAGGCGCTGCTCCGCTCGGGCGACCGGCTGGCGGTCGGGAACGCCGAGCTGGTGGTGCAGGTCAACGCCAGCGACCCCGCCAGCCTCGACCGGCGCTACACCTGCGTCGAGTGCCGGCGCGAGCTGTCGCTCATGACGTTCGCCGAGGGCGAGGTGATCCAGCTCGACGGCGACCGGTTCGTGTGCCCGCAGTGCCGCGAGAAGCAGGCCACGCCCGAGTTCTCGCTGCTCGAGCTCAACCTGATCAAGCGCCTCCACCAGGAGGGCTTCGAGGTGCTCGAGAAGCTGTCGATCTCCGGGGTGGTGCCGATCTACCGCGCCCGCAAGACCGCCCTCGACCAGCTCGTGGCCCTCAAGGCGCTCCCGCTCGCCAGCTCGATCAGCCGCAAGAAGATCTCGCGCTTCGCCCAGGAGGCGAAGAGCCAGGCCCGCCTGCGCCACAAGAACATCGTCGCGATCTACGACGTCCGTCAGGCGCGCGACCTGATCTACATCGTGATGGAGCTGATCGAGGGCGAGACCTTGCTCCAGATGATCGAGCGCTCCCACTCGCGGCTGGCGGTGAAGGACGCGGTGCGGATCGGCTACCAGGTCGCGCGCGCGCTGGCGCACGCGTTCGACAAGGGGATCGTCCACCGCGACGTCAAGCCCTCGAACATCATGATCACGCCCGAGGGCGAGGCGAAGCTGATCGACTTCGGCCTGGCCAAGAACCTGTACGAGGTCACCCACGGGATCACCGCCGACGGCGAGACCCTGGGGACCATGGGCTACATGGCGCCCGAGCAGGTGCGCACCGCCAAGGACGCCGACCATCGCGCGGACATCTACGGGCTGGGCGCCAGCCTGTTCCACTGCCTGGCGGGGCGGCCCCCGTTCGACGGGCCCAACGAGCTGGCGCTGCTGGCCGAGATCGAGCGCGGCCCCCCGCTCGACCTCTTGGTCGGGGCCCCGCTCAACGTCGTATCCCTGCTGTGCCGCATGATGGCCCCGCGTCCCGAGGAGCGCTACGCCAGCCCGCACGAGCTGATGCGCGCGATCGAGGAGGTGGTGAGCGAGATGACCGGCCTGCGGGCCGACGCGACCAACGTCGAGTTCTTGCTCAAGGTGCGCGACGAGGAGTCGGACCTGCTCCAGACCTGGCGGACCTCGTCGCACCGGCGGGCCACCGGCTTCCTCGGCTCGTTCCGCGAGGCGGAGCTGGTCGAGTTCCTCCAGATGCTCGAGTTCAACAAGAAGACGGGCACACTCACCATCGCCGCGCAAGGCGTCCGCGGCCGGATCGTGATCCGGGAGGGCCGGATCGTGCGCGGCGAGGCGGGGGACCGGCGCGGCACGGCCGCCGTGGCCCGCCTCCTCGGCCAGCGCGCCGGCGACTTCGAGTTCAGCCCGGGCGACGTGCGCGGCCCGTTCGAGCTCGACCTGCCGATCTCGCGGGCGCTGCTCGAGCTGATGCGGCACCGCGACGAGACCGGGCGCCTGCCGCGGCAGTAGCGCCCCTCGTCCCTCCCCGGAGCGGGGCATCGGGGAAGCGCCGATGGTCCGATCGGGACCGGCGCCAGGGCCGCCTCGGCCGGAGCCCGATACGCGTGAGTGCATTCTTTTGAGAATCACACGCTAGATTGACGCTTGCTGGCGCGATGTGTATAGCCTCTTTGGAGAGGCAATGCACCGTCCCGACGCCGGCGCCGCGAGCGCCGCCTTCCTGTTCCTGGCGCTGAGCGGCGTCGCCGGCGTGGGGTGCGCCGAGGCGCCCGCTGGGAGCGCGCCGGGAGCCCCGAGCGCGTCGGCGCCGACGGCGGTCCCCACCGCGGCGGACGCCTCCTTCGCGCTCGTCGAGCCGAGCGAGCTCGTCGCGGCGCCGGTCCTGGCCCCCCTGCCGCCCGAGCCCCCCCAGGGTGGCTGGGCCCTCGAGGTGCTCGAGGCCGCCCTCGTCCAGGGCGACGAGGGCCCGATCACGCTCCGCGTCACCAACGCCTCCACCTCCTCGACTCGGATCGAGGACCTCGCGCTGCGCTTCCCCAGCGGCTACGAGGTGCGCGACGGCGCGATCTCCCTCCCGCCCGGGTGGGAGGTCCGCGAGGTGGACGACGAGCGGATCGAGCTGCGGGCCCGCCGTCGCTCGGACGCCATCGACCCGGGCCAGGAGGGCACGTTCGTGCTCGAGGTCGAGCCGCCCCGCAGCTCGAGCGGCCGGGACGTGCTCGATCGGTTCGCGGCGGTCGACGCCGACCCCATGCGGGGCGGGCCCTGGAACCCCGCGCCCGAGTGGACCCGGCGCGCGCTCCGCGCCGAGGCGACGTTCTCGCCCGAGCTCCTCGACGTCGGGCAGACGACGACCCTCACCCTCTCGGTCACCAACCGCACCCGGCGCACGATCGACGAGGTCGCGCCCCTCCTCGCGGCCCTCGAGGGCGACGCGAGCTGGGCGGTCGTGAGCGGGCCCACGCCCGCCTCGGTCGACCTCGCGCGCGACGCGCGCGCCACGTTCACCTGGACGCTGCGCGCCGAGGGCCGCGGGAGCTCGACCGCGAGCCTCGTCGCCGGGAACGGCGCGGCGACCAGCCCGCTCGTCACCACGGCGCCCGTCGCGGCCGGGAACGAGCCGCCCGGCGGGGGCTGGAAGGTCGAGGTCGTGGACGCGCGGGTGGTCCAGGGCGCCGCGGGCGTCCTCACGTTCGAGCTCACCAACGCCGCGACCTCCTCGAGCCCGATCGCGCGCCTCGACCTGGACCTGCCGAGCGGCTACCGGATCCTGCGCGCGCTCGCGCAGCCGCCGGGCTGGACGGTCGACGACCTCGACGACGCCACGATCGAGCTGCGCGCCGGGAGCGGCGCCGCGGTCGCGCCGGGCGGGCGCGGCTCGTTCTCGCTCGAGGTCGAGGCTCCCCGCGACTGGCTCGGGCGGGACGTCGCGGACCAGCTCCGCGACGCCGACGTGGCGCCGCTCCAGGGCGGCCCCTGGGCCGGGCTCCCCGGCTGGACGCGCCACGCCCTCGCCGCCACCGCCCGCTTCGAGCCGGCGACCGTCGCGGTGGGCGGCACGACGACCCTCACGCTGAGCGTGACGAACGCCGCCGCGTTCCTCGGGGCGTGGGAGGTCACGCCGGCGGCGCCCGCCCTGGAGGGGAGCGCCGGGTGGACCGTGCTGGCGGGGCCCACCCCGGCCGAGGCCACCGTCGGCTACGGCGCCACGCAGACGTTCAGCTGGACCCTGCGGGCCGACGCGCGGGGGGAGACGATCGCCCGGCTCCAGGCGCGCAGCACGCTCGGCTCGACCCCGCTCGTCATGGCCGGCCCGGCCCGCGTGAGCGACTTCGTCGCCACGGCCGCCGTGGAGCCGGAGGAGGTGATCCCGGGCGGCGAGGTGACGCTCTCGCTCCTGGTCGCGAACTACACGGGCGAGAACCTCGCCGGCGTCGCGCCCACCGCGCCGACGGTCGACGGGCAGGTCACGCTCCTCTCGGGCCCCGTCCCGCCCTCGGCCGACATCGTCGACGGAGCGGCCGCGCTGTTCCGCTGGACCTATCGCGTCGACGGGCCGGTCGGATCCGAGGCCACCTTCACGGCCGCCGCCGTGGCGCCCGCTCGCCGGAGCGCCGACGCGCAGGCCACCGCGCGCCTGGTGCGAGTCGGCGCCTCGGTCGTCCCCACCTTGGTCCCGGCCGGCGCCGCCGACGTGCGGCTCACGTTCACCGTCGCCAACGGCGCGACCCGCGGACGGATCGACGAGGTGCGGATCCGCGACGAGGCCGACTGGCAGCCCGCCTCCGACCCGTTCCAGGCCGACACCAGCGGCTGGCGCACGCGGCTGTCGAGCGGCTGGGGCGGCCGCACCTATCGCTTCGAGACGCGCGGCCGCTCCCAGGAGATCGCCCCCGGCGCGCGCGAACAGTTCACGCTCGAGCTCCGGCGCGCCCCCAACCCGAGCAGCGCCGTCGTGTCCGAGCTCGAGGTCGAGGTCCGCGGCGACCTCTCGGGCGAGGTCGTGGTGCGGGTGCTGGTCTCGCCGGCCCCGACGATCACCGACCTCGTGCCCCGCGCGGCGCGCGTGAACGGCGTGGTCACGATCGTCGGCGCCGGGTTCGGCCTCGCGGTCGGAGACGCCACGGTCACCTTCGCGGGCGGCGCGCAGGGGGAGGTCCTCACCGCCTCGCCCACGCGCTTGACCGTGCGGATCCCCGCGGGGGCCGAGAGCGGCCCCGTCGAGGTCAGCACCGCGGCGGGCGCGGCCGTCTCGCCGTTCCCGCTGCAGATCCTCGAGGACCGGCCCGACGGCGAGGTCCTGCCTCCGACCCCCGTGGCGGGGTTCGTGCTGGCGGTGGCGAGCGACGGCGAGGCGACCGACCGCGCCTACGCGGTGCTGGCGGGCGCCGCCCCGCGGGTGGTGGTCCTCGACGCCGAGCGCGGGGTGGCGCTGCGCGAGGTGCCGTATGGGATCGCTCCGCAGGCCTGCGCGCCGGCCCGGACCCGCGGGCGCCTGTTCGTGAGCGACTCCGCCACCGACCTGTTGGCCGAGCTCGACCTCGAGGCCGGCACGGTGCTGAGCGAGCGGGTCACCGGCCCGTTCCCCTACGGGGTGGCGCTCGCCGCCGGCGACCAGCGGGCGCTCGTGGCGAGCGTCTTCGGCGCGTCGGTGCGCGTGTTCGACCTCGCAGGCGGCGCGGCCTGGGACCTGGGGCTCGGACCCGACGCCATGCCGCAGTTCGGCGCGCGGACGGCTGACGGCGACGTCGTGTTCTCGCACTGGTGGGGCGGGCTCCTCAGCCGGATCGACCCCGCGATCCCGGCGGTGATCGATCAGCTCGCGGCGGGCGGCCCTCACGAGGAGGGGCTGGAGCGGCTCGTGGTCTGCGACGGGCGCGCGTTCGTCACGCACTACCTCACGCACGAGGTGCGCGTGGTGGACCTCGCCACCCGCGCGGTGGTGGCCACGATCGCCACCGGGCTCAACCCGTTCGGGATCGCGCTCACCCCTGACGGGCGCGAGGCGTGGGTGTGCTGCAGCTCCGACGGCGAGCTGACGGTGATCGACACTCGCACGCTCGAGGTGCGACGGCGCCTGTTCCTCGACCCGGCCATGTTCCCCTGGGACATCGCGATCGGCCGCGACGGCGCGGCGCTGATCGGCGGCGCGGACCGCGTCGTCAAGGTGGACTGAGTGCGGGCCGGCGCCGCGGTCGTGCTCACGCTGCTCGCGCTGCTGACGCTGGCGGCAGTGGTCGCGCCCTCGGCGAGCCGCGAGCGCCCGAGCGACCGGCGCGTCGAGCGCCCGGCCGCCACGCCGCCGCGCGAGGCCGCACCCGCCAGCGCGCTGGCGGGCCCGGCCGCGGCCCGGGCGGCGCCGCCCTCGCCCGCCGCGAGCGAGCCCCTCGACGCGCGCTGGGCCGCCGCGCCGCTGGCGAGCCTGCTGGGCGCGCTGGACGACGGCCGAGTGCTCGCCGACCCCAAGGCGCGCGCCGCGGTGATCGAGGCGCTCCGCCGCGAAGCCGAGGCGCCCGCGGCCGCGGCGGCGATCGCGGCGGCCGCCGACGGCGCGGGCGGCCGCCTCGCGGCCCTCGCGCTCGCGCGCGCGGAGGGTGCGCCCGCCCGCGCGGCGCTGCTCGAGCTCCTGGCCGCCCATCCCGACCCCGCCCTGCGCCTGGCCGCGCTGCAGGCGCTCCCGCCCGACGAGCAGGACCCGCGCCCGTTCGCGCTCGCGCTCGAGCGCGCCGCGCGCGGCTTCGCGCGGCGCGCCGTCCTGACGGAGATCGCGCGGCGCGAGGTCCGCGTGGGCGAGGAGGACGCGCTCCTGCGGGCGGCGCGCGCCGGGTCCGACCCGCTCGAGCGAGCGTTCGCGCTCCAGCTCGTGAACCGGCGCGCCGATCCTCGCGACGCCGAGCCGCTGCGGCGCCTGCTCGACGAGGGCTTGCCGGCGCCGCTCCGCGGGCCCGCCCTCCTGGCCTACGCGGCCACGGGCGGCGAGGCGGCCAGGCCGTGGCTGGAGGAGCTGGCGCGCACCGCGCCCGACCGCCCCACCCGCTCCGCGGCCCTGAGCGCGCTGGCCCGTCTGCCGGGCCCGAGCGCCGCCGACGCGCTCCGCCGCGCGGCCGAGGCGGAGCGAGACCCCGACCTGCGCGCCAAGGCGCACCAACTGATCGCCGCGCTGGCTCGCTCCCGTGGGGGCGCCCAGGCGCGGCAGGAGAGCGCGAGATGAGCAGCGACCCCGCCGACCCGCCCCAGGCAGCGCCCGACGACGAGGCGACGCTCCGCGCGCGCAGGCGGCTGTTGCGCATCGGCCTCTACACCCCACCCGCGATCCTGGCCTCGCTGGCCCTCAGCAGCCCGGCCTACGCGCTGAGCTGCAGCCCCGGCTCGTGCAACCCGCCCCAGGGCTGCCCGCCCGCCGGCCAGTGCAACCCGGGCCCGGGCTGCAACCCGATCCGCAACTGCAACCCGAGCAACCGCTGAGGCGTTCAGCGCGCCTCGCCGATTGCCGATGAAGCTCGGGGAGGACGCGATGCGTCTGGCCGAGCTCGTCGCTGGGATCGTCGTCGCACCGCCCCCCGCGGCGGTCGGCGCGCAGGTCGTGCGCGGGCTGGCGCGCGACTCGCGCCGGGTCCGGCCCGGCGAGGTGTTCGTGGCGATCCCCGGCGTCCACAGCGACGGGGGGCAATACGCCGCCGAGGCCGTGCGCCGCGGCGCGCTGGCGGTCGTGGCCGAGCGGGACCTCCCCGGGGTCGACGTCCCCGTGCTGCGCACCCCCGACGCCGCGCGCGCCCTGGGCCTGCTCGCGGACCGCTTGTGGGGCGAGCCGTCGCGCGAGGTCGCCGCGGTCGGGGTGACCGGCACCAACGGCAAGACCACGACCGCGTTCCTGATCGCGGCGCTGCTCGAGGCCGCGGGGCGGCCGTGCTCGCTGCTGGGCACCGTGGTGAACCGCATCGCCGGCGTGACCACGCCGGCCACCATGACGACCCCCGACGCGCTCGACCTCCACGCCGCGCTGGCCCAGACCCGCGCCGCCGGGCACCGCCACCTCGCGCTCGAGGTCTCGTCGCACGCCCTCGACCAGCGTCGGGTGGCGGGGGTCCGCTTCGGGGCGGCCGCCTTCACCAACCTGACCCGCGATCACCTCGACTACCACGGCACGCTCGCGGCCTACGCCGCGGCCAAGGCGCGGCTGTTCGAGGAGCTCGCCCCCGACGCCGCCTGCGCGCTCAACGCCCGCGACCCGCTCTCGGCCCGGCTCGCGGCGCGCACGGCGGCCCGGGTCACGCGCTACGCCTGCTTCGAGCCGCACGAGGGTCACGCGACCGGCGCGACGCCGCCCGACGTGTGGGCGCGGGTGCGCGAGGCCACCCTGCGCGGCACCTGCGTGGAGCTCTCCCTGGGGGGAGTTCGCCGCGAGGTCGTCCTCCCCCTGGTCGGCGCCTTCAACGTCGAGAACGCGCTCGCCGCCGCGAGCGTGGCGCACGCCCTCGGGCTGTCGCCCGCCGAGGTCGCCGCGGGGCTCGAGGCCGCTCCGCCGGTTCCCGGCCGGCTGGAGCGGGTCGCCGGCGGCGCGCTCCAGCCCGCGGTCCTCGTCGACTACGCCCACACCCCCGACGCCCTCGAGCGGGTGGGCGCCACCCTCCGCCCGCTGGTCGACCGGCAAGGCGGCCGCCTGCTGACCGTGTTCGGCTGCGGCGGCGATCGCGACCGCGGCAAGCGCGCCCCCATGGCCCGCGCGGCCGAGCGCTGGGCCGACCAGGTCTACGTGACCAGCGACAACCCGCGCAGCGAGGACCCCGCCGCCATCGCCGCCGAAATCGCGGCCGGCCTCGCGCGCCGCGACCAGGCCGTGGTGGCGGTCGACCGCGCCGAGGCGATCGAGCGCGCCATCCGCGCCGCCGGCCCCCAGGACCTCGTCCTGATCGCCGGCAAGGGCCACGAGCAGACCCAGGTGATCGCCGGGGCCGCCCACCCCTTCGACGACCGCGACGTGGCGCGCGCCGCGCTGCGCCGCTGCGCGATCACGCGCCGTTCGGCTTGAGCGGTTCGCGGCCCCACGGCCTCGTGCGCGTGTTCATGACCCGTGCTCGGCCGCTTGCCGCGAAGTAGGAACGGGGAACGGGCAGGGGCACGGGCACGGGCACGGGCAGGGGCACGGGCACGGGCACGGGCACCGGCACGGGCACCGGCACGGGCAGGGGCAGGGGCACGGGCACGAAGGGTGAGGCCAGGACGGGGGCCTCGGCGAGCGCGAGTCCCCACACGTGACGAGCGAATCCGGGTAGGATCCCGCCCGTGGAGCTGACGCCGGCGGCAGAGGACGCGCTGCTCGCCCTGTTCGCGGTCAAGGGCGGGATCGTCTCCGAGGGGCGCATCGAGAAGGTCCTCGCCCGCCGACCCGAGGACGGGCGCCCGCTCCGCGAGCACCTCGTCGAGGCCAAGGCGCTCAAGCCCGAGCAGCTCACGGCGCTCCTCCCGCAGCTCGACCCGCTGGTGATCCCTGGCTACCGGATCGAGGCCGAGGCGGGCCGCGGGGGCATGGGCGTCGTGTACCGCGCGATCCAGCTCTCCATGGAGCGGACCGTGGCGCTCAAGGTGCTCTCGCGACGCCTGTCGCGCGACGCCAGCTACGTGGCCAAGTTCCTGGCCGAGGCCCGCGCCGCCGCCAAGCTCAACCACGAGAGCATCGTGGCCGCGATCGACGCCGGCGAGGTGAACGGCCTCTACTTCTTCGCCATGGAGTTCGTGGACGGGGCCTCGGTCGCCGACCTGCTCGCCGAGCAGGAGCGGCTCCCCTGGGAGCGCGCGTTCGAGCTCGCCGAGCAGGTGGCGCGCGCGCTCGGCCACGCGCACGGCGCCGGGCTCGTGCACCGCGACGTGAAGCCCGAGAACATCATGATCGGCGCGGACGGGCGCGCGAAGCTGTGCGACCTCGGCCTGGCCAAGCCGCTGCAGCCCGCCGGCACGGGCGAGAAGGCGGCCATGACGGAGGGCACGCCGTATTACTGCTCGCCGGAGCAGGCCCTGGGGCGCACCGACATCGACGCGCGCAGCGACATCTACTCGCTCGGCGCCACGCTGTTCCACATGCTGGCCGGGGAGCCGCCGTTCGATGCCGCGTCCGCGCGCGCGATCCTGGTGCACCAGGTCCGCACGCCGTTCCCCCCGCTGGCCGAGCGCCTGCCCGACGTCCCGGCCCCGCTGCGCGACCTGCTGGCCGCGATGGTGGTCAAGGAGCGCGAGCGCCGGCTCCCCGACGCGCGCGCGTTCGAGGAGCGGCTCGCCGCGGCGCGCCGCGAGGCGGCCCGCCCGCCTGCCGGGGCGCGGCTCGCCGACGCCATGCGCGCCGGGGGGCGCCGCGGGGGTCTGATGGCGGTCGGCGGCCTGGTGGGCGCGGCCGTGCTCGTGGCGGGGGCGTGGGCGCTGCTGGCGGGCGGCGAGGAGGCCGTGGACCCGCCGACCCCCACCGTGGGATCGGTGTCCGATCCGGCGCCGACCGACCCCACCCCCACCCGACCGGAGGTCCGGCGGGTCGACCCCTCCGTGACGCCGCCCGCCGACCCCCCGCCGGCCGGGGACCCCGAGGGCGCCGCCCTGCTCGCCGCGGCACGGGCCTACGCGCGCGAGCACCCCGACGATCCCTGGGGCGCCCTGATGCTCCACCGCGAGCTGCTCGTGGCGCGCCCGAACCTGAGCGACAGCACCCGAGCCGAGGTCGCGGCCCTCGAGGTGGCGGTGCAGCGGGCGGGCGACCAGGCCTACGAGGCGCTCGCGCTGCAGGTCCTCGACCTGGTGCGCACCCAGCGGTTCGACGCCGCCCTGACCCTGATCGAGACGTTCCGCGCCACCTGGAGCGGGCGCGCGCTCAACGACCTCGCCACGCGGCTCGATCGCGTGGAGCGCCCGGTGCGGCAGCAGGCGGCGGCGGCCCTCGAGCAGGCGCTCGCCGCGCTCCGCGACGCGCCCGAGCCGGTCGCCGCCGCCAAGGCCCGCGCCGCGCTCGAGGAGCTGGCGGCCCGCCTCCCCGCGGACCTGACCGAGCGAGCGCGGGCGGCGCTCGCCGCGGCCGGGCAGCGCGAGGCGCTCGCGCGCTGGGAGCAGGCCGCCGAAGGCGTCTGGGCCGCGCTCTGCGCCGGCCGGCTCGGCGAGGCCGAGCGAGCGCTCGCGGGGGCGGCGCCGCTCGCCGGTCCGGCCGGGCAGGAGGCGGCGCTGAGCGCGCTGCAGGCCGACCTCGAGGGCGTGCGGCGCGCCGAGGAGGTGTTCGTGCGGACGTGGCAGGGGCTCGCCGTGGCCGGCGCGAGCGTGACGCTCCGTCGCCGCGACGGGGAGCTGAGCGGCCGCCTGGTGCGGTTCGACGCCAAGAGCTGGATCGGCGCGCTCGCCCCGGCCGAGGGCGGCGAGGCCCACCCGTTCGACGTGTGCGCGCTCGCCCCCGACGAGCTGCTCAGCCGCGCCCTGCCCGCCCGCGAGGGGCGGTTCAACGCGCTGTTGTTCCTGGGGCGCGGCGCGGGAGGCGCCGCCGAGGCCGCGTTCGCCGCCGCCGTCGCGGCCGGCGTCCCCGACGACCCGGCGCTGCGCGCCCGGATCGCGACCGCCGCGGCCGAGGCCCGCGAGCGGGCCGCGCGCGGGTGGATCGCGGCCTGGACCGCGCAGGGCGTGGCGCCCGCGGCGCTGATGGCGGCGCTGCGCGAGCCGCCGCAGGACGTGCGCCGCACGGCGGCCTTCGCGGAGCGGTGGAGCCAGCTCCAGGCCGCCTACCGCGAGGCGCGGCGCGCCGAGCTCCTCGAGGACCCGCGCCGGCTGTTCGGCGGGACGGTCGAGCTCGACCGCAAGGGCCGGCTCAGCGCGCGCTACACCTTCGCCGACGACGCCGAGCTGGCGGACTGGGCGGCCGACGCCACGGTCAGCAAGGGAGCGCGGATCGGGCGGGAGGACGGCGAGGTCGTGGTGCGGGGCAAGGTGCTGCACCGGGCGCGCTTCACCAGCGGCGAGCTCGAGGTCGAGGCCAAGCTCGTCCCGCTGGAGGGGCCCGCGGCCAACGCGAACGTGTTGATCTCGAGCGGCCCGGGCTGGCGCGGGGTGCTGTTCGGCGGCGGCTTCAGCTACCCGAGCGTCCCCGAGCTCAAGCTCGACGCCGCCGCGCCCGATCGGGCCGGCTACCTGGTCGACCTGCCCGCGCACGTGCTGGTGGTGTTCGACGGGCGCGCGCCGAGCTCGCGCATGAAGTGGGTGCTCGCCGCGACCGAGCGCCCCGAGCTGCGCGCCGGGCGGGAGGTCCGGGTGCAGGTCTCCCGGAACGAGCGGGGGCAGGTCCGCTACCGCGTCGGCAGCCGCACCGTGACCGCCCAGGGTCCGATCCCGCGCTGGGACGACGCCGGGCAGGTCGGGCTGGCCCCGTTCGACGGGGCCGTGATCGTCGAGGAGATCGAGCTGGAGGGGCAGGTCGACCCGGCCTGGCTGGAGACCGAGGCCAAGGCCGTGGCGGCCCGCGAGGCGGCGGCCCTCCCGGGCCCCCTGGTCGAGTGAGCGCGACAGCGCATTGCGTCATCCTCCCCAGCCCTGCCAGAATTCCTGCAGTCTCATCTGGCCCGTGACGGTGGTTCGAGTTAGGATCGCCCCGCATTGGGGCACCTCCTGATCCGTCGGACCTCGGCGCCTCGGCCGGTCAGGTCGAAGTGGCTCGGCCCCGTAGACGCGATCTGACGGCGGGGCCCATTGCGGTCGCGGATTGCGGGAGGGCGTTCGTGGCGGACCCGATCTCCACCGAGCTCAAGTTCGAGGGGCCGATCTTCGAGCTGCGCCGCAAGATCGAGGAGCTCGAGAGCTTCGCCGAGTCGACCGAGATCGACCTGAGCGGCCAGATCGACCAGCTCAAGACGCGCTGCCGCGAGCTCCAGCGCGAGGTCGTCGAGAACCTGACCCCCTGGGAGCGGATCGCCCTCGCGCGTCACCCGGCGCGCCCGGTGTTCACCGATTACCTCGCCAACATGTTCGACGCGCCGATCGAGCTCCACGGCGATCAAGCCGGCGGCGACGACCAGGCGATCTTCACCGGGCTCGCCAGGCTGCGCGGCCGCTCGGTGATGTTGGTCGGGCACCGCAAGGGGAAGAACACCAAGGAGCGGATCGCCTGCAACTTCGGCAGCGCGCATCCCGAGGGCTACCGCAAGGCCCTCCTGAAGATGCGCCTCGCCGAGAAGTTCAAGATCCCGGTCGTGGCGCTGATCGACACGCCGGGCGCCTACCCCGGCGTCGAGGCGGAGCGGCGCGGGCAGGCCCACGCGATCGCCCGCAACATCCTCGAGATGTCTCGCCTCCGCACCCCGGTGGTGTGCGTGGTGATCGGCGAGGGAGGCAGCGGCGGCGCGCTCGGGATCGGCGTGGGCGACCGGATGCTCATGCTCGAGAACGCCTACTACTCGGTGATCTCGCCGGAGGGCTGCTCGTCGATCCTCTGGAAGTCGGCCGACTACGCCGACCGGGCCGCCGCGATCCTCAAGCTGACCGCCAAGGACCTGCTCGGGTTCAAGATCGTGGACCGGGTCATCCCCGAGCCGCTCGGGGGCGCCCACCAGTCGGTGGCCGAGACCTGCCGCGTGGTGGCGGACGCGGTGTGCGCCGCGCTGGACGAGGTCGTCGACCTCTCGCTCGACGCGCTGCTCGAGCAGCGCTACGAGAAGGTGCGCCGCATCGGCGTGTTCGTGGAGCGCGGCCACCTGATCGCCGCGGGCCAGGACCTCGGCCCCCACGCGGGCAAGAAGGGCGCGCCCAGCGCGAACGGGACCAACGGCAACGGGGTCCTCCCCGCGCCCGTCGCCGAGGGCAGCGGGTAGGCGCTCAGCCG
>CAZMSZ010000112.1:0-19648 GCA_964569055.1 uncultured Planctomycetota bacterium | reverse complement strand
GCACGTGCGACGGGGGCGCCTTGTCGCACGTGCGACGGGGGGGGCTTGTCGCACGTGCGACGGCCCCCGGGGGTCGGGCCGGAGCTTGTCGCACGTGCGACAGCGGCGAGGGGTCTTGTCGCACGTGCGACGGGGTGGCCTTGTCGCACGTGCGACGCCTGGGACCCGTGCGGGAGCTGCTCGCGTGCGGGCGCCGCCCGGTAGAGCCGGTGGGCAGAACCGCACGCGTGTCTACGCTGGGAGGTGGTGGCGCTCGACCCCTCCTTCCTGTGGCTCGCGCTCCTCGCGCTGCCGCTGATCGCGCTCTACACGTGGCGTCGGCGGCGGGTGACCGTGCGGGTCCCCGCGCTGATGCTGTGGCGCGGGATCGCCGCGCCGCCGCGGCGGGTGCGGCCGTTTGGACCCGACCCGCGCTCGCTGCCGCTGCTCCTGTTCCTGCTCGCCCTGGCGGGGCTCACGGGGGGCGCGGCGGGGGTGGTCTGGGGCGAGGGTGCGCCGCGGGACCTCGTGGTCGTGGTCGACGTCTCGGGCAGCATGGCCTCGCGCGGCCGAGCGGCCTCGCGGCTCGAGGAGGCCCGCGCCCGCGCGCGGGGGCTGCTGGACGCGCTCGGGCCCGAGGACCGGGGCTGGCTGATCGCGGCCGGGACGCGTCCCCGGCTCGTGAGCGGGCCTGGGCCGGCGCCGGCCGGCGCCGATTGGGCCACCCTGCTTCCCCAGGAAGGGGCGGGGGCGGACCTCTCGGGCGCGCTCCGCCTGGCGGACACGCTGCTCCGGCTGCACGGCTCGCCCGACCGCGCGGCCGAGGTCGCCCTCCTCTCCGACGGCTGCCCGGCGCGGACGGTGCTCGCGCCCGAGGTGCGCCTGCTCCACGTGGCGCCGCCGCCCGGGCGAGAGAACGTGGCCCTCGAGGCGACCCTCACGCGCGAGGACCACGGCCTGAGGCTCGCGGCGACGCTGGTCCACCGCGCGGGGGACCAACCCGTCGAGCGCGGGCTGCTGATCGAGGTCGGCGGCTCGCCGCTGCTCGCGCTGCCCCCCGAGCCGTTGGGGCCCGGCGAGCGGCGGGCGCTCCCGGCGCTCTCGGTGCCCCTCCCCACCGGCGTGACGGCGGCCACCGTCGAGGCCCGGCTCGTGGGCGGGTCCGACGACCACCCGCTCGACGACGCGCGGGCCTGGGTCGTCGAGCCGCGTCCGCGGCTGTTTGTCCTGCGCCTCGGCCCCCCCCAGCGGTTCCTCGACGCGGCGCTGGCGGCCGACCCCGAGGTGGTCCTGCTCGGCCCCGACGCCGCGGAGGAGCCGACGGTGCAGGTCGTCACCAGCGCGCCCGCCACCCGCCGTCCCGGGGTTCCCACCCTCCTGGTCGCGCCCGGCGCGCTCGGCGGCGAGGTGGGGCTGGCGGCCGCGCCCGGCGCGCCGTACGCCGGGGCCGTCCAGACGAGCGCCCACCCGCTCCTCGCGCGCCTCCCGCTCGGGCCCCTGCTCCTCGCCGCGCGTCCGGAGGTGAGCGTCGCCGCCGAGAGCGGCTGGCGAGCGATCGCCCGCGCGGGCGAGGCGCCCCTCCTGCTCGTGCGCGAGCGGGAGGGCGCGCGCGAGGTCGCGCTGACCTTCGCCCCCGCCTCGAGCGACCTCGCGCTGCGGCGCGAGCTGCCGCTGTTGGTGGCCGCCGCGCTCCGCTGGGCGGCCGACCGTCCCGAGGAGGCGCCGCGCTGGCTGCGCACGGGCCAGACCGTCTCGGGGCTGGCGGCGGGGCGCTACGAGCTCCCCGGGGGCGCTCACCGAACGGTGAGCGCCGAGACGCGCGCCCTGCCGCTGCTGCTCGCCGCGCCGCCGGGCGCGCTGCACCTCGGCGGCGTGCCCGCGCTCGCGCTCCACCCCGACCCCGCGGAGACCGAGCTCGAGGTGGCGCCCACGGCGCCCGGCGCCCGGCGCCTCGCCTGGAGCGCCCGGCCCCCGCCCGCGCGCCGGGGGCCGCGCACGCCGTGGCTCGCGCTGGCGCTCGCGGCGCTGGCGCTCGAGGCCGCCCTGTTCCATGCCTGGGGCCTCCCGTGAGCTGGGCGCTCGCGTTCGAGGCTCCGCTCGGCCTGTTGGCGCTCGGCCTCGCGCCGCTGCTGGTGCTCGCCGCGCGCCGCACCCGGCAGGTCCGAGTGCGCGGCCGCGCGCTGCGCGTCACCACCACCCTGCGGGCGATCACCTTGATCGCGCTCGCGCTCGCGCTCGCCAGCCCGCGCTGGAGCTGGCCCGCGTCGGGCCGCGACGTGGTGATCGTGGCCGACGCCTCGGCGAGCGCCTCGCGCGAGGCGGTGCTCGCGGCCGTGACCAGCGAGCTCGCCGCGCTCGGCCCGGCCGATCGGGTCGCCTTGATCGCGGCGGCCGACGGGGCGCGCGTGGTGTGGCCGCTCGGCGCGCGCCCGCCCCAGCCGCTGGCTGGGGCCTGGGCCGCCGCGACCGCGGGGCTCGACCCCGGCGCGAGCGACCTCGCCGCGGGGCTCGAGCTGGCGGCGGTCCTCCCGACCGACGCCGGAGCGGGCCGCGCGCGCGAGGCGCTGCTCGTGAGCGACGGGCTCGTGACCCGGGGCGACGCGCTCGCGGCCGCCGACGCGCTCGCGGCGCGCGGCTGGCGGGTGCGCACGCGGGCGGCCCCGCCGCACCACCCCGACGCGCGGGTCCTGACGCTCGAGCCGACCCGCCCCTGGGTGCGTGAGGGCGAGGCGGTCCGGCTGCGGGCCACGGTGGCGGTGGCCCGCGGCGAGGCCACGGTCCGCCTCGAGCGGCGCGGCGGCGAGGACGAGGTGCGCCGCTGGGAGCAGCGCGTCGCCGCCGCCGAGGGCGCGCTCGAGCTGACGTTCGTGGACGCCGCCAGCACGCCCGGACCGCTGCGGTATCGGCTCGAGGTCGTCGGCCCCGCCGGCGAGCGCGACGCGCTCCAGGCGGTCGTGCCGGTGCGGCGCGGGCCGCGCGCCCTGGTGGTGGCCGGCGCTCCGGGCACCGGGGCCCTGGTGGCCCTGGCGCTCGAGGCGGCCGGCCTCGAGGTCGCGGTCGGTCCGCCCGGCGAGCTCCCGCTCGAGGGGCCGGCCCTGGCGGCGCTCGACCTCGTGGCGCTCGTGGACGTGCCGCTCGGTCGGAGCGGCGACGCCGGCGCGCTCGGCCCCGCCGCGCAGGCCGCCCTCGCCCGCCGCGTCGCCGCGGGCGGCGGGCTGCTCGTGCTCGGCGGCGCGCGCTCCTACGGCCTGGGCGACTACGCGGGCAGCGCGCTCGAGGAGATCCTGCCGGTGCGCTCCGACCCGCCCCCCCTCGAGCGCCCCGCCGCCGCGCTGGTCCTGGTGCTCGACCGCTCGGCCTCCATGCGCGGGCCCAAGCTGGCGCTCGGCAAGCTCGCCGCCCAGGAGGCCATGCGCACGCTCGCCCCGGGCGACGCGCTCGGCGTGATCGGCTTCCACTTCCGCGCCGAGTGGGCCGTCCCGCTGGGGCCGGCGGGCGAGGCGGCCCGTCGCGCGGCGGGCCTGGTCGCGCTGTGGGCGGCCGGCGGCGGGACCGACCTCGTGCCGCCCCTCGAGCTCGCGGTGGCCGCGCTGCGCGAGCACCCGGCCCGGGTCAAGCACGTGGTCGCGATCACCGACGGCGTGGCCGGCCGCCACGAGGAGCTGCTGGCGCTCGCCCGCGCGCTCGCCGCCTGCGGCGCCACGCTCACCACCGTCGCGGTGGGCGAGGACGCCAACCAGCGCCTGCTGGCCGAGCTGGCGGCCGCCGCCGGCGGACGCCACCACGCGGCGCTCTCGGTTCAGAGCGTGCCGCGCCTGGTGGTCGAGGAGGCGCTCGAGGCGAGCCGCCGCGTCCTCGACCAGCCGCCGTTCGTGCCTCGCCTGGCGCTCCCCGCCGCGCCGCTCGCAGGGGTCGCCCTGAGCGAGGCGCCGCCGCTGCGCGGCCTGGCTCCCACCCGCCCCCGCGCCGGCGCGACGGTGTGGTTGACCGGCCCCGAGGGGCGCCCGCTCCTCGCCGCCTGGGACCAGGGCGCGGGCCGCGTCGTCGCCTGGACGTCCGACGCGGGCGCTCGCTGGGCGTCGGCCTGGCGCGACTGGCCGGGGTTCGCGCGGCTCTTGCGCCAGCTCGCGCGCCACCTCGCCCCGGCGCCCCCCGAGCCCGAGGGCGCCGGCGCGGCGTCGGCGCGCCTCGAGCGCGGCGCGCTGACGCTCGAGGTGGAGGCGCCGCCCGGGCTCGCCGCCCCCGCCCTGGCCCTGGTCGGCTCCGAGCCCGGTGCGCCCAGCGTGAACGCCGACCTGGAGGAGGTCGCGCCCGGGCGCTACACCG
Source organism: uncultured Planctomycetota bacterium (assembly GCA_964569055.1). Lineage (GTDB taxonomy): Bacteria > Planctomycetota > J058 > J058 > J058 > JAWLGW01. Next base: position 15,343 of record CAZMSZ010000112.1, on the reverse strand, counting down.
CGCGGGTCCCCACCCCCCCCGCAGGCGCCTGGACCCTGACCGTCCGCGACGGGCGCCGCGTGATCTACGAGCGCGGCCTGGCCCTCCCCCCGCCCAGCCCCGAGCGGGGCGCGCTCGCGCCGGCCCGAGCGCTGCTGCACGCGCTCGAGCGCGCTCCGCGCGGGCCCGTGCCGACGGGGCGCGGCGCGCCGCTGGCGCCTCCGCTGCTCGCCCTGGCCGCGTTCACCCTCCTGGGCGAGGTCGCGGTGCGGCGCGCCGCGACGGCCTGAGTCAGGCTCGCGCCCGACCCGACCTCGCCTCCGAGCGGGTACGATCCCCCGCCGCCGGCCCGTCGATCACCCCAGCCGGGTCGCGGCGCGAGGAGCGGTGTGATCAACGAGGACGAGCTGTTGGCCGAGCTGCTCGAGGCGCTCGCCCGCACCGGTCGGGTGGACGCGGCGGCGACGATCGAGGAGGCGTTCCGCGTGGCGAGCGCGGCCCACAAGGGCCAGCTGCGCGACGGCGGCGCGCCGTACGTGGTCCACCCCCTGCGCGTGGCGCGGCACACGCTCGAGGCGCTCGGGGCCGTCGAGCCCGAGGTCGTCGTGGCCGCCCTGCTCCACGACGCGGTCGAGGACAGCGAGCTGACCCTGGCCGCGGTCGAGGAGCGGTTCGGCCCGCGCGTGGCCACCCTGGTCGACCACCTCACCAAGCCCGCCCTGGCGCCCGAGCTGGAGGGCGAGGCGCGCCAGGCGGCCAAGGCGGAGCGCGACGCGCGCTACTACGAGCGCCTGCGCGAGGGGCCGCCCGAGGCGCTGGTGGTCAAGGCGGCCGACCGCCTCGACAACCTCAGCGAGGTGCTCGGCGCGCGCTGGAGCGAGGCCAAGAAGCGCCGCTACGCCGAGGAGGCGCTCGAGACGATCGCCCCGCTGGTCGCCCCCGTGCACCCCGGCGCCGCCGCCGCCCTCGAGGCGGCCGCCCGCGACGTGCTCGAGCGGCTCGCCCGCGGCGAGGGGGACGTGCCCGACGTCGGGCCGCACCAGGACGTGGAGGGCGCGGTCGGCGAGGAGGACCCGCTGTGGCGCCGCTCGCGCCACCTCTCGTTCTTCGCCCGCGGCGAGGACTACTACCTCTATCACGACCTCGTGGGCGACATCATCCAGTGCCACCCCAAGGTGCTCCACTTCCTCGACCACTTCCAGGAGCCCACCCGCGAGCGCGCCGCGCGCGAGCACTTCAAGGACGAGTTCTTGCCGGGCGACCTCGACGCGTTCTTCGAGACGCTCGGGCAGCACCTCGTGCTCCTGCGCGAGGGCGAGGACGACCGCGAGGTGACGCAGGACTGGCACCCCGTGCGCGGCCCCTGGATCATCAGCTACCGCCGGGCCAAGGGCGACGTGACGCTCTGCTACAAGGACCGGCGCGAGGGGACGATCGTCACCGAGCAGCTCCCGCCGCTGTTCGGGCGGCTGTTCGAGCTGTGCGACGGCTCGCTCAAGGTGCGCGAGATCGTCAAGCGGCTGTCGCGCCAGTTCCCCAAGGAGGAGCGGCTCGAGGAGCGCGTCCGCAGCACGATCCGGCTGTGGGCCCACTCGCAGCGACAGCTCCTCAAGCTGATCCCGCGCAACAAGTCGGCCTACGACATGGTCGGCCTGCCGCCCTACGTGCTCTCGACCATGCCCTACCCGGCGCTGCGCGGCGCCGAGGAGCCGCCGCCCGAGCCCGCCTACGACACGCGCGAGTACCACAAGAGCGAGATCACCTCGGCCAGCGAGCAGTTCGAGGAGCGCGAGACCACGCTCAGCCACGCCCTGCGCGTGCCGCACCCGGCGCTCGGCGGCAAGACCTACGGCGGCGCGCTGGCCCGGGCCCTCGTCGACCGCGACGTGGCGCCCGAGGCGCCGAGCGCCACGTTCCGCGCGGTCGAGGTGGGGGGCGGCACCGGGATCTTCGCCCAGTGCTTCCTCGACGGCCTGGCGCTCCGCGCGCCGCGCCTGTTCAACCGCCTGCGCTACACGATCGTCGACATCGCCCCCGCGCTGCGCGCCTCGCAGCGCGAGCGCACCCGCAAGCACGCCGACCGGCTGCGGATCGTGGGCGGCGACGCCGAGCGCCTCCCCCTCGCGGACGCCAGCGTCGACCTCATGATCTCCAACGAGGTGATCGCCGACCTCGCCGTCTCGGCGGTGCGCCGGGTCGACCTCGAGGGGACCAGCGGCGAGGACGGCGGCCCGGGCGCCGAGGTGGTGCGCCGCTACGCGCTGCCGTTCCACGACGCGCCGGGGCTGTTCTTCGTGAACGTCGGCGCGTTCCGCCTGCTCGAGGAGTGCGCCCGCGTGCTCCGCCCCGGCGGCACGGCGGTGCTCACCGAGTACGGCTCGCACACCCGCTACCCCGAGCACTCGACCCACCTCGACCACGCCGAGTTCTCGATCCACTTCGGCCACCTCAAGCTCGTGGCCGAGCGCCTCGGCTTCGAGACCAGCCTCGAGCACGTGGCGCAGCTCGTCGGCCTCGACCCCACGGTCGAGGTGCTCCACACCACCCAGACCTTCTTCGCCACGCTGCGCGCGTTCCTCGCCCAGCACGGGGTCGCGCTCGAGAAGGTGGCCTACACCAAGGACATGTTCGCCGAGCTCCTCGGCGACCGGCTGGCGCTCGAGCACCTGCAGGGGCTGAAGTTCGGCCCCGCCGGCAGCCGGGTGCTCGGCCTCAAGCCCCCCGAGTTCAAGGCCCTGATCGTGAGGAAGCCGCGCAGCGCCGGGCGCGCCGTGACCAAGGTCGCGGTCGACTTCTAAATCCATAGTCCGTTGCGATCCCACCCGGCGCCGGACACACTCGGCCGCGAAGGGAGGGGACCATGGGAGAGCCCAGCGAGCTCGGAGCCATGCTGCGGGGCGCGTTGCCCGGCGTGGCGAACGGCAGGATCGTGGCGCTCAGCGTCGGCGCGGCGGCGGTGTGCGTGGTGCTCGCCTCCCTCGCGGCCGATACGCCGAACCTGCGCACGCGCGGCGCGCTGCTGGTCGGCGCCGCGGCGGTGTGGGCCCACGCGGCCGGCTGGCTCACCACGGGCGAGCTCCGGGGGATCACGGGGACGCTGACCGACCTCGCCGGCGCGGCCTGGACCGTGTTCCTGGTCGTGTTCGGCGCGGGCGCCAGCGCGACCTGGCTCTTGGCGCACCTGCTCGAGGGCGCGCCGGCGTGAGCCTCGAGCGCTACGTCGCCGAGCGCAACGCGGACCTGGCGCAGACCGCTGCGATCCAGGGCGTGACCGGCCTGGGCTGCCTGGTCGTGACCGCGGGGCTGCTAATGGTGCTGTTCAGCCTGTTCATTGGGCTGGGCTGGTTCGGGCTGCGCGGCGCGTTCTGGTTCGCGGTCGGCGCGACCGCGCTCTACCTGGCCGTCGCCACCTACAGCGCCTGGCGCCGGATCGACCCGCTGGCGTCGCTCGCGCCGCTCACGCGGGCGGAGGCGGACCGCCGCGCGATCGAGGACGCGCTGGCCGACCTCACCGACGGCCCGCTGCTGCTGCGCGAGGAGGCCGTCGCCGGCCTGGCGAGCGGGCTGGTGGCCGGCCCCGCCAACCTGTTCGCGGCCTGGCGCACCTGGCGCCGGCGCGTGCTCCTCGACCGCGACCTGTCCAAGGGCTGCGAGGCGCTGCTCGCGCGCGCCGCCGCCCCCGAGGGCGCCCCGGTGGCCAGCGCGCCGCGCTCCGCCGCGGCCCTGGTCCAGCTCGGCCTGGCCCGGGTCGCGCTCGGCGAGGACGGCGCGCTGTGGGTGCGCCTCAGCCCCAAGGGCAAGCAGCTGGTGTGACCCGCCGGGTCGCGGGCGGGCGGTATGCTCCGCGCCCATGCGAGCGGCAGCAGACGTGCCCGAGATCGCGCGGCGAACGGCGGCGCGCTTCGGTGAGCGGTTCGGGCGCGCGCCCGAGGTGCTCGCCTGGGCGCCCGGCCGGATCAACCTGATCGGCGAGCACACCGACTACAACGACGGCCTGGCGCTCCCCGCCGCGATCGACCGCTGGGTGGCGGTCGCGCTCGCGCCGCGGTCGGGCGACACGGCGCTGGTCCGGAGCGAGGCGCTCGACGAGGAGCGCAGGCTTCGCCTCGGCGAATCGAGCGCCGAGAGCGGCTGGAGCGCCTACGTCGCCGGCGCGCTGGCGCTCGCCGCCGAGAGGCTCGGGCCCGTGCCCGGGGTCGAGGCGCTGTTCGATGGCGACGTGCCGCGCGGGGCGGGGCTCTCCTCGTCGGCCGCGCTGTCGGTCGCCTGGCTGCGCGCGCTGGCCTGCCTCGTCGAGCGCGACCTCTCGGGCTGGCCGCTGGTCCGCGCCGCGCAGGCGGTCGAGCACCGCTACGCGGGGGTGGCCTGCGGGCTGCTCGACCCCGCCGCCTCCGAGCTGTCGCGGCCGGGCGAGCTGCTGCTGCTCGACTTCGCCGCGCCCAGCGCGAGCCACCGGCCGGCTCCCGCTGGCGACGTGACCTGGCTGGTGGTCCACACCGGCAAGGAGCGCGCGCTGGCCGACGGGCGCTACGGCGAGCGGGTGGCCGAGTGCCGGCGCGGGCTCGAGCGCGCCCGCCTGAAGCGGCCCGAGCTGCGCTCGGTGCGTGAGCTGACGCTCGATCTCCTCGACGTCTCTACCCCTGAAGGTCGCCGGCTGCGCCACGTGCTCAACGAGAACGAGCGGGTGCTCGCGTTGGCGACCGCCCTCGAGCGCGCCGACTTCCCCGCCGCCGGTCGGCTGCTCGTCGCCTCGCACGTCAGCCTGCAGGGCGACTACGAGGTGAGCTGCCCCGAGCTCGACGCGCTGGTCGAGCTGGGCGAGGGCGCGCCGGGGTGGCTGGGCGGCCGCATGATGGGCGGCGGGTTCGGCGGCTGCACGCTGCACCTCGTCGAGGCGGCGCAGGCCGAGGCCGCGGCCGAGGCCCTCCTCGCCGGCTACAGGGCGCGGTTCGGTGCCCTCGCTCCCCACGCGTTCCGCTTCGCCCTGGTGGGCGGCGCGCAGGCGCTCCGCGCGCCGGAGGTCCCGTGAGCGAAACCTACCGGCGCGTCACGATCCGCCGGGCCGGCTCGTACGAGCGGCTCGAGCTCGAGACGCTCCCGGGCCTGGTCCCGGGCCGGGGCGAGGTGGTGATCGCGGCCGCGGCGAGCGGGGTCAACTACGCCGACTGCGTGGTGCGCATGGGCCTCTACTCCTCGGCCAAGGAGTACGTGGGCTGGCCGATCACCCCGGGGTTCGAGGTGGCCGGCACGGTGAAGGCCGTGGGCGAGGGGGTGAGCGACCTCGCCCCCGGCGAGCGCGTGCTCGCGGTGACCCGCTTCTTCGGCTACGCGAGCGAGGTCCGCGTCCCGCGCGGGCAGGTGTTCGCGCTCCCGCCCGGGCTCGACCTCCCGCAGGCCGCCGGGATCCCGGCCGTGTACCTCACGGCCTACTACGGCCTGCTCGAGCTGGCCCGCCCCCGCACCGGACAGAAGGCGCTGATCCACTCGGCGGCGGGCGGGGTGGGCGGCGCGCTGGTGCAGCTCGCCAAGCTCTCGGGCTGCGAGGTCACCGGCGTGGTGGGCGCCACGCACAAGGTCGCGACCGCCCGCGCCCATGGGGCCGACCACGTGATCGACAAGTCGAAGGAGCCGCTGTGGCCCGCCGCCGAGCGCCACGCGCCGCGCGGCTACGACGTGATCGCCGACGCCAACGGGGTGGCCACGCTCCGGCAGAGCTACGAGCACCTGCGCACGCCGGGCAAGCTGATCGTGTACGGCTTTCACACCATGCTGCCCAAGACGGGCGGCCGGCCCAACTGGCTCAAGCTGGCCGCGGGCTGGCTGCGCACGCCGCGCTTCGACCCGCTCCACATGACGACCACCAGCCGCAGCGTGCTGGCCTTCAACCTCAGCTACATGTTCGAGGAGCAGTGGCTGCTCGAGGAGGCCATGGGGCGCCTCCTGGCCTGGTTCGCCGAGGGGAAGCTCACCCCGCCGCCGGTCACGACCTACCCGCTCGAGCGGGTGGCCGACGCGCACCGCGCGCTCGAGTCGGGCGAGACGGTGGGGAAGCTGGTGCTCGAGCCCTAGTCGGCATTGCCGCTAACCATCAACTGTTCACCCGCGAATGATCGTGGCCATGCACTCGGCGAGCTTCTCGGGCGTGCAGACCAAGATGTCCATGCCGACCTTGCGGCACCGCTTGGCCGTCGCGCGGTTGAACTGCGGGCGCGCGTCGTAGCCCAGGGCGCCCAGGCCGATCATGCGCACCCCCGCCTCGGCCATCAGCTGCACCTGCCGCACGAGGTCGCGCTCGGCGCGCCCCTCGTAGAAGTCGGTGATCAGCACCACGATCGTGCGCTTGGGCTCCCGCACCAGCTCGGCGCAGTAGCCGAGGGCCTGGGTGATGTCGGTGCCGCCGCCCAGGGTGACCGACAGGAGCACGTCGACCGGCGAGCCGACCTGCGCGGAGAGGTCGACCACCTGCGTGTCGAACAGCACCAGCGACGTCTTGACGCCGGGCAGCTCGTAGAAGATCGACGCCATGACGGCCGAGAAGATCGCCGACTCCAGCATGGAGCCCGACTGGTCCACGCACACCACCACGTGCCAGGGCCGCTTGTTCTTCTCGGCCGCGAAGTAGAACAGCCGCTCGACCAGCAGCTTCTGCCGCTCCTGGTCCCAGTTCTCGAGGTTCCGCCGCAGGGTGGTCTTGAGGTCGAGGTTGCGCAGCACGCGCCGGGGCGAGTGCCGATCGCGGCGCAGGGCGCCCACGATCGCGCGCTCGACCGAGACCTCGAGCCGCTCCTTGAGCTGCTGCACGACCTTGTCGATCACCTTGCGCGCGAGCACGCGCGTGTTGGGCGTGAGCAGCTCCTTGTGGGTCAGGAGCGTCTTCACCAGCTCCACGTTCGGCTCGATCTTCTCGAGCAGGTCGGGCTGGTCGAGGAGCTGGTCGATCCCCCGGCGCTTGATCAGCTCGCGCTCGAGGACCTCCTTGGCCTGGCGCGGGAACAGCTCGGAGACCTCGTCGACCCAGCGCGGCACCGTCAGCCGCGACCCGCCCGCGCCGCCGCCGCGGTCCTCGCCGTAGACGAACGACAGCGCGCGCTCCGCCTCGGCGGAGCGCGGGTCGCCGTCGCACAGGCTCACCCCCGCGCGCTCGGCGTCCTGGCCCAGGGTCAGCCGCCAGCGCGTGACGGCCGCGCGGTCGGCCTCGCTCAGCGCGGCCGCGCGCGGGGCGGGCCCCTGCGCCTGGGCGTCGGGCGGCGCGCCCGGCGCCCCGCCGGCCTTGGTCCCCTTCTGCGCGCGTGCCCCGGCCGGGGCCTGCAGCGCCCGCGGGGGCCGCTTCGAGCTCGCGGAGGACGAGGAGGGCTTCTTCTTCGCCATCAGAACGTCCACTCCTCCATCAGCGCGGCCACCCGGGCGTCGATCGAGGCGAGGTGCGCCGCGGCCGCCACCGAGGTCTCGAGGCGGGCCACCTCCTCGGCGTCCTTGAGCCCGTACTGCTCGGCGACCCGGTCGCAGATCGACGTGCGCTGCCGCTGGTGGAGCTGCTCGAAGGCGTGGCGCATGCGCGGCAGCATGGTCGCGAACGCGTCCCAGTCGGCGCTCCGCAGCAGCTCGTCGAGCGCCAGCACCAGCGAGCCCGCGCCGAGCATGATCGAGGTGCGCGAGGCGGAGAGCACGCCGTCGAGGAACTCGCCGGCCTGGACCATGGTCTCGGGGCGGGCTCGCGCGAAGGCGGCCACCCGGGCCGCGAGCTCCTCGGGGGTCTGCTCGCGCAGCTCGACCAGGAGCCCCTCGAAGGCGCCCTGCAAGAACGGCACGGTCGAGTCGCTGGCCGCGGCGCGCAGGTTCTGGCCGAGCAGCGCCCGGTCGAGGTCCGCCTCGTGCTCGCCGAGCGCGGCCTCCCCCAGGGCCTTGAGCGCCTCGAGCACGGCCGGCTGCTCCTCCTCGGGCACGCTGGCGGCGCCGGGGATCGCGAAGCAGGCGCGCCCGTAGCAGCGCGCGATCAGCTCCTGCACGGCGGCCCGCGAGGCCCCCTTGAAGGCCGCCTGGCGGTCGAGGACCAGCAGGTGCGTGAGCGCCTCAGCCAAGGCCTCCAGGCGGTGGTCGGCGTCGATCGCCGCGCCGCACGACGCCTCCAGCCGCTGCACCAGGCCGGGGAGGTCCATCACCACCGAGCGCACGAGCCGCTCGCAGGTCCGCCCCGCGTGCTGCTCGTCCTGGCGCAGCTCCTCCTCGAGCACGGCCACGGCCGCGCTCTCCACGTCGTCGCCGTGCAGGCTGCGCTCGATCAGCGCCTCCTCGAGCTTGGGCGACCACTTCAGCGCCCAGCGCTCGCGGAACATCCTCCCGGTCGCGCCCGAGAGGTCGTCGCACTTGCCCACCGGGACGCCGAGGTGCACCAGGCGGTGCAAGAAGCACGAGCGCCGCGCGTCCCGCTCCTCGCGCCGGTCGAGCGTCAGCGACAGGCGCCGGTCCTTGCCGAGCAGCTCGCCGAGCTCGAGCGCGTCGAGCTGCGCGTAGAAGTCGTACACCAGCGGGAGCCGCCCGAGGGCCGGCGTGACGCGGCCCACGGCGTTGCCGGTCTCCACGATCGCCATCGCGCGCAACAGCTGCGCGCCCTCCTCGCGCGGGTCGCCCTTCACGCAGCAGGTGACCAGGGCGTCGCGCACGTCGTCGAGCAGCGGCGCGCGCCGGCCGCGCAGGCCGGCGAGCATGCGCGCGTGCTGGGTGACGGCGATCGCGTCGGCGCTCGACAGCCCCTCGCCCGCCTCCTTGCGGCCGCGGCCCAGCACCGCCACCACGTGCTGGACCATGGCCGTGACGGCCGCGCCGTCCTCGCGCCTGTCGCGGCCGAACGCCTCCCACAACAGCCCGTAGTAGCGCGGGGCGCGGTTCCCGGCGCCGTAGCCGGTGAGCTCGCTCACGCGCGCGTAGGAGTAGGGGGCCACGGTCGTGTAGACGGTCCCCTCGGGCGGCTCGGGCGGCGGCTCGGCGTCCTGCCGATCGAGGAACAGGTGGAAGCCGCCCGTGACCACGAACGCCTGCTCGGGCCCGAGCCCCCGCTCCGCGAGCACGCGCTGGATCGTCCGCCACATGTGGCGCTCGCGCGCGAACGTGCCGTCGCGCTCCATGCGCGCGCGCGGCGTGGTGGCCCGCACCCCGCCGCAGAACAGCGCCATGTCGCGGCGGAACGCCTCGGCGTCGGCGTGGCGCTCGCCGCACTCGAACAGGGCGTCCCAGGCCTCGTCCCAGGTGCGGTAACCGGCCGCGGCCGCCAGCCGCTCGTAGAACCGGCTCTCGAGCACGTAGTGCTCCCAGCCGAGCGCCCGCGCGCCGCGCTCGTGCTCGTGCTCGTCCTCGTCCTCGCCCTCCTCGTCCGCTTCTCGCCCCTCGGCGAGCTCCGCCCTGCGCTGCTCGATCAGGGCGTGGTGCGGGAGGTCGATGAACCGCACCTCGGCCCCGATCGCCTGGGCGGTCTTCATGGCCACGTACTCGGGCGAGTAGGCCATGAGCGGGTACCAGGCCGAGAAGCGCGCCGGGATGTCGGCCGCCGGCGAGGCGATCCCCGCCAGGCCGAGCACGTCGTCGTCGTCGCGGTACATCGAGTAGATCGCGACCGGCGGCTTGGTCTTGGGGTCGACGACGTGTTGCACGAGCTCGTCCGCCTGCGGCGGCCCCTCGATCAGCACCAGCTTGGGCCGGCGCGCGCGGAGCGCCTCGCGCACGAAGCGCGCGGCCGCCGGGGAGTGGTGGCGCACCGGGAACCAATGGAGCGGATCACCCAGCAGCGCCTCGACCCGGCCGTCGAGCGCCACCTCGTCCAGCAGCTCGTGCGCCGCGGCGCTGCCGCGGACCTGCCCGGGCCTCGCGCGGGCCACGCGGCTAGGCCAGGACCTTCGAGGCCGCGGCGTGGAACGCCTTCCACTCCGCGCCTGCGCGCTTCTTGGCCACGATCGCCAGGTACTCCTTGAGCACCGCGATGTCGCCCACGTCCTCCTTCACGACCGAGCCCACCAGGTTGCGCGCGACCTCCGCCGCGCCCACCTGGCCCGAGCCGAAGAACCGGGCGTGGATCGCCGCGTCGAGCGCCACCCCGATCGCCTCCGCGGTCGAGACGGTCGTGGACGGCCTTTGGACCTGGACCCCCTCGGCCGACTGCCCCGTGCGCAGCTCGCGGAACACCTGCGCCAGCAGGGCCAGCACGGGCTCCTCGAGCTTGACCGGGATCCGGTAGCGCTCGAGCAGCTCCTTGCTCCGCTCGCGCACGATCTCGACCTCGGTCTTGGCGTCGGCCACCACCGGGATGTGGACGTAGTTGAACCGGCGCTTGAGCGCGGCCGACAGCTCGTTCACGCCCTGGTCGCGCGAGTTGGCGGTGGCGATCACGTTGAAGCCGGGCTTGGCCCACACCATGTTCGCGTCGGGGAGCTCGGGGATCGCGACCGCCTTGTCGGACAGGATCGAGACCAGCGAGTCCTGCACGTCGGGCACGCAGCGGGTGATCTCCTCGAACCGCAGCAGCGTCCCGGCCCGCATGGCGACCATGGTCGGGGACGGGATCAGGTTCTCGGGCTTGGGCCCCTCGGCGATCACGCGCGCGACGTTCCAGGAGTACTTGACCTGGTCCTCGGTCGTACCCGCCGTCCCCTGGATCGTGAGGGTGGAGCAGCCGGAGATCGCCGCGGCCAGGTGCTCGGACAGCCAGCTCTTGCCGGTGCCCGGCTCGCCCACGAGGAGCAGCGCCCGCTCGCTGGCGAGCGTCACGATGGCCCGCTCCACGATCGAGTCGTCGCCGAAGAACTTGCGCGTGATCGGGACGGAGACCTTCTTGCCGCCGATCGTCGCCTCGAGCGGCTTCTTGCTCCCGACCACGTACGTGAGCACGGAGCGGGGCGAGAGGCGCCACGAGGGCGGCAGCGCGTCCTGCTCGTTCTGACGGAGCGCCTCGAGCTGATCGGCGTGCCGGACCTCGGCGGGCTCCCGCAGCACCGCCTGCTCCTGCTCCTGCTCGACGGGGCCCTGCTCCGCGGCGGCCCGGGCCTTGGTCGACGCCGCACTCTTCTTCGCCATGCCGTCTCCTACACGCGCTTCATGATGGCGCGCGTGAGCTCCGCGAGGTTGACGTTCTCGTTCGAGATCATGAGGTGCTGGGGGCCGCTCGCCTCCAGCAGGGACAGGGGCCGGAGCACGAGCCGCCCCAGCTCGTAGTGCAGCAACCCCAGCAGCGGCGGCCGCGTCTCCTGGCGCACCAGCGCGTCGAGCCGCCCGCGCAGCGCCTCGCCCTCGGCGTGGGCCGAGGCGATCGCCTCGAACGTGACGCCGCGCCAGGTCACCGGGTAGACGAGGGTGTCGGGCTTGAACCCGGGGCGGCCGGGCTCGAGGGACCACTCGTCGAGGACGACCTCCTCCTCGAGCTCGACCTCGAGGTCGAGCGGGCTCGGCCGGTGGGCGCGCACCCGCTCGAGCGCGCGGCGCGGGTCCCAGGAGGCGAACGCCTCCCAGTCGCGGTGCGCCGGGCCCACCGCGACCTTGCTCGGCGGGCCGAGCTGCAGCCGCGCCGGGCCCTGCTCGGCGAGCGACACGGCCACCTTGGTGAACGACACCACCTCGCCCCCGAGCAGCGCCTTGGGGCGGAAGCCCTGCGGCTGCTCGATGTGGAGCAGCGCGTCGGCCGAGAAGGCGCGCTCGAGCTGGCGCAGGAACGACCAGCTCAGCGGCTGTCCGGCCGCGAGCGGTCCGGCCGGCTCGAGCACCCGCAGGCGGAAGTCGAAGGCGCTGGTCACGCCCTGCACGACGCGCTTGCTCACGCCGAGCGCGACCGCGCGCACCAGGGGCACCATGACGGGGGCGCCCCCGCGCAGCCCGACCAGGTCGGCCCAGGCGGCTGGGTCCTCCCGCTCGAGCGCCCGCTCGAGCCCGCGCAGGATCAGCCAGGAGCGCGTCAGGAAGAACAGCAGCCGCTGGGGCGAGAAGGCGGCGCTCTCCTCGACGAACCGCTTGACCTCCTCGTCGACGTAGCGCAGCGCCGGGGCGAGGCGCCCGAGCTTGAGGCGCGCCGCCTCGGCGGCCGAGACGTCGATCTTGCGGCGGGTCGCCGGCGAGGCGGCGGTGAGCCCGCTCGCGACCAGGTCCAGGGCGGCGCGCGCCAGCTCGCTCAGGGCGCGGCGCAGCTGCTGGCGCTCGGCCGCCGGCGGCAGCGTCAGGCCCGCGGGCCGCGTCCCCGGCGCGGGGAGCTCGCCCTCCTCCCCGTCGGCGAGCTCGCTCAGCAGGCCCTCGGCGACGTCGAGCGTCATGACCCGCTCGAACACCCGCAGGGTGGTGCTCGCTCGCAGCAGCAGCGCCGCGCCGCCGCGCTCCCCCCGCGCGAGGGCGTCCGCCAGCTCGCCCAGGCGGCTGGCGAGGTGCGGCGCGTCGCGCCGGGCGAGCTCGTCGCGGAGGGCGCCCAGCGCCGCCGCGTGCTCGGGGCCCGACGCGGTCACGCCCCGGACCACGAGCCCCTCGAGCTCGCTCCGAATGATCTCCAGCGTGCGCGCGACCTCGTCGCGCTGGTCGAGGGTCAGCACGGGGTCGTCACGCTACAGGGCGTAGTAGTCCTCGGGGATCGTCTCGGTCGGGCGCCAGTCGACCTCGCCCGCCTCGGCGCCCTTGTAGCGAATGAACGTCTCGCCCATGAGCTCCTTGTCGAGCGCCGGCTTCTGCTTGCGGCTCTTGGCGGCCCAGTCGTTTGCGGCGGCCGGGTCGAGGCGCCCCGCCTGCGCGAGGCCGATCACCAGCACGAGGATGTGCTTGCAGAGCGCGCCGCGCAGCCCGCCGCAGGGGTTGAGGTTCTGGGTGCAGCAGGCGAACGCGCCCGAGCTGGTGAGGCGGGCCGAGTAGAACAGCGACGCGTCGGACTGGCTCTTGACGATCCCGACCACCTGCTGGTCGTCGACGTCGGCGAACAGCTGGAAGCTGTCCGCGCGGAGCATCTTCTTCACCTTGTCCATGCGGCTGCGGTCGACGCTCACCTCGAGCCGCTTCAGGAAGCCCGCGAGGTCGACGGGCTTGCTGCCCGTCCCCGCGCTGGCCCCCGTGTTCTCAGCGGTCGGCTTGTTCTTGGCCATGGCAGCCCCCTGTCGCGTCCGTGCGCGGCCACGGTAAGCACCCCGCGAGGTAGCCGCAAGCGCCTCACAGCCAGCCCCGGATCAGGTGCAGCACGCCGGAGCGGAGCTTCTCCTTCCAGTTCATGTCGAGCGTCTTGGCCCGCTCGCTGCGGGCGAGGTCGACCTCGAACACGCGGCGCTCCACCTCGCGGGCGAAGCCCGGGTCCTCGACGAACACGTTGAGCTCGGCGTTGTGGACCAGCGACTGCGCGTCGAGGTTGCTGCTGCCGATCGTGGCCACGCGCCCGTCGAACACGGCCACCTTCCCGTGGCTCATCCGCCCCTGATAGAAGTGCAGCTCGACCCGCGCGCGGATCAGGTCGTTCTGGACCCACTTGAACGCGTCCACCAGCATGTCCTCGTCGTTGTGCCGGTGGTCGGGGAGGATCACCACCGCGCGCACCCCGCGGCGGACGGCCCGGATCAGCTCGGTCCGGATCCGGTCGTCGAGGAGGTAGGGGTTCTCGATGAAGATCGTGCGCTCGGCGCGGCGGATCTCCTCGAGGTAGCGCTCGGCGATCTCGTGGCGCACGCCGGGCAGGTTCTCGGCCACCTCGACCTCGAGGGCGCCGGGGCGCCAGTCGGGGCGCCGGGTGATCGGGTCGGGGTCGGGCTCGCCCCTCCCGCCCGCGGTGTGCCAGCGGTCGAAGAACAGGCTCTCCAGCCGGCGCACCGCCGGGCCCTCGACCTCGCAGTGGACGTCGTGCCAGCGGCCGGTGGCGTAGTGCGAGCCGATGTTCATGCCGCCCAGGAGCGCCACCCGGCCGTCGACCACGATCAGCTTGCGGTGGTCGTGGTTGAGCACGCCGCGGCTCTCCCCGGCCGAGGGCGCGAGGCGGCGCGCGACCACCGCTCCCACGCCGCCGCCCACCACGAGGTACGAGAGGTCGAGCGCCGCGCTCCCGATCGCGCGCTTCAGCGCCGGGCGGAGCTGGTGGTGGATCACCAGCTCGACCCCGCCCGCCCGCAGGCGGTCGCCGATCTTCCAGCCGCGGCCGTCGTCGACCGGGTAGCCGTCGACCAGCACGCGCACCTTCACGCCGCGCCCGGCCGCCGCGACCAGCGCGTCGGCGATCGCGCGCCCCGCGTCGTCGTCCATCCAGCTGAAGGTCTGCATCGAGATCGTGCGCCGCGCCGCGGCGATCGCCGCGTGCATGGCGGGGTAGGCCTGGGGCCCGTCGACCAGGAGCCGCACGCGGTTCCCCGTCGAGGCGGGCACGCGCCACAGCTCGAGCTCCCCCCAGGCGCGGCCGCCCTCGCGCACCGAGCCCTCCGCTCGCACGCCGGAGAGCTCCACCAACGCGAGCCGGGTCACCACGCGCGGCGGCGCGATCAGGGCCCCGGGGCCGAAGCCGCCGAGCGCCCTCACCATGCCGCGGTAGTCGTGGTCGCCGCGCTCGGTCCAGCGCTCGCGCAGGAGCAGGCGCCGACCCACCAGCCACGCGCTGCCGCGCCGGACCACGATCCCCTGCTCGGGGTCGAACACGGTGCGCGTGGTGCGGTAGCCGCCGTCGGCGTCGAGCTCGAAGCGGAGCTGGCCGGTGGCCGTGCCCGCGGGGGTCTTCTCGCGGAGGAGCCAGGTCCCGAGGACGTCTGGGCGCTCGTCTTGGGCCGCGGCGCCGCTCGCGAACGCGAGCAGGAGCGCCAGACCGATCGCGGTGCGTGCGGTGGATTGCATGGGTGTCCCTCTCTCGCGGGGGCGACAAGGCAAGGGAGGCGCCGCGGTTCGGGATCCACAACTCGTTGCGCGGCAAGGACCCGAAACGAACGCCCCGCCGGCTGGAGCCAACGCCTCCAGGCCCGGTGATGCGAGCGCGAAAAGGTCGGCTTGCGGGGCCGCGGCGGCCTCGGTGGGATGACCGGCGTGAGCGAAGAGGCGGCCGGGAAGCCCTCGGGCTGGCGAGACGCCCTCGACGGCTGGATCTATGGGCTGTTCACTCACCGCCCGTTCGGCGGCGGCATGGTCCCGGGCTGCGCGCTGGTGATCGTGCTCCTCGGCGTCGCCCTCTCGCTCGCGGCGCCGCGGGTGCAGCGCGGGCGCGTCCATGCCCAGGCGACTCTCGGACTCCTCTCGGTCCAGGAGGACTGCCGTTGAGCGACAGCTCCTTGGCGGACTTGGCCGTCCGCCGAGGAGGGGACCCCAGCAGCGACAGCTCTTCCTTGGCGCTCTTGGCGCTCTTGGCGGTCAATTCCTACGCCGGGGAGCTGACCTCTCGAGCGACAGCTCTTCT
>CAZMSZ010000111.1:0-19658 GCA_964569055.1 uncultured Planctomycetota bacterium | reverse complement strand
AGGACGAGCCCGTCCGTCGTCCTCGCGCCGCGGCCCCCGTTGCGGCGGCGCCGCGGCCCATCGAAGATCGCGCCATGCAGCCCAGGATCGTGTTCGAGCGGCGGGCCACGCCGCGGGTCGCCGCGCGCGCCGCGGCGCTCCACGTGGAGGGCGGCGCGGCGCCGCTGCCCGTGCGGGACGTCAGCCTGGAGGGCGTCGGGTTCGAGGCGCCGCGGGCGCTGGCCGTCGGTGAGCGGCTCGCCGCGCGGCTGCTCCACCCCCGGCTGCCCGAGCTGCGCCTCGAGGTCGAGGTCGCCTGGTGCCGGATGCCGCCGGGCGGCGCGCGGCCGCTGGCGGGGTGCGCGTTCGCGACCGTCTCGGTCGCCCAGCGGGCGGCGCTGCGCCTGCTCCTGGCCGCCGAGGCCGGGGCTTGCCTGCTGGCGGGCGAGGGGCCGCCGCGCGGGTTCCTGGTCCCGTCGGGGCCCGACGCCTGGCTGGTGCTCGACGAGCGCGCGGCGCGGCTGGCCTACGTGGCGCGCGAGGAGCAGCGCTGGCGGCTGTGCCAGCGCGGCGCCCGGTTCGGCGATCCGCCGATCAACCGGCTGTGCGCCGACCTCGGCGACGCGCTCGGCGCGGCCCTCGGCCTCCCCGCGCCGCCCCGCCTCGAACCCGCGCCTGGCGCGACGCCGCCCTCGCGCTCCACGGGCGCGCCGCCGGCGTCCGGACGCCACGCCGCGCCTCCGCCCCCGCCGCCGCCCGCCCCCGCGCCGGCGGCGGCCCCGCGCGCGCCCGCGCCCCCGTCGGCGCCGCCGCCGCGCCCGCAGACGCCGGCCCCCGCCGCGCGGAGCGCGGCGCCCGCCCCCAAGCCGGCGGCCCCGCCCGGGCCAGCGCCGATCGCCGGGCACGCGGTGCGCGACGACGGGCGGATCGCCGGCTACGCGGCGCGCACCGGCGACGACGTGTGGTCGCTGTACGACCCCGGCATGGAGCAGATCGGGGTGCTGTCCCGCACCGGCGCCTCGTTCACCGTGTTCTGGCTGGGCGAGGGGCCCGAGTCCTCGGTCGCGTTCGTGGAGGCGACCACGTTCCCCGAGGCGCTCGCGATCGCGTTCGACCTCGAGAACCTGCCGGGGCTGACCCACGCCACGATCACCCCCACCTCCAGGAGCGAGGCGGCCCCCAAGGACCGCGTCCGCGAGGGGCCGGGGAACCGGGTCGTGTTCGGCAAGCGGATCGTGGGCTACGCCTGCGCCTCGGCGATCGACCGCTCGTGCATGCTGGTCGACAAGGACCAGCAGCAGGTCGCGCTCCTCAGCCGCGACGGCGACCTGTACCGGATCGTGACCCTCGGCAGCTCGGTCGACTCGTCCATGGAGTTCTTCGCCAGCCCCGTCCTCGAGGAGGCGGTGGCCCACGCCTTCGGCCTCCCCGGCAGCCCCCGGATCGACCCGCCGCTCGAGCTCTGAGCCTGCTGCTCGGTCGACGTGAACGCCGCCTTCCCGGCAGCATGGGCGAGGGGGGCGATCGCTTCACCCGGGCAGCTCTGAGTCCGCCGCGTCCATCGCCTCCCAGAACGCGCGCAGCTCGCCGTACGGGTCGGGGCAGATCAGCTCGCGCGGGTGACGGCGGTACCAGTCGCGTGGGAACAGCGCGGTGTAGCGGGGCGTCGCGAAGCGCCCGCCGACCAGGACCACCACGCCGCGGTCGGTCTCGGTGCGGATCACGCGGCCGGCCGCCTGGATCACCTTGCTCATGCCGGGGTACAGGAAGGCGTACTCGAACCCGCGCCCGTACGTCCGCTGGAAGTGGGCCTGCACCAGCTCGCGCTCGAGGTCGACCTGCGGGAGGCCGGGGCCGATCACGACCGCCCCGATGCAGGTCTCGCCGGGGTAGTCCACGCCCTCGGTGAAGATCCCGCCCAGCGCGACCAGCAGGACCACGGGCGGCAGCCCGCGGGTGTGGACGTCGCGCAGGCGCTGCAGCACCTCGGCGCGGGTCGCCTCGGGCATGTAGCGCGCCTGACGGATCACCTCGAACCCCGGCAGGGGCCCGAGCAGGTCGCCCAGCTTCTGCAGGTAGGCGAACGAGGGGCAGCACACCAGGTAGTTGCCGCGGCGGGCGGCGAGCACGGCGCGGACCCCGTCGACCACGATCGGGAGGTCGCGCATGCGCCGCTCGTAGGTCGTCGAGGGGAGGTCGAGCACGACCACCTTGCGCCGCGCCGGGTCGAACGGCGAGGGGAAGGCGTGGAGCGCCGCGTCGGGGCCGAAGCCCAGCACGTCGCGGTAGAACTCGAGCGGCTCGAGCGTGGCCGAGACGGCGACCGCCCCGGCGCAGGCGCGGATCCGCCGACCGAGCTGGCGGCTCGGGTCCTTGCACAGCACCTTGAGCGCGCCGCCGTCGCGCCGGCGATAGAGCGTCGCGAGCTCCTCGCCCCCGAGCTCGAGCACGCTCACGAACCGGCCGAGCAGGCGGTTGGCGGCGACCACCGGGTCGCGGTCGCGCGGGAGCGCGGCCGCCGGGTCGGAGCGCCCCTCGGCGAACCAGGCGACCGCCAGCTCGCCCAGCTCGTCGCGCAGCTCGGCGAACGGCGCGAGGTCGAGCGACACCTCGCCGTCGGGGAGGGGCGGGGCGTCCGCTTCGGGGGCCTCGGGCGGCGGCGCGCCGGCGCTCGAGGCCGGCTCGGGGCCACGCCTGGAGCGGGCGCCGGCGCCGCCGCGCGCGCGCCGACGCTCGCGCGCGAGGGCGTGCGGGTCGTCGAACAGGAGCATGTTCTGCACGGGCTCCTGCTCGGGCGGAGGCGGCGGCGCGGGCGGGGCCCCGCCCTGCCCGACGGCCGCGATCAGGCCCGCGAGGCGGCGCAGGACGTCGCGCACCCGCCGCAGCACGGGCGAGGTCGCGCCCGTGAGCGCGCGCTCGAGCGCGAGCACCTCGTCGCGCGGCAGCTCGGGCGAGTAGTAGGCGCAGCCGCGGTCGTGCAGGCCGTGGGCCTCGTCGATCACGAGGACCACGTCGCTCGGCTCCTCCTCCACGAACATGCGCTTGAGCGCGGCGCCCGGGTCGAACACGTAGTTGTAGTCGCCGATCACCACGTCGACCTCGTCGGTCAGGTCGAGCGCGGCCTCCACCGGGCAGAACTCGTGCGCCCGCGCCTCGGTCTCGAGCGCGGCGCGGTCCACGACCGGCAGGCGGCGCAGCCGCTCGCTCGCCCCGCTGCGCACCAGCTTCTGCTCGTAGTCGCGCGCGAAGCGGCAGGCCTCGGGCCGGCAGCTCACGACCTCGTTCAGGCAGGCCTTCTCGCGCGCGGTCAGGACGACGGCGCGCACGGGCGTCTGTTCGCCGAGCATGCGGACCGTCTCGGCGAACATGCGCTGCTGCGTGGTCTTGGAGGTGGCGACGAACACCCGCCCGCCGCGGGCGGTGGCGTGACGCAGGGCCGGGATCAGCGCGCCCGCCGTCTTGCCGATCCCGGGCGGCGCCGAGACCAGCACCCGGCCGGGCCCCTCCAGCCCCTCGGCTATGGCGCTCATCATCTCGCGCTGGAACGGGCGCGGCGCCGGGTGCGGGAACGGGACCGGCCCGCGCTCGCGCCGCCGCCGCCGCGCGCCCTCCTGCGCGTCGCGCGCGGCGACGATCTCCTCCAGCCGTCGCTGCACCAGGGCGCGGCAGGCCTCGCGGTCGTAGCCCAGCGCCAGGGTCCGCTCCTCGCGCCCGGGGAGCGCGATCAGGTGGAGGTGGAGCCCGATCTCGGGCGCGGCCCCCCCGAACTCGAGGCCCTGCGCGCCCTCCTCCAGCAAGAACCGGTAGAGCTGGAGCTGGCGCGCGTAGTGGGGGAAGGTCTGCTCGTCGGCCGCCGCCAGGTCGGCCGCCGTGCCGACGATCGTCTTGACCTCCTCGACGACGGTCCGCCCCGCCTCGTCGCTGTAGATCCCGTCGATCCGCCCCGTGACCACGGCCCGCCAGCCCGCGGCCTCGGTCTCGTAGCGCACCCCCCGCTCGCGGCGATACGAGCTGAGCTGCGCCTCCCGCGCCCCCTGGTGGTCCTCGTGAGCCAGCCGCCCGAGCAGCGCCCGGCGCTTGAGCGACAGCGGCGCCGGCCCGGCGAACCGGTAGTCGTTGTCGTCCGCGAGGTCGCGGACCGACAACGAGAGGGTCCGGGCGTCGGGGTCGAACCGGATCACCGAGCGAGTGTAGCGCTGTTCGGCGCGGATCCTCCAAGCGCTGCGCGGCCTCGACCCCGGCGCCCGTTCCGCTCGTGCTCGTGCTCGCGCTCGTGACCTTGGCGACTCGCCGGCGTGCGGAGCGCGCCCGCCGATCTTTCGGCCGCTGTTCGGGTCGGCCCGTACGCCGCTCGCGTGGGCCCGTCCGCGCCGCGAGCAGGGCGACGCTGGGCAACCCTTTGCCGGCATGGGGCTTACCGGCCGCGAGGGGGGCCGGGGAGCCTCGGCGATCGTCGGGACCCGTCCGGTAGGGGTTGGACCTTCGCCCCGAAGATCCTGATAATGAGGACCGTCGTGAAGCCGCCCCACCCGCCTGCTTTCGCCTCGAATTACCTATGCCCCCTAGGGCTTTCGCCCGAGGGAGCCCAGCCATGATCCCGGGATATCGGGTGTTGGACGTGCGCGGCGAGGGCGCGATGGCGACCGTGTACCGCGCCGAGCAGGAGCGGGTCGGGCGGACGGTGGCCCTCAAGATCCTCCACCCCCACGTGGCGGCCGACCCCGAGTACCGCCTGCGCTTCTTGCGCGAGGGGCGCGCCGCGGCCCGGATCGACCACCCCCACGTGGTGCGCGCGTTCGAGGCGGGCGAGCACGAGGGGCGCTCGTACCTGGCCATGGAGTGGGTCCCGGGCGAGGACCTCGCGGAGCGGATCGAGCGAGCGGGGCCGCTGGAGGAGGCCGAGGCGCTGCGGATCGCGGCCTGCCTGGCGAGCGCGCTCGAGGCGGCCGAGGCGAACGGCATGGTGCACCGCGACCTCAAGCCCGAGAACGTGCTGCTGGGCCCGGGCGGTGTGGTCAAGCTGGCCGACCTCGGGCTCGCCAAGCTGCAGGGCGACGCCTCGCTCACGGCCGAGGGCTACACCGTCGGGACCGTGGCGTTCCTCTCGCCCGAGCAGTGCCGCGGCAGCAAGGACGTCGACATCCGCAGCGACCTGTACGCGCTGGGCGCGGTGCTCTACGCGGCGCTCGCGGGCGAGCTCCCCTACGGGCGCGGCGAGAACCCGGTCCTGACCATGGAGCGGATCCTGCGCGAGGACCCGCCGCCGCTCGAGGGCCGGCGGACGGGCCTGGCGCCGCACACCCAGGCGGCCGTGCGGACGCTCATGGCGCGCGACCCCGCCGCGCGCCCGCCGCGGCCCGCGGCGGCCCGCGCGCTGCTCGAGCGCGCGCAGGCCGCGCTGGCGGGCGAGCTCGAGCCTGACGCGGACACGGGCGAGCCGCGCGCGCCGCGCCGCCGCCGGCGACGCCGGACGGCGCGCCGGGGCGCGGGCGTGAGCCGGACCGCGCTGGCCGCGCTGATCGCCGCGGCCTGCCTGGGCGGGGTCGCGACCTGCTTCGCGCTCGCACACGCGGCGGCCGCCCCGGCCCGCGCCGCGGGGGGGCGGAGCCGATGAGCCGCAAGCGGCGAGCGGGGCCGACCCCGGCCGAGCGGGCCGCGCTGCTGCGCCGCCGAATGGCGCTGGGGGGCTACCTCCTGTTCCTGGCGCTGTGCGTGCTCGGCGTGTGGCAGGGCCCCTGGTGGCAGGTGTTCGTGGGCGGGCGCCCGTTCGGCGAGCCCATGACCGGGGCCGTGTTCCGGGCCACCGTCACGGTCGAGGAGCCCCCGGACGACGGGCCGGGCCGCGCGCTGGGGATCCCGCGCCGCCACGTCGAGGAGGCGACGATCCGGCCGTACACGGTGGCGCTCCTGGCCTGCCTGGTCGGGTTCTTCTTCGCCTCCTACGACCTGGTGGCCGACGACGACATCCAGCTCCCGACCTTCCTCGCCACCGTGGTGCTGGCGGCGACGGCGGGCTTCGTGCTCTACGACGTCGTGATCTCGCAGTCGACCCTGCGCGAGGTGGTCGAGGTCGTCGAGCTGCAGCGCCTGCTGGAGCCGGCGCGCGAGGCGATCCGCGGCGACGGCGTCGCGCACACGGGCTCGGGCGGCGCGGCGGTGGTCCACTCCGCCGTCCCGCCGGGGCGCCCCGCCCTCGACATCGCGCTGCGGCCCGGCTGGGGGCTGGCGCTGTTCGTGAGCTCGTCGGCCGCCATGCTGGCGACCTCGGCCTACTTGACGTTCTTCGCCCGGAGGGAGAAGCGGTGACAGCGACCCTGATGCTCGACCCGTTCGAGCAGGAGATCACCCTGGCCGAGGAGCCGCGGGTCCTCTCCTTCGCCGCGCGCAGCTTCGAGCTCCCGCTCGACGAGCTGATGCGCCACCTCGCCTTCGACGTGGTGGCCGGGATCCCCCGCCCGCTCGGGGCGGTGCGCGAGCAGCTCCCGGGGCCGAGCGGCGTGGTCCACTTCGCCTCGGACTTCTACCAGGTGGGCAGCTCGGTCCTGGCGGCGACCACCGAGATCCAGGAGGCGGGCGCCACGCACCGCGTGATCGAGCTGCTCGGCGTGGGCGGCGACGTGCGGGTGCGGCTCAACCTCACCCAGCTCGCCCGCCAGCCGCTGGGCGCGCTGTCGCGCCTGGCGCAGGGCGCGGTCAACGACGGCTGGGCGCTGGGGCAGGTGCGGATCTGGGGGCACGAGCCCGCCCGCGTGACCGAGATCCGGCGCGCGCTCGAGCGGCAGATGGCGAACGCCGGGATCGAGCGCCGCGTGCTCGACCGCTCGGTCGACGAGCCGGTCTACAGGCCCCAGGCCGGCGGGCGCATGACCCTCGAGGCGCTGCCCGGCGACGACGTGCGCGTCGGCGACATGCTGCTGCAGCTCCTGCGCGAGCTGCCGGCCGCCGGCGGGCAGCCGCGCCCGCCGCGCCAGATCGCGGCGCACGGCGACCGCGTCCGGCGCGCCCACGCGATCGTGTCCTACCGCTACGAGACGCACCGCGCCGGGACCGGCGTGCTGCACGTGCGCCGGCGCGAGGTCGAGGCCGGCGTCGAGCGGCCGGGCCTGGTGCGCACCTTCAACCTCGCCGGGATCCGCGGGGGGGCGCGCCTGCGGATCCGCGACGTGGGCGGGCGCGCGAGCGCCGAGTTCGCGGGGACCAGCCCGACCGTGGTCGCCCTGCGCGCCTGGCTGGAGACCCGCTTCGGAGGCCGCGGCTGACCGCGCCGGAGGCCTGGACCGGCGCGTTCGAGCGCCTCGCGCTGCCCGGGGACGTGCGCCTCAGCCTGGCGCCCTCGCGCAAGTTCAAGACGGCGACCGTCAAGCTGTTCGTGCGGACCGACCTCGCGCGCGGCGTGGCGAGCGAGGTGGCGGCGCTCCCGTTCGTGCTGCGGCGCGGGACCCGCGCGCTCCCCTCGCTGCGCGAGCTGAGCCGCACCCTCGAGGCCATGTTCGGGGCGGCGCTCGGGGTGGACGTGCTCAAGCTCGGCGAGCAGCACGTGCTGAGCTTCTCGCTCGAGGTGCTCGGCGACCGGTTCTTGCCGGCGGGCTCGCAGCTGCTCGCGCGGGGGATCTCGCTCCTGGCGGACGTGCTGCTCGACCCCGCCCGCGACGAGGCCGGCTGGCTGCGGGCCGAGGAGGTGGCGCAGGAGAAGGAGAAGATGCGCCGCCTGATCGAGGGCCTGATCAACGACAAGCAGTCCTACGCCGCCGAGCGCTGCCTGCGGCACATGTGCGCCGACGAGCCGTACGGCGCGTTCGAGTACGGGGCGCTCGAGGACCTGCCGCGCCTCGACGGGCGCGTGCTCGAGGAGCGGCGTCGCCGCCTGGTGGCCGAGGCGCCGCTCGACGTGTACGTGGCGGGCGCGGTCGACCCCGCCCGCGCCGAGGCGCTGGTGCGCGAGGCGCTGGCGGTCTCGCGCCAGGCCGCGGCGCCGCTGCGCGGGACCACCCCCCACCCGCCCCCGCGCCCGCCGCGGGAGGTGCGCGAGGCGATCGGCGGGCTCAACCAGACCAAGCTGGTGATCGGCCTGCGGACCGCGTCCCGGCTGGGCGACCCGGGCTTCTGGCCGCTGGTCGTCATGAACGGGGTCCTGGGCGGGTTCCCCCACTCCAAGCTGTTCCGCAACGTGCGCGAGAAGGCCGGGCTGTGCTACGACGCCTCCTCCTCGCTGGAGCGGTTCAAGGGGCTGGTGTTCATCTACGCCGGCGTCGACGCCCACGAGCTGGAGCGGGCCCGCGACACCTGCCTGGCGCAGGTCGAGGCGATCGCGCGCGGCGAGATCGGCGACGCGGAGCTCGGCAACACCCGGCTCGCCTTCCAGCAGGCCTTCCGCGGCCTGCTCGACGGGCCGCAGCGCCTCATGAACCTCGACTACGTGCTCGGCCTGGGCGGCATGGCCTGCACCCCCGACCAGGCGGCCGCGGCGGTGGCCGCCGTCACGCGCGAGCAGGTGCAGGAGGCCGCCCGCGGGCTGGTGCTCGACACGGTCTACGCCCTCTCGCCCGAGGCGGGCGCCGCCTGAGGGCGCGTGGCAGAATGCGCGGCCCGCGGCCCACGGGCCGCGGCGGGGAGGCGCGGTGAGCGAGAACCAGGGGGGTGGGGCCGCGGCGACGCTGCTCAAGTGCTGCGGCGTGGCGTTCCTGCTGGCCGTGCTGGGCGTGGTCGCGATGATCGTCGTGGGCACGCAGGTCATGAAGCGGTTCGTCCTCAAGGACCCCGCCGCGATCGAGGAGAACCTGCAGAGCTCGCTGCCTGGCGCCGCCGTGCCGACCGGATACGTCGGCGTGATCGGCGCGGACATCGGCCTGAAGATGACGCTGGTCGCCCCCGAGGGCACGGTCGCCGGGACCAAGACGGGCGACCTCCCGCTCGCGGTGTCGGTCGTGGACACCGCCGGGCTCGGCGGCGGCAGCGCCCAGGCACGCGACCAGGCGATCAAGCTGCTCGACGAGCAGCTCGGCCGGTTCCTGGCCGACTCCAGCCACGACGTCACCGTGAAGGTGGGCGGGCAGGACGTCCCGGCTCGTGAGCAGGTCGGGAGTCAGGTCGGGGTCGAGGCCCGGCAGGTCTCGCTGGTGCTCGGCCGCACGATCGCCATCGTGTTCCGCGGCAAGGTCGACGGCTTCGACCAGGCCGCCATGGACGCCTTCCTGGCGAGCGTCACCCCGCCCGCGGCGCCCGCCACGGCGGCGCCCGTGGCGAGCACGAGCGGCGAGGCCGGCGGCGAAGGCGAGGAGCCCGCCAGCGGCGGCGACGCCGAGAACCCCTGGGCCCAGCTCCCCGTCGGCACCAAGCTGGAGCAGCGCACGATCACCAGGCTCCAGCCGGCGGACATGCGGGTCGAGACCCGCGCGATCTACACGGTGGTCGCGGTCGACGCCGAGGGCGTCTCGGTGGAGATGGTCACCGAGGCCGGCAGCCAGCGGGAGACCACGCCGCTGCGCTTCGCCTCCGACCCGGAGCCGCTGCCCGCCGCGGCCGGCCGCGAGGACGAGGTGCTCGAGGAGCGGCAGGAGACCGTGAGCGTCCCCGCCGGCGAGTTCCCCTGCACCTACCGCAAGACGCGGGCGACCCAGGACGGCGAGGAGGTCGGCGTGCTCGAGAGCTGGCAGGACCCGAGCTTCCCGTTGCCCTACAAGACGGTCTCCACGACCGAGGGCTCGGTCTCGACCACCGAGCTGGTCTCGATCGAGCGGCCGTAGCGTGCGCGAGGTCTCCGTCCGGCGGGGTGAGCGGGTCGACGAGGACATCCACCAGGCGGTCCTCGACGACGGCATGCCGGTGCGCGTGATCCCCAAGCCGGGGTATCAGAAGAAGTTCGCGGTGCTGGTCGCGGACTACGGCTCGATCGACACCGCGTTCGTCGCGCCGGGGGAGGACGCCCCGAGCCGCTGCCCCGAGGGGGTGGCCCACTTCCTCGAGCACAAGCTGTTCGAGGACGAGGCGGGCGACGTGTTCGACCAGTTCGCCCGCTACGGCGCCTCGGCCAACGCCTACACCAGCTACACCGAGACGGCCTACCACTTCACCGCGGCGGAGCACTTCGAGGAGTGCCTCGAGCTGTTGCTCGACTTCGTGGCGCGCCCGTTCTTCACCGAGGAGCAGATCGAGAAGGAGCGCCGGGTCATCGCCCAGGAGATCCGGATGTACGAGGACTCGCCCGGGGCGGCGGGCCACCTCGCGCTCCTGCAGGCGCTCTACCACGAGCACCCGGTCCGCCTCGACATCCCGGGGACCGTGGCCTCGATCGCGGAGATCGACAAGGCGCTGCTCGAGCGCTGCCACCGCGCGTTCTACCGCCCCGACAACATGCTGCTGGTGGTCTCGGGCGACGTCGACCCGGCCGCGGTGTTCGCGCAGGCCGAGGCCAACGCCGCCCGCCGCTACGGCGACGCGGGTCCGCCGCCCCCAGGCGCCCCGATCCGCCGCGTGGCCGCGCAGGAGCCCAGCTCGGTGCGCGGCCGCCGGACCGAGCGACGCATGGCGGTCTCGCTCCCGCGGCTGCTGGTCGGGGCCAAGCTCGCGCCCGTGGCCCCCGGCGTGGCGCAGGTCCGCTTCCAGCGCGAGGTCGGGTTCCTGCTCGACCTCCTGTTCGGCCGCTCCAGCCGGTTCTTCGAGACCCACTGCGCGACCGGCCTGATCGACGACACGTTCGGCGCCTCGATCGACCTCGGCCGCGGCGGGTTCGCGCACCTCGTGATCGGCGGCGAGTCGCCCGAGCCCGACCGCCTGGTCGAGGCGCTCGACGCCGAGGTCGCGCGCGCCGCCGCCGACGGGCTCGACGAGCAGGACTTCCTCCGCCTGCGCAACAAGGCCTGGGGCCGCTACATCCGCAGCTTCAACGCGCTGGAGGCGGTCGCCTCGGGCGAGGCCGACGCCGCGCTCCAGGGCTGGGACATCCTGCGCTACCTCGAGCTGCTCGAGTCGATCACCCTGGCCGACGTGCAGGCGCACCTCGGCCCGCTGTTCGACCCCGAGCAGCGCGCCGTGTCGCTGGTGCTGCCGCTTTGAGCGCCAGCTGGCCGCGTCCTTCGTGCTCCCACCTATACCCTGAATCCTGCACGAGGGACCGCCCTCGACTCGGCCAAACCGAGCGATTCCCAGCGCAGAGAGCGCCGAGGCCGCAGAGCTGCGCTGAAGTCAGCCAGCGCGGGGCGACGCGCTTCGATTCGCCGACGCCGATCTGCCTCGGCATCGTCTCCGATCTCCGCGATCTTCGCGCTCTCTGCGCTCGATCCTGAGCTGCCGTCGCGGCAGGACGCTCACGCCTCGTGAGCCACCCGGGTCACTTGATGGGCTTGAGCTTCTCTTGCCAGAACCGCTGCCAGGCCGGCAGCCGCCGCACGCGCTCGAGGTGCGGGTGGTGCGTGTGCCACTCGGTCAACCGCACGCCGGTGTCCTTCCCGCCGGTCAGCACGACCTCGTCGATCTCGGCCAGCGCCGCCACCGCCTCATCGGGGAACCGCGGGGCGAGGACCCAGGCGCGGTACAGGGCGGGCCAGTGGTGCAGCGGGGTCCCGTCGGGCTCGCGCTCGTCGCGGTCCCGCAGCAGGTCGGCCGCGGCGAGGTCGCGCTGGGCCTCGAGCGGCGCGTCGAGCATCATCTGGAGCTGCGCCCGCGCGGGCAGCAGGACCCACAGCTGCGGGTCGAGGCGCAGCGCGCGGTCGAGCGCGACGACCAGCTCCTGAGGGTGCGCCCGGGGCCAGCGCGGCTTCTCGTCCTCGGGGTAGAGCAGCCCGAGCAGGTGCATCAGCAGCCACGGCGCGCGCGCGCGGGGCGCGTCGTCGGCGGCCAGCTCCTTGCAGATCACCACCGGGTCGAGGTTGGCGCCCAGCCAGCTCTTCTGCCACTGGCTGCGCAGGCGGATCACGGCGTGGAACAGCACGCTCGGCTGCCGCACCCAGTACTCCGCCTGCGCGCGGCTGACGCGCGCGGTGAGCCCCTCGACGTTCGCGAGGCGGTTGGCGAGCTCTCGCCAGGCGTACAGGCTGTCGGGGTCGCGCTCGAGCGCCTGCTCGAGCAGCACGACCGCGTCCGCGTTCTCGTTGCGCCCGAGGAGGTCGGCCTGGTGCGCGAGCGCGGTCGCCTCCTCGCGGCGCTCGCGCGACACCGCCGGGGGCGCCCGGAGCGGGGGGAACACGGCCGACCACCAGGGTGGCGCCGCGGGCGTGGCGGCGGCGCCCGGCCGCAGGTCGGCGCGCAGGAAGCCCAGCGCCGGCCAGCGCGCGATCACCGCCTCGAGCAGCCGCCCGGCCAGGGGGCGCACCGCCTCGCGGCGCCCGGCGGCCGCCCCCGCCCGCAGCAGCAGCATGCCCCGCGCGAGCGGCCCCTCGAGGCGCTCGGCCACCGCCACCACAGCGGGCTCGGCCCCGGCCTGCGCCTGGGACGCGCGCGCGAGCAGCGCCCAGGCGTCGAGATCGCCCGGGCCGCCGCGGAGCGCCGCCTGGGCGGCCTCGCCCGCCAGCGCGACCTCGCCCGCCGCGAGCGCGACCCAGCCGAGGTCGCGCAGGGCGCGACGCGCGAAGGGCGCCGTGGGCCGATCGCGCGGGAGGTCGGCCAGGAGGGCGCGGAGGGCGGCCTGCGCGGCGGGCGCCTCGAGCCCGAGCTGGCCGGCCTCGGCCCGCGCGCGCGCCACGGCCGCGGCCTGCGCCAGGAGGACCGGATCGGGGCGCGGCTCGGCGCTGGCCACGCTCAAAGCAGCGAGCGCCGCGTCGAGCGGCTGCGCCGGGGCCACGCCGCGGGCGCGCGCCAGCTCCCACGCCAGGAGGGCCGCGGCCGGGAGGCGAGGAGCCAGCGCCTGCACCCGCGCCGGCGCCCGCTCGTCGCCCACGTGCAGCTGCGCCTCGGCCAACAGCAGCTCGAGCTCGTCCTGCCCCGGGCGGCGGCGGACCGCCGCCTCGAGCGCGCGCGCCGCCGCGAGCGGGCGCCCCTGGTCGAGCAGGTGCTCCTGCAGCGCGCGGGCCGCGGCGACGTCCCCCGGGTCCGCCCCGAGCGCGCCGAGCAGCGCCTCGCTCGCCGCCTCCAGCGCCGCCGGGCTCCCCTCGAGCAGGAGCGCCTCGGCGAACGCGCGCAACACGTCGGCCGGCTCGAGGCCGCCGCGGCGCTCGGCCGCGGCCAGCGCCTCGCCCGCGGCCTCCTCCGCGGCGGCGGCCCCGGCGCGGGCCAGGGCCACCCGGGCGCGCTCGAGGTGCAGCTCGGCGAGGTCGAGCGCCGGGCCGGGCTCCTTGGCCGCGAGCTTGGCGAACGCCTGATCGAGCGCCTGGTCGGCCGCGTCCAGCCGGCCGGCGCGGCGGTGCGCGGCCGCCTCGAGCAGGAGCAGCGGCGTGGCCCCCGCGGCCTCGGCGCGCAGCGCGTTCAGCCCCGCCTCGGCCCGGGCCTCGTCCCCCGCGCGCCAGGCGGCGCGCACCTGCAACACCAGCGCCTCCCCGCGCCAGGCCGGGCGCGCCTCGCCGGCCAGCGCCTCGGCCTGCTCGAGCCAGGCCAGCACCGCGCGCGCGTCCCGCCCGTCCCCGCGCAGCGCGCCGGGTCCGAGGGCCAGCGTCGCGCGCGCGACCAGCGTCGCCGCGACCTGCTCGCGCAGGGCCCGGCCGCTGTCGAGCCCCTCCCAGCCGAGCAGCGCGCGCCCCGCCTCGAGCGCCTCGTCCAGGGAGCGGGCGCCCTGCTCGTGCGGGAGCAGCGCCGCCTGCTCGCGCGCGTGCTCGAGCGCCAGCAGCGCGGCGCGCGCGTCGGCCTCGGCCTGCCCGCGGCGCAGGTGCCGGCGCGCGGCGGCGAAGCCCACCGCGAGCGCGAGGGCGACCACCAGGCCGAGCGCGCTCAGCCCGGCCAGCACGCCCAGCGAGCGCTGGTGCCGCTGCACCTGCCGCGCCACGCGCGCCGCCGAGCCGACCCGCGCGATCGCCGGGACCTCGCCGCGGCGCCAGGCCTCGAGGTCGTCGGCCAGGGCCGCCGCCGACGGGTAGCGCTGGGCGGGCTCCTTCTCGAGCGCCCGGAAGCAGACCTGCTCGAGGAGCGGCTCCATCACGGCGTGGCTCGCGAACGGCTCGGGGGCGAGCTCGACGATCTGGCGGTAGAGCTCGAAGGTGCTCTCCGCCACGAACGGGAGCTGCCCGGTGGTGAGCTCGTACAGGATCACCCCGAGCGCGAACACGTCGGTGGCGGGGCCGACCGCCTCGGGGCGCCCCGTGGCCAGCTCGGGGGCCATGTAGAAGGGCGTCCCCAGGATCGCGCCCTCCTGCGTGAGCTGCGTCGTGCCCTCCACGCGCTTGGCCAGGCCGAAGTCGGTGAGGCGCGGGCGGCCCTCGCGGTCGATCAGCACGTTGGCGGGCTTGAGGTCGCGGTGGACGTAGCCGCGCTCGTGGGCGTGGTGGATCGCGCGCGCCACCGCGATCAGCAGGTCGATCCGCTCGCCGAGGCTCATGGCGGCGTGCGCCCGGCCGAGGTCGCTCCCCTCGACCAGGTCCATCACGCAGTACAGGATCCCCTCCCACTCGCCGGCCTCGTGGATCCGCACGATGTTGGGGTGGTCGAGCTCCTGCTGCGCCCGCGCCTCGCGCTTGAAGCGGTGCACCTGCGTCTCGCTCGCCTTCTCGCCCGCGAGCAGGACCTTGAGCGCATAGGCCTCGCCGGTGCGGGCGTGGCGGACGCGGTACACCGCGCCCATGCCGCCGCGCGCGATCTCGGCCTCGAGCAGGTAGTCGGCGAACAGGCGGGGCGCCGCCTGACCCACGGCCGAGGCGCCGAGCGGGTCCTCGCGCCGCCAGCGCCCGCTCGCGAGCGCCTCCTGCCGCTGCTCGGCGAGGCTGCCCGAGACGCTCGACCCCGCGGCCGGGACCGGGACCGGCGCCTCGCAGCGCAGGCAGGGCTCGCTGCGCGGCCGCGGGCCCGGCGCCGCGTAGCGCCCCGCCCCGCAGCTCGGGCAGGGGTGGTAGCAGCGCATCAGCTCGTGCTTGAGCCGCAGCACGTCGGCCGGCGCCAGCCAGCCCTCGTGCGCCACGAGCTGCCCGAGCGAGGGCGCCTGCCCGGCCGCGAGCGCCTGCTGCTGCAGGGCGAGCGCGCGCTGCATCGCCGCGTGGTCGAGCAGCCCGAGCGCGACGGCGAGGCGCGCGAAGTAGTAGTCCTCCTCGCTGCGCCACTCGCTCGCCTCGTTCACCATGCCCCGGGCTCCGCGTCAGTGCACGAACTGGATCGAGCGGACCAGGTCGTCGCCGGGGCCGGGCTCGGCCAGGACCCCGTCGGCGCCCAGCGAGTAGATCAGCGCCCGGCCGCGCTCGGCGCGATACCGGTAGGGTCGGCCGAACTGGTCCAGGTACTCGCCGCGCTCGCGGCGCAGGCGGGCGGGGTCGAACCGGAAGTAGGGCGCCGCCCCGTCCTGGCGGGGCGAGGCGAGCGCCTCGAGGAGCGCGGGGCCGCGCGCCGGGACGGCGTGGCCGTCCTGGACGTAGCGCACCAGGGCGTGCTGGAGCACCTCGAGCTCGGCGTCGGTCGCGGCGCGCTGCGCGGAGAGCTGCTCGAGGCGCAGCGCGAAGCGCAGCCCGACGAAGGTCATGACGAGGAGCGCCACCAGCAGCAGCAGCGTCACGTAGAACACGATCCGCTGCAGCCGCCGGCGGACGCGGCGCTGCGTGGCGCGCTCCTCGTCGACCACCTGCGCGCGCACGCGCGCCAGCACGCGCTCGCGGCCCTGGTCCATGGCCTCGCCGGCGGCGTCGAGCGCGCCCTCGACCTCCTCGAGCGCCCCGCCCCCCAGGCCCTCGAGCGCGTCCTCGAACCGGCCTTCGCACACCGGACAGCCCGCGGCGAGGTGCGCCTCGAGCCGGGCCTGGTCGGCGGGCGCGAGCGCGTCCTCCCCCGACTCGAGCTCGAGCTCGGTCAGCGGCAGGAGCGGGCAGGTCGCGCGGGACTCGGTGGCGCTCACCGGCGCTCCTCCCCGGCCCCGCGCTGCGGCACGCCCTGCTCCTCGGGGGCCAGGCGCTCTTGGACCATGCGCATGGCGCGGTGCAGCCGGTTGGCGATCGTGCCCGGCGGCTCGCCGAGGTGCGCCGCGATCTCCTTGTAGGACATCTTGCGCACGTAGCGCAGCGTCATGATCAGGCGGTACTTCTCGGGGAGCCGGCCCATGGCGCGCAGCGCCTTGTGGTGCTCGTCGGCGTCCTCGAGCGCCTGGCCGACGACGTCCTCGTGGCGCCGATACCGCCCCGACTCGGCGCGGACGAGCGCCTCCTCGCCGAGCTGGAACGTGCCGTCGCGCCGGTCGCGGCGGCGGCTCCAGTCGATGCACAGCTTGAGCGTGATGTTGTAGAGCCAGGCGGCGAAGCGGGCCGGCTCGCGCAGGCTGGGCAGCGCGCGGAACGCGCGGACCAGCGCCTCCTGCACGATGTCCTCCGCGTCGGGGCGGTGGCCGGTCTTCTGCAGCGCCAGGACCGAGATCATCCGGTAGTAGCGCTCGGCGAGCGCGCCGAACGCCTCGCCGTCGCCGGCCAGGGCGCGCTCGACCAGGACCTCGTCGGGCTCGCGCTCCACGGCGGCGATTGTAGGGGGCCCGGGCGCGGTTTGACATCGTCCCTCGGGGCTCTAGAATCGCGGCGGCTGCCCCAACGCGCGGGGGCAGGCCTCCAGGAGTGCCACCCGCATGCGCCTCCACGCCTCTCTCACCCTCCTCGCCCCGCTCGTGCTGCTCGCCGGCTGCGGGCTCGAGGCGGTCGACACCCGGATCCAGGCCCGCTCCGCGGCGGGGATCGCCCTGCACCCGCTCGTGGTGGCCGAGCAGCAGTTCGTCTGCCCCAACCAGGTCTCGATCGGCGAGCAGCCCTTCGACGCCAAGACCGTCGCCAGCGGCGAGGTCGAGCAGCAGTTCGGCCCGTTCGTGCCGTGCAACACGGTGGTCCCGGCGGGGACGGGCACCTGCCCCAACTGCAAGCAGATGTACCGGACCAGCGGCCCCGCGCCCGACTTCAGCGTCGACGGCGAGGAGCCGCTGCCGGTCATGGCGCTCCCCAAGTTCGAGTGCCCGCACTGCAAGGAGCTGGTCGACCCGGTCGCGGTCCTGAACCGCGGGTCGCAGCAGGCGCGCCTGGGCGACAGCGCCTGCCCCAAGTGCAACCGCTACTTCACCGTGGTGGCGGCCGACGAGGCGCTCGCGGTGGACGTGCCCGAGGAGGCCTACTGCCCCGGCTGCAAGCAGCCCGTCGACCCGACCATGAACGTGTGCAGCAACAACGCCTGCAAGCTGGGCGGGATGGTCCGCAACATCGACCGGTTCGACGGGGTCTGCTGGCACTGCGGCGGGCTGGGTCTGTGCCCCAACTGCTCGGGCTCGGGCCAGGGCAGCCAGAAGATCTACGGCGCGACCCCGGCCACGTGCTACGTGTGCGAGGGCAACGAGGAGGCCCCGGGCCGCTGCCCCGACTGCGGCGGGACCGGGTTCGCGGTCTACGAGGGCTCGCTGCCCAACGACTACACTGCCTGGAACAAGACGCCCGACGGCCCCCAGGCGGTGCCGTACGCGCAGCGCAAGTGGAAGCACGAGCGCGCCGCCGGCGGGGCGGGCGGCGAGGACCTCGGGGGCGAGGACCTCGGCGACGTCGGCGAGTAACGCCTTCGCTTGTTATGGCTTACGGGCGCGAGCCGGTTCCCGGCGCGCGCCCGTCGCGCTTCCGGAGCACGTCCGCCGCCCCGCGCCGGCTACCTCGGGAGGCGGACCTGACACGAGCGTGACAGGGGTGGGCTTGACGGGGGCCGCGCCCGGCTTGCAGATGTGCGGATCGCGCCCGGTGCGCAGCGGAGGAGTGCAGCATGAGGAGCTCGAGAACCGTCGGCCTGCTGTTGGCCGCCCCGGCGATCCTGGCCAGCGTGGCGCTGGCCGCGCCCGACGTGCGCAGCCTCGGCGGCGAGCTGAAGAAGGGCGTGGCCGGGCAGAGCGCCGAGCGCGTCCAGAAGGCGCTCGAGGGCCTGATCGAGATCGGCGGCGAGGACGCCGTCGAGGCGGTGGTCAAGGTCCTCGGCGCCACGGCCAGGGGCGGCGGCGAGGAGATCTACTGGCAGCTCGTCAGCGGCGCCTCGGGCTTCCAGGACCGGCCGGCCCTGGCGGCCCTGGGCGAGTTCCTGGTCAAGAAGGGCAAGCGCGCGCCCTACGGGCGCGACCTCCTGTTCGGCCTCGAGAACAACGGCTCGCCCTTCGTGACGGCCGCGCTCGGCCCGGTCCTCGAGGACGGCTCCTACGACATGCAGCTCATGGTGGCCGACCAGCTCGCCATGGTCCGCACGGTCGAGAGCGTCGACCTGCTGGTGGCGGCGCTCGAGCGCGAGGGCGACGACGGCGACCCCGAGCTGCGCCGGCGGCTGCTGGCCTCGCTGCGCACGATCACCAAGCAGGAGATGGGCGACGCGCTCAACTGGATCGGCTGGTGGAAGGCGAACCGCAAGGACGGCGTGCCCGAGCCCGAGGCGCAGCCCAGGGCGGGTCAGTTCGCGTCGAGCACCATGAACAAGGACCGCGCGGAGCGCCTCGAGTCGGCCACGAAGGACCCGCGGCGGATCATCGTGCTCAGCTCCAAGCTCCCCGACGACCACCCCAAGGAGCCGGGCCGCGACTACGACCTCGACCACATGGAGCAGGTCCTGAGCGGGATGGGGATCGCGCACACGGTCGTGCTCAAGGCCGAGTTCGAGGCGGAGCCGGAGCGCTACCTCGAGCACGCCTGGACGATCCTGATCAACTGCAACTACATCCAGACCCAGTGCATCTGCAAGACGTGCCGGGAGCTGCTGGCGAAGGCCACCAACAAGGGGCCGAAGAAGAATCGGCTCTACGGCTGCCCCCCGGGCTGCAGCAGGCACGAGAACGTGAGCTACCGGCTCGAGCAGGCGACGGTCGAGCGGCTCGAGCGCTGGGTCGAGGCGGGCGGCTACCTGTTCACCGAGGACTGGGGCCTGATCGAGGTGATCGAGGTCGCCTGGCCCGAGCTGGTGACCACCCAGAAGATCGCGACCAAGGGCCCCAACGGGAAGGAGGAGGAGCCCACCCTGGTCAAGTCCATGACGGTCCAGATCGTGCCCGGACGCGGCACGACCTCCCAGCCGATCCTGCGCGGGGTGTTCACCCGCCCGCGCCCGCCGGCCCGCGAGCCGAGCGACGACGACGGCGACGGCGAGGGCGGGACGCGCGTGCGCGACCTCCCCACCAACCCGGCCAAGCCCCCCAAGCACCAGTGGGTGATCGACGACGAGAGCCCCTCGATCGAGGTCCAGGACGCGGGCGCCGTCACCGTCCTCATGCGCAGCGACGACCTCGCCGCGGTCACCGGCAACGACGGCGCGGTCGCCGTCTCGTTCCGCGTCGGCAGGGGGAAGCCCCGCACCAGCGAACGCGACCGCCCCACGACCGGCGGCACCCTCGAGGGCAAGTCCCGCGGCAAGGGCGCCTGGAGCGAGGACCTCCCCGGCGGCCGCGTGCTCCACGTCATGAGCCACTTCGGCAAGCAGCAGGGCAGCCAGAACGACACGTTCGTGCTCCAGAACCTGATCCTGAACTTCATCGTCGAGAGCAACGAGCAGCACTGAATTTCGCTTGAAGCGAAATTCAGATGGGGCGCCTTGTGTGGAGGCGCCAGGGGGCTCCGAGGAGGTTTAGAGGGGCGCCT
>CAZMSZ010000110.1:4294-19706 GCA_964569055.1 uncultured Planctomycetota bacterium | reverse complement strand
TTTTCACGCGGGGAGCTGCCCTCGTCAGCGACAGCTCTTCCTTGGCGCTCTCAGCCTCGTGCTCGGCGGTAGCCGTACGCGACAGCCCCCCCGGTTACCATTCGCCCCCATGAGCGGACGCGCGCTGGTCACTGGCGGCTGCGGATTCATCGGCTCGCACCTCGTCCGGGCGCTGCTCGCGCGCGGGCACGCCGTCCGGGTGCTCGACGACCTCAGCAGCGGGCACCGCGCCAACCTCGCGGACGTCCTCGCGGACGTGGAGCTGATCGAGGCCGACCTGCGCGACCCGGCCGCGCGCGCGCGGGCGTGCGCAGGGGTCGAGGTGGTGTTCCACCAGGGGGCGGTCCCCTCGGTGCCGCGCTCGGTGGCCGAGCCGGAGCGGACGTTCTCCGTCAACGTGGTCGGCACGCACGACCTGCTCCTGACCGCTCGCGCGGCGGGCGCGCGCCGGCTGGTGTTCGCCTCCTCGTCCTCGGTCTACGGCGATCAGCCCACCCTCCCCAAGCACGAGCAGCAGCCCCCCGCGCCGGTCTCGCCCTACGCGGCGCAGAAGCTGGCGGGTGAGCAGCTCGGCATGGCCTTCGCCCGCTCGCTCGGGCTCGAGGTGGTGGCGCTGCGCTACTTCAACGTCTACGGCCCGCGCCAGGACCCGCACAGCGGCTACGCCGCGGTGGTGCCCGCGTTCACCGCGGCGCTCCTGCGCGGCGAGCCGCCGCTCATCCACGGCGACGGCGAACAGACGCGCGACTTCACGTTCGTGGAGGACGTGGTCCGCGCCAACCTCGCCGCCGCGAGCGCCCCCGCCGCCAGCGGCCGCGTGTTCAACGTGGCGGGCGGCCAGCGCGTCTCGATCAACGCCCTGTTCGAGCAGCTCGCCCGCTGGGTCGGCCGCGAGGACGTGCGCCCCCGCCACGGCCCGCCGCGCGCGGGCGACGTGCGCGACTCCCTCGCCTCGATCGAGGCGGCGCGCGAGGGCCTCGGCTGGACGCCGGAGGTCCCCCTCGAGGAGGGGCTGCGCCGGACGGTGGAGGCGTATCGGGCCGGTTGACCGCGCTCCCGCGGCCACGGCCGATCCGAGCCGCTACCATGGCCTCCATGGCTGCAGGACCCGATCCGGAGCAGGCCGTCGTCCAGGCCGCCCTCGCCCGCGGCCTGCTCACCCGCGAAGGCTTGCGGGAGGCCCTCCTGCTGCGCGAGCAGCTCGCCGCCAGCGGCCGCCCCGCCACGCTGCTCTCGCTCGTGGCCGCGCGGGTCCCGCCCGCTCGGCTCGCCGAGCTGCGCGCGGTCTACGCCGAGTCGAGCGGCTCCTTGGCCGAGCCGGCGCTCGCCCCGACCGCCGTCCCGCCCGACCTCGCGCAGCGCGCGACGGTCCTGCGCGAGCAGCCCTCCGAGCAGGACCCGGCGGCCGTGCGCGACTACCTGCGGCGCGTGACCGCGCTCGCCGATCGCGGCACCGTGATCCGCGACGGCGGCGGGCCCCCGCCCACCGCGACCGCCGCGGCGCGCACGCCCGGCGGCAGCCCGCTGAGCGGCGGGCGACGGGTCCCGCCGCAGCTCGGGCCGTACGCGATCGAGCGCGAGCTCGCCCGCGGAGGGCAGGGCGCGGTGCTGATCGCGCAGCACGTGCGGCTGCAGCGCCGGGTGGCGCTCAAGGTGCTCCTCTCGAGCGAGCCCTCGCGCCTGCGTCGGTTCGAGGTCGAGGCGCGCGCCACGGCCCGCCTGCGCCACCCCAACATCGTCCCGATCCACGACGTCGGCGCCGACCAGGGCATCCACTACCTCGTGATGGACCTGATCGACGGCGAGTCGCTCCAGCGCCGGATCGAGCGCGACGGCCCGCTCGAGCCCCGCGCGGCCGCCGCGCTGCTGGAGAAGATCGCGCGCGCCGTCTACTACGCCCACACCGAGGCGATCCTCCACCGCGACCTCAAGCCGGCGAACGTCCTGATCGACGCCGCCAGCGGCGAGCCGCTGGTGACCGACTTCGGGCTCGCCAAGGAGGTGGGCTCCGAGGAGGCGCTCACCCGCACCGGCGCGCGGCTGGGCACGCCGGCCTACATGGCGCCCGAGCAGGCGCGCGGCGCGCTCGACGAGGTCGAGCACCGCGCCGACTTCTACGCGCTCGGCGTGATCATGTACGAGGCGCTGAGCGGGCGGCTCCCGTTCGAGTCCGAGGAGGCGATCGGGATCATGCTGGCGATCGCCACCGAGGACCCAGCCCCGCCCTCCAAGCTGCGCGCCGGGATCCCGCCCGACCTCGAGACGATCTGCCTCAAGTGCCTGGAGAAGGCGCCCGAGCGGCGCTACGCCGGCGCGGGCGAGCTGGCCGACGACCTGGTGCGCTTCGTGGAGGGCCACCCGATCACGGCCCGCCCCGCCGGCGCGCTGGAGCGGCTGTGGAAGGCCGCCCGCCGCCACACCGTGGTGACCGCCGTCGGGCTGGGGCTGGTGCTGCTGCTCGGGCTGGCTGGAGGGCTGGCGCTGCAGGGCCTGCGGGCCTCGCGGCTCCAGCGGGCGCGCGAGGCCGAGGAGCGCGGCCTGGTCGCGCTGGGCCGCGCTCATGAGGCCCGCTGGCAGGACGCGGCCGCGGCGGGCGAGGCGCGCGCCGCGCTGCAGGAGGCGCTCGCCCTCGACCCGGCGCTGGCGCGCGCCTGGCGCGCCAGCGCGCGCCTGGCGCTGGCGCGCGGGGAGCACGAGGTCGCGCGCGAGCGCTTGGCGCGGGTCCGGGCGCTCGGCCCGCTCGACCCCGAGGCGCTCTACGTGGCGGGCTGCCTGCACGAGCGCGCAGGCGAGCTCGAGCAGGCCGTCACGGCGTTCGAGGCGGCGGCGCGCGGCGGCGCCCGCGAGCACGACCTCGCCGCCCGCCTGGCGCGCGCGCGGGCGCGCGTCTACGCCGCGCGCGGCTGGGGAGCGGCGGCGGCCGTCGAGCGCTGGACCGCGCTGCGCGAGGCCCCCGAGGCTCCAGCCCCGTTCGCCGACACGGTCGCGGCGCTGCTCGCCGAGCACGACGTGGCCACGCTGGCGCGGCTGTGGGAGGACGCGCACCACTACCTCAGCGTGTCGGGCGAGGTGCCGCTGCAGACGGCGCTCCGCAGCGACTACGACGCGCTGGTCGAGTGCCTGCGCGACCGCGCGCGGCCGCTGCGCGAGCGGCTGCGCGCGGCCCTCGGCGCGCCCTACTACCCGCGACCGGGCATGACCGCGGCGCTCCACGCGGTCGCGGCCGAGGCCGACGTGAGCCCGCTCCTGCGGGAGGCCGCGCGCGCCAGCCTGCTCGGGCTGGGTCGGCTCGAGGACCCGCACGCCGTGCAGCCGGCCGCCGGCGCGGACGTCGCCGCGTGGGTCCAGCCGGCGGCGACCGAGGAGGCGCTCGGCGGCGCGGCCCAGGCGGCGACCCTCCTCGAGCGCGCGCACCAGCTCACCGACGGCGACGCGCCCGCGCTCGGCGCGCTGCGCCAGGCCAAGGGGCCGCTCCTGCGCGCCGCGCTGCCCCTCGCCGTCGCGGTGGCGGCGACGCGGGAGGGCGGCGTGAGCGTGCACGTCGCGCGCGAGCTGCTCCAGCCCTACGTGGCGGGCGAGGACGGTCCCCCGCGCGCGGCCGCCCAGGCGGCGCTCGGCGCGATCGCGCTCCTCGAGGACCCGGCTGGGCCGCCGCCCACCCAAGGCGCGCTGCGGCTGGCGGAGCGCCTCCGCGAGCTGCCCGGGCTCGCGCGGCGGTTCCACGTGAGCGGGAGCTACGAGGCGGCGCTCGACGCCGCGCTCGCCCGCGCGCCGACCCCCGCGCTGCGGTTGGCCTGGGCGCGGGCCGCGGTCCGCTCGGGCGGCGAGCTCGCTGCGGCGGTCGAGCGGCTCGAACCATGCCTGGGGCCCGAGGTGGACCCCGCCGTTCGCCTGGAGGCGCTGACCCTCTCCCGCCAGCTCCGCTCGCTGGTGGAGATGCCGCCGCCCACCGGAGACCCGCTCGCCGGCTGGAGCGGCGACCCCGTCGCCCTGGCCCGCGCCCGCGCCCGCCTGGAGTTCACCGCGCGCTACGGGCTGCCCGCCCTGGCCGCGGCCGGCGACCGCATCGCAGCGGTGGCCGCCTTCCGCCCCGGCTGGACGCGCCGCGGCGGTCGCGGCGCGTTCTGGGTGTCGACGGTGGGGCTGGTCGAGGACTCCGCCCTGGACCTCCAGGGGGTCGGCGGGGTCGGGCTCCTGAGCCGCTTCGCGTTCGCGGCCTGGGCTGGAGTCGAGGTCGACACCACCGCCCGCGCCGACCACGACGTCGTCGCGTGGACCGACCATGGCTGGACGCCGCGCGGGCTCAACGGCCGCATGCTCCGGGTCGTCCAGCGCTGGGGCTTCAGCACGATCTCCTGCGACGACGAGGCGGAGCTCGCGCACTGGAATCATGGGGCCGGCCAGGTGGTGACGGAGGCGGTCGAGTACTCGCTCTCGCGGGTCGGGATCTCGCAGTGGCTGGAGCGCGCGCTGACCGGGCACGGCCCGACGGTGGCGCGCTCGCGGCGATCGAGCGGGACGTTCGCGCTGCGCGGCGCGATCGCGCTCCGCCGGCTGGTGCTCACCGGGCGCTGGGATCCCGACGCGGGCGGTCGGCCCCCCGCGCCGTCGGCCGCCGAGCGGCGCGAGTGGGAGGCGGCGCTCACCCCGGCGCCCGGCAGCGCGCGGATCGAGACGCTCGGCGAGCCGCCGCCGCGCGCGCCGGCGACGCTGGAGGCGCTCCGGCGCGAAGGAGCGTCCCTGACGGCCCGAGAGCTGTGGGGCGGACGCGAGACCAAGGCCCCTGCGATTCGGATCGTACGGCTGCGCGGCGACTTCGAGCTGCGCGCACGCGTGGCGTTCCTCCCCCAGGACCCCCGGCGCGAGGCGGGGCTCGCGATCCGCACCTCGGAGCCCGCGGGGAACGTGTTCTGGCTGTTCGTGGACTTCGAGGAGATCCGCGAGCTGCTGCGGGTCGGGGCCTCGAGCCAGAACGAGTACGAGGCCGGCGCGCGGCACGATCACCGCGCGGTGGACCTGCGCAGCGGGTCGCTCGTGCTGGTGCTGCAGCGCATGGGTGACTTCGTGATCGCGCGCTACGGGCCCAACCTCGGCCAGCTCGTCGACCTGTTCCCCGAGCCGTTCTACTTCCCGTTCGACATCGAGGTCGACGCCTGCCTGTTCGCGCGCAAGGGCTGGGGCGGCGTCTACGCCGACCCGGTCGCCCAGTTCTCGCAGGTGGACCTGCTGGTCCCGCGAGGCGGAGGCGGTCAGTGAGCTCGCCGCCGCCGGTCGCGCTCGTGCTGAGCGGGCCCTCGCTGCCCGGTCCGCGCACCGTCCCGCTCGCGCCGGGGCAGCGCCTCGTGCTCGGCCGCAGCGTCCAGGCCACGATCCAGCTCGCCGACGAGGAGGCCTCCCGGCTGCACGTCGCGCTGACGCTGACCCCGCGCGGCGTGGAGGCGACCGACCTCGGCAGCGGGAACGGGACCTGGCTGGGAGCCGAGCGGCTGGCCCCCAACACACCGCGCCTGCTCCCGCCGGGCGCGACCCTGCGGGTCGGGACGCACGCGGTCGCGTTGCAGGTCGCGGGCGCGCCGAGCGCGACGGTCCCGCCCGCGAGCGCGCCGCGCCTGCGGGACGAGTACGAGCGCGAGGGCGAGCTGGGGCGCGGCGCGTACGGGGCGGTGTACGCGGCCCGCCACCGCGCCTCGGGCCGGCGCGTCGCGATCAAGGCGCTCCACACCCAGGGGATCAGCCCGACCGCGCGCGAGCGCTTCTTGCGCGAGGCGCGGGTGCGGCTCGACTGCCCGCAGGTGGCGCAGGTCTACGAGCTGCGCGAGGAGGGCGAGAGCCTCTACCTGGTGATGGAGCTCGTCCCCGGCCGCGCGGTGGAGCACCTCCTCGCGGGCGGCCCCCTCCCGCTGGCGCAGGCGGTGTGGATCGGCGCGGAGGTGGCGCGGGCGCTGGCGGTCGCGCACGCCGCCAAGATCGTGCACCGCGACATCAAGCCCTCGAACATCCTGGTCACCGCCGAGGGCGCGGTGAAGGTGGTCGACTTCGGGATCGCCAAGGAGCTCGGACAGCACCTGACCGCGACCGGCCAGGGGATCGGCACGCTCGACTACCTCGCCCCCGAGCAGGCCGCCGACGCCAAGCGGGTCGACCCCGCCGCGGACCTGTACGCCCTGGGGGCGACGCTCTACCACCTGATCGCAGGCCGGCCCCCCTTCGACAGCAAGCGCCCCGACTTCTTCGAGCGGCTGTTCGAGGACGCGCCCAAGCCGCTCGTCAAGCTCCGCCCCGACTGCCCCAAGGAGGTCTCGAGCCTGGTGCAGCGCCTGCTCGCCAAGGACCCCGAGGACCGCCCGGTCAACGCCGCGACCGTGGCCAAGCAGCTCGACGCCATGCGGGCGAAGCTGGGGGAGGCCTAAACTCAACCCGGCTTCTCCACCCGCCACAGCGCGTCGCAGAACTGCCGCTCCTCGCCCCAGAACCGCCGCACGATCGAGTAGCCGGTCTCGCTGGCGAGACGGACCACGTCCTCGTCGAGGTACTTGAACGAGTACTCGGTCAGCACCGGCTCGAACGGGGCGAAGGCGAAGTCGCGCTGGAGCGCCTCGATCCGCACGGTCTGGCGCTCGAGCGAGAGCAGGTAGCTCTCCATGGCGCCGCTGAACACGTTGTAGGTGGCGAAGTGGCTGAAGCGGTCGAGGTCGAACTCGCCGCCCAGCTCGCGGTTGATCCGGCGCAGCAGGTTGAGGTTGAACGCGCGGGTCACGCCGGCGCGGTCGTTGTAGGCCGCCAGCAGGGTGTTCACGTCCTTCTTGAGGTCGAAGCCGAGCAGCACGAGGTCCCCCGGCTCGAGGGCGTGCCACAGCTCGCGCAGGAACTGGCGCGCGCGGCGCTCGTCGAAGTTGCCGATGTTGCTGCCGAGGAACAGCACGAGGTTGCGCCGCCGCCCATCCTGGCGCGCGAGCCAGTCGAGGCCGGTCGCGTAGTCGGAGACCAGCCCCGCCACCTTCAGGCCCTCGAAGCGCGCGCGCACGGTCGCGACCAGGCCCTGCATGGCGCTCTCGGACACGTCGATCGGGACGAACGTCACGTCGGCGCCGCGCCGGTGCAGCGGCTCGAGCAACAGCGCCGTCTTGCGCCCGTCCCCCGCGCCGAGGTCGATCAGGTTGCACGGCGCGTCGCCGAGCTCGCGCACGACCTCGGCCGCGTGCGCCGCGAGGATCGCCTGCTCGGCGCGGGTGAGGTAGTACTCGGGCAGCTCGCTGATCCGCTCGAACAGCCGGCTCCCCTCGGCGTCGTAGAACCAGCGCGAGGGGAGCCGCTTGGGCCGCTCCGAGAGCCCGACCAGCACGTCGATCGCGAGCTCGCGGACCGGATCGGGCCGCGCGGCCCCCTCGAGCACACGGTAGCCGGACACGCGAGCCTCCTCCCTGGGCGCCGCGCCGGCGCCGCCCCGAGTATGGAGAACCGCCGCGAGCTGGTCGAGACGCGGCGGACGGCGGCCCCGACGGCTGCGCTTACCATGGTGCCCATGCAGACCCACGCCACGACCGACTCGTTCTTCGCCGAGCTCGACGCGCTCGGGCTCGCGGCCGGGAGCTGGGCCGCGACCGACGCCGACGGCACGCTGTGGGCGGCCGACGTGGCCGACGTGGCCTGGCGACGCGTGCTGCGCGAGCGCCGGCTGCGCCCGGCGGGCGCGGCGGCCATCAGCCGCGCCGCGGTCGGGGCGGGCGTGCCGACGAGCGGCGACGGCTACGCCGACGCCGAGGCGCTGTACGCCGCCTACCTGGCGGGCGAGGCGGGCGATCCGCCGCTGATCGAGGCCATGACCGCGTGCTACGCCGGCTGGACCCCAGGCGAGGCGCGCGCCTTCGCCGACGAGCTGGCCCGCGAGCTGGTGGGGGAGGTCTACGCCACCACCCCCGACCTGCTGCGGGGGCTCGCGGCGCGCGGCCTGCGGCTGGCCGTGGTCTCCGGCTCGCCCGCTCACCTCGTGGCGGCGCTCCTGCGCGCCCTCGAGGTCGACCCGCTCCCGGCGGTGTACGGGACGGGCCTCCACAGCGAGGGAGATCGCCTCGGCGATCGGCTCCGTTCGCCGATCACCTGGGAGGCGGGCAAGCTCGAGGCGCTGCGCGGGCCGCTCGGCGGTGCGCCGCTCGCCGTGGCCTGGGGCGACAGCTACGGCGACCTCCCCCTGCTGGAGGCCGCGCGGGCCCTGTCGGTCCTGGTCCACCCCCGGCCCAGCCTGCTCGGCCGCGGACGCGAGGCGCACGCGGCAGGCCGCGGCCGCTGGTCCCTCCTCACCCCGCCCCACACGCTCGGCGGTCGCGAGGTCGCGCCGCCCGCCAGCGATCGTGTGATCGGATAGGAGCGAAATCGGGCGACGCTCGGTCGCCTTTGCTCCGCCGTGTGAATCCACCCATGGGACGGGCCCGTCTCACCCTCTCGATACCTTCGTGGCCTCGACGTCACGACACCGGGGAGGAGTGAGGCATGAAGCCGAGGATCTGTGCGGTCGTATTGTGCGTGGGCTTGGGCGCCCTGACGGCGCCGGCCGCCTGGGCGCAGGAAGAGGGCGGCGAGGGGGATCCGCCCAAGCTGCAGGTGGTGCGGCAGAGCTACGGGGGGCTGACCGGCTTCGGCGACATCATTACGACGGAGATCCTCGCCGGCCGCGGCCTGCTCGAGGAGGTCAAGCTCTCGGCCCGCGCCAGCTTCCTGTTCCAGAACCAGAGCATCGAGGTCAACGAGAAGTTCGGCACCGGCACCGCGCGGCTCGAGGCGCGGGCGCAGCTCTACACGCTGCAAGCGGCCGTCGGCGTGCTCGACCTCGTCGAGGTCAGCCTCTCGATGCCGATCGTCGACTCCGAGCAGTCGAGCAACGTGTTCGAGACCCAGCAGGAGCTGGGCCTCGGCAACCCCGAGCTGTCGGT
The DNA here is from genome assembly GCA_964569055.1 of uncultured Planctomycetota bacterium. Lineage (GTDB taxonomy): Bacteria > Planctomycetota > J058 > J058 > J058 > JAWLGW01. The sequence goes on along the minus strand of CAZMSZ010000110.1, from coordinate 10,779 downwards.
GAAGGTGCGCGCGCCGCTCGAGATGCTCGACACGCCCGTGGCCGAGTTCTTGTCGCTGGGCGCCTACATGCGGCTGCAGCTCCCCTGGGGCGAGCACAACGTGTTCAGGCCTGACCGGTTCCCGGTCGAGGAGGGCGACTTCGCCGAGTGGGAGCTCGGCACCACGGTGGGGGTGCACGCCGGCGTGGTGTCGGGCTACATGAACCTCGCCTTCCGCCTGATCGAGACCGGGATCCAGACCTTCCGCTACCGGTTCGGCGTGGCGGTCCATCCGATCGAGGTGGTCGAGCTGGGGATCTACTACGACGCCGAGGAGCTCGAGGGCCCCGCCCGCTCGATCGGCAGCTTCGGCTCGACGTTGACCGTGTCGCTCGACCCGGTGTTCGTGATGGCCGGGGTCGAGGGGCTGATCCTCGACAACGGGCTCGACGACGCCACCACGACCGGCGCCGGCGACGACGTGACGGGCTGGAACTTCTCGCTCGCGGTCGGCGCGACCTTCTGAGCGGGGCCTCTAAACTTACGCGCCAGGCCCCGGCAAGGCCGGGGTGGCGCGGCGGCGGGCGCTCACCTGGACCTCGATGCACAGGCCGGGGAGCGCCGCGCCGAGCCGGCGGTTGAACCGGTACCACCAGTGGTAGTCCTCGAGCGGCGCGAGCAGGCCGCCCGAGAGGAGCCGGTAGCCGCGCACCCGGACGTCCTCGAACCACCCGGAGCCCTCGATCCGCCGGGCGATCGAGCGGGCGGTGAACGTCTGGATGTGCCCCTCGACCTTGTTGAACAGCGACTCGCGCAGCTTGACCGCGATGGGGCGCAGGTGGCTGATCCCGGGCGGGAAGGTCGGCACGCCGATCACGGCCAGCCCGCCCGGGCGCAGCACGCGGCCGACCTCCGCGATCGCCCGCTCCGGCCGCTGGAGGTGCTCGAGCAGCTGCTCCGACACGACGATGTCGAAGCTGGCGTCGTCGAACGGGAACCGCTCCTGGGCGTCGCCCTGGTGGAGCTGCCAGTCCTCGTGGCGGTAGACGCGGCCGAGCCGCCCGGGGCTGATGTCGACGGCGTGCAGCTCCAGGCGGCGATCGATCCCGAGCGCCTCGTAGTAGCGCAGCGTGCGGGCGGTGCCGACCCCGACCTCGAGGTAGGACAGCTTGCGCTCCGGGTCGGGCGCCGCGAGCGCGATGTGGTCGCGCAGCTGCTCCGCGAGCGCCTGATAGCGCGCCAGCCGGAGGCGATAGCGCCGGTCGGAGCGCTCGACGCCGAACGCGACCTTGTCCTTGTTCCCCATGGGGCGCCGATCAGACCAAACCGGCCTCCGCGCGGGAAGGCCGACGCCGCGCCCGGGCGGCGGCCTCGCTCGACCCCTCCCCGCGGGGCGGTGGCACGATGGACGCGGCGCCCTACACTGGGACCCTGGCCCGGAGCGAAGTGCTGACCGTAGCGTTCGTGTTGCTCCTGCTGATCGCGATCAACGCGGTCTACGTCGCCGCGGAGTTCGCGGCCGTCAGCGTCCGGCGCGAGCGCGTCGAGCAGCTCGCCGATGAGGGGGACTGGCTGGCCGCGCGCCTGCTCCCCACGCTCCGCGACCCCGCCCGCCTCGATCGCTACGTGGCGGCCTGCCAGATCGGGATCACGATCTCCAGCCTCCTCCTGGGCGCCTACGGCCAGGCGACGCTCGCGCCGGCCCTCAAGCCGCTCCTCGAGGAGCTCGCCGGGCTCCAGCCGCTCGCCGCGGCCTCCGCGGCCGCCACGGTCGTGCTGGTAGCGCTGACGGTCGGCCAAATGGTCCTGGGCGAGCTCGTCCCCAAGTCGCTCGCGCTGCAGTACCCCACCGGCGCCGCGCGCGTGTCCGTGCTCCCCATGGAGCTCTCCCTGCGGGCCATGTCGTGGTTCATCGCGGCGCTCAACGGGAGCGGCGCGCTGCTCCTGCGGGCGATCGGCTTCTCGCAGGCGGGGCATCACCACCTCCACTCGCCCGACGAGATCGCGTACCTGTTCACCGAGAGCCGCAAGGGCGGGCTGCTCGCCCCCGACGAGCACCAGCGGCTCCAGCACGCGCTGCAGCTCGGGAAGCGCCGGGTGGACGAGCTCATGATCCCGCGGGTGCGGATCGACGGGGTCGAGGTCTCGACCCCGTTCGAGGAGGCGGCCCGCCTGGCGGCGGCGAGCCCCTACACCCGCCTGATCGTGTACGAGCGGACGCTGGACGCGGTGCTCGGCTTCGTGCACGTGCGCGACATCGCGCGCCGCTCGCTCGGCGGCGGCCCGGCCGACCTGCGCGGGCTGGTGCGCCGGGTCCTGGCGGTCCCGCAGACCCTGACCGCCGAGCAGGTGCTCGAGGCGCTGCGCGAGCAGCGCCAGCACGTGGCCTTGGTGGTGGACGAGTTCGGCGGGACCGCCGGCCTGGTCACCGTGGGGGACATCCTGGCGGAGATCTTCGGCGGGGTGGTCGACGAGTACCGGAGCGAGGAGCCCGGCCCCGAGCGGCTGCCCGACGGCCGCCTCCGCCTGCCCGGGGGGCTGCGCCTGGACGAGCTCGAGGAGCTGGCCGGCGTGCGGCTCGAGGAGGCGCGCTCGCACACGCTGGCCGGCTTCGTGATGGAGCGGCTCGGTCGCGTCCCGACGCCGGGCGAGCGCCTCGCCGTGGGCGAGCTCGAGCTGGTGGTCGAGGCGGTCGAGGGGGCGGCGATCACCTCCCTCGTGGCCGAGCCGGCGCCCGGCGCGGGCGCCGAGGGCGGCGAGGTGGGCGCGGCGCGCGCTGCGGAGGGGGAAGCGCGTGGATAGCCTGATCCCCGTCGCGATCGTCGCCGCGCTGATCCTGCTCAACGGGCTGTTCGTGGCCGCGGAGTTCGCGATCGTGGGCGTCTCGCGCGCCGAGATCGAGCGCGAGGCCCAGGCGGGCGGCCGGGCGGCGCGCCTGGTGCGCGGCATCCTGTCCGACCCGCGCCAGCAGGACCGGTTCATCGCCACCGCCCAGCTCGGGATCACCGCCGCCAGCCTGGGGCTCGGCATGTACGGCGAGCACGCCCTGGCCGAGTGGCTCACCCACCGCCTCGAGGGGGCCGAGCTGGGCCCGCTCACCCGCTGGGTGGCCGCGCACAGCCTGGCGAGCGTGCTCGCGATCGCGATCCTGACCTACTTCCACATCGTGGTCGGCGAGATGGTCCCCAAGTCGCTCGCCCTGCAGCGCGCGCGCAAGACGGCGCTCGGCGTGGCGCCCCTCATGCGCGCGATCCAGCTGGCCACCTACCCCGTGGTGCTCGGGCTCAACGGGATCGGGAACGGCCTGCTGCGGCTGTTCGGGATCGACCGCTCGCGCGCGAGCGCCGAGCTGTACCGCACCCCCGCCGAGCTGGCGCAGATCGTCGAGGAGAGCGAGGCCGGCGGGCTGATCGAGGCGCAGGCCAGCGCCGTGGTGCGCGAGCTCCTCGAGTTCCGCCAGCTCACGGCGGGCGAGGTGATGGTCCCCCGGGTGCGCGCGGTCGGCGTGCCGCTGGGCGCGGGCCCCGACGTGATCCGCTCGATCCTGCGCGCCGCGCCGCACACGCGCTACCCGGTCTATCAAGGCACGCTCGACGACATCGTGGGCGTCCTCCACGTGCGCGAGCTGCTCTCGCGCCTCGGCGAGCAGGGCGCGGTCTCGACGGCCCACGTGCGCCCGACCCCCTACGTGCCGGCGACGGCGCGGGTCGATCAGGTCCTCAGCGCCATGCGGCGCGCGCGCTCGCAGATGGCGGTCGTCATGGACGAGCACGGCGGCACGGCCGGGCTCGTGACCATGGAGGACCTGTTCGAGGAGGTCGTGGGCGAGATCACCGAGCGCGCCGACGAGCGCCCCGAGATCGAGCCCGAGCGCGAGGGCCGCCTGCGCGTCGACGGCGCGGCCCGCCTCGAGGACGTGGGCGCCGAGCTCGACCTCGACCTCGAGCACGAGGAGGTCGACACCGTGAGCGGCCTGGTGCTGACGCTGCTCGGCCGCCCGCCCCGGATCGGCGACGCCGTGAGCCACGGCGGGGCGCGGGTCCGCGTGACCGCGGTGCGCGGGCGCGGGGTCAAGACCGCGGTCGTCGAGCGGGAGCCCGGCCCCGAGCGGGCCGTTTAGCGGGAGAGGTCAGGCGCGGCGCCGCCGGGCCCGGCCGGCGCAGGCCATCACGGCGCAGCCGCCGTGGATCTCGAAGCACTCGCCGTGGTGCGGCGCGCCGCAGCGGTCGCACCCGATGTGCTCCTCGTCCTCGGCGAAGTCGTCATGGCAGTACGTGCAGCGCAGCGGGCCGCTCGCGACGCCGCTCACGTGCACGCCCAGGCCCGCGGCCCGCCGACGCGCCTCGATCCTGGCCTTCATGTCGAGCTTGTGCGCCTCGAACCGCCGCTTCTGCTGCTCGGCCACCTCGTGGGCCAGCGTCGAGGCGGCCCTGGCGTCGTGGCACAACAGGCGCCACAGCCGCCCCTGCCGATCGCGCAGCACGAGCTGGCTGCCCGAGGCGTAGGCGCTCGTCACGTCCTCGAGCTCGACGCTGCGCCGCCAGGAGCGCTCGAGCGGGCCCCAGCTCGGCACGCGCCGGGCGAGCCGCGCCAGGAGCGGGCGATACTCGATCACCCGCTCGGCGGTGACGAGGACCTCGGTGGTGATGAACACCGCGGCGAACGCGAGCCCGACCGCCGCCAGCGCGGCCCAGGCCGCGAGCGCGACGGAGTGGTCGAACCCGCCGACGAGCAGCCCCGCGGACACGACCGCGGCGGACACCGCCATGACCACCAGGGAGTAGGACGTCCCCGAGGCGCGGAGGAGGTGCTCGCCGCGGTCGAGGTCCACCGCGTCAGAAGCGGTTGAGCACGGGGAGGATCAGCTCGAGCGCCTCGTCGAGCTGCGCCTCGCTGATCACCAGCGCGGGGGCGAAGCGGATCGTGGTCTCGTGGGTGTCCTTGGCGAGGACGCCCGCGTCCTTGAGCGCGACCGCCACGTCGTGGGCGATCGGCTGGGTGTACTCGACCGCGACCATCAGCCCGCGCCCGCGCACCTCGTGCAGGTTGGGCGAGGTGATCCCCTCGCGCAGCCGGGCGACCATGCGCGCGCCGCGCTCGGTGGCGCGCTCGGGCAGCCGCTCGTCGATCAGCACGTCGAGCGCCGCCGTCGAGACCGCCGCCGCCACCGGGTTGCCGCCGTAGGTCGAGCCGTGCGAGCCGTGGGTGAACACGTTCATGATCGGGTCGTCGGCGACGATCGCGCTCACGGGGTACAGCCCGCCCGAGAGCGCCTTGCCCAGGATCATGATGTCGGGGCGCACGCCCACGTGCTCCCAGGCGAACATCTTGCCGGTGCGCCCCAGGCCGGTCTGGATCTCGTCGAGGCACAGCAGCACGTTCGCCGCCCGGGTCGCCTCCCGCACCCGCGGCAGGTAGTCGTCGGACGGGATCTTGACCCCCGCCTCGCCCTGGATCGGCTCGAGCAGCACGCCGCAGGTCCGCGGCGTGATCGCGGCCGCCAGCGCGTCGGCGTCCCCGTAGGGCACCTGCACGAAGCCCGGCGTGCAGGGGCCGAAGTCGGCGTAGGCGTCGGGGTCGGACGAGAAGCCCACGATCGTGGTGGTGCGCCCGTGGAAGTTCCCCTCGGCCACGATGATCTCGGCCTGGTCCTTGGGGATCCCCTTCTTGCGGTAGCCCCAGCGCCGCATGGTCTTGATCGCCGTCTCCACGCCCTCGGCGCCGGTGTTCATGGGGAGCGCCTTGTCGTAGCCGGTGAGCCGGGTCAGCTTCTCCAGCCAGTCGCCCATGACGTCGTTGTGGAAGGCGCGCGAGGTGAGCGCGAGCTTCGCCGCCTGCTGGCTGAGCGCCGCCACGATCCGCGGGTGGCAGTGGCCCTGGTTGACCGCCGAGTAGGCGCTCAGCATGTCGAAGTAGCGCCGTCCCTCGACATCCCACACGAAGCAGCCCTCGCCGCGGCTGAGGACCACCTCCAGCGGGTGGTAGTTGGGCGCGCAGACCCGCTCGACCTGCGCGATGTAGTCGGCCGAGCTCCGCTTGACCGAGGTCGTCATCATTCCTCCTGGGCCCCCGCCGACACGACCGCTCTTCCACACCGGGTCCGCCCCGGCGTTGAAGCGTTGACGCCGCGGAGGGCGCGAGCCGCCCAGCATAGCCACTTCCGCAGACAAGGCACGGGTACGGGCTTCGCGCGACAGGTCCCCCGGAGAAGGGAGACGCGCCATGATCGATTGGACCCGCGGCCGCGCCGAGCGCCTGGTCGAGACCGCCTGCCGGATCACCCTGTTCTGCTTGCTGGGCCTGACCCTGGGGGTGCGCCGGTGATCGCCCTGGGCGTGTCGGCCGGCCGCGCCGCCTGGGACCGCCTCGGCTCCCTCGGCGACGGCGTCCTCGACACCGCGCTCGGCGTGGTGGGCGTGGTGAGCGTGCTCGGCTTGGCCGCAGCGTGCGGCCTGGCGGGCCGGCGGCGGGGCTGATCCGCGCTGGGCATCTCGCCCCCGCCGATC
>CAZMSZ010000110.1:0-4194 GCA_964569055.1 uncultured Planctomycetota bacterium | reverse complement strand
CAGTGAGCTCTTCGGCGCGGTTGTCGTCCCCGCTCCGCAAACCCAACCAGCAGCCGAAGAGCTCAGCGCCAGCCGAGCGCGGCGCGCCCCTCGGGCGTGATGCACTCGGGCGACCAGGGCGGCTCGAACGTCTCCTCGACCTCGACCTCGGCGACCTCGTCGAGCTGGATCAGGCGGCGCTCGACCCCGGCCCTCATCTGCTCGCGCAGGGGGCAGGCGCGGGTGGTGAAGGTCATGCGGATCCCGAGCACGCCGCTGGTCGGCTCGAAGTGGACGCCGTAGATCAGGCCGAGGTCCCACACGTTGATCCCGGTCTCGGGGTCGAACACCTCGTGGAGGGCGGCGATCGCGCGCGCCACGACCTCGGCGGGCTCGGCGGTCGTTGCGGGCGGGCTGTCGTTCACGGACACGGGCGACTCCGGTAGACCATGAGCAGGGTGTAGGCGAGGACGGCGGCCGAGGCGGTGAACGACGCGGCGCCGATCGTGCGGAGGGGCGCGCAGCCGGCGAGCACGCCGACCAGGAGCGCGAGCAGCCCCGCGTGCATCAGCGCGAGCTGCAGCCACTGCGGGCGCTCCGGGAGGAGGTCCGCGGCCTTGGGGACCTTCATCAGGCCCAGGTACGGGCTGAAGCGGTGCAGCCACACCAGGAACGGCACGATCTTGCCGAGCTGGCCGACCACGATGCTCCCCACGAAGCCCGGCAGCGCCAGCACCCCGTAGGCGAGGATCAGGCGCGACTGCCAGGTCGGGTCCTCCGGCGCGAGCGCCGGGACGAGCGCCGGCAGGCCGCCTGCGAGCAGCGCCGCGGCGAGGTACACCAGCGACAGCCCGGTGTTCCACCAGGCCGCCTCGTGCGCGGAGCGCTTGCGCGCGCCGAGGAGGCGGGTCGCCTGGAGCAAGTAGGCGCCCAGGCCGATCGCCGCCAGCGCGGCCCCGAGCGTGTGGAGCACGGGCGAGGCGGCGAGGAAGGCGGCGGCGAGCGTGAGCACCGCGGCGTTGACGGCGACGAGCGCCACCCAGGCTGGGCGGTAACCGATCCCGTGCACCAGCAGGAACATCTCGATCAGCCGGAAGCTCACGCCCATGATCAGGAGCCCGAAGAACCCCAGCCCCGCCACGTGGGCGTGCGCGCGCAGCAGGCGCAGGTGGTCGAACGGGAGGTAAGGGGCGTGGAGGTTCCAGGCCAGCGCCGCGCCCAGCGCGGCCGCGAGCAGGAGGTGCAGCAAGGCCGCCGCCACGAACAGGCCGGTGATGCCGAGGCGCTCGGCGCGGACCAGCGGCCGGGCCAGGCCGATCGCGTACAGGAGCAGGGCGCACAGCAGCGCGGACGCGCCGGCCACGAGCGGCGCGCCGACCGTGAACGTGGCGAAGCACACCACCAGGGTCACCGCGCCCGGGACGTAGAGGGCGAGCGCGCCCCAGGCCAGCCGCTCGCTGCCGAGCGGGACCTCGAGCACGACCGGCAGGAGCTGGTGGAGCGCGCCCAGCGCGATCGGGAGCAGCCAGCCCAGGACGCACAGGTGGACCAGCGCCAGCAGGCGCGGCTGGAAGAAGTGCCCCTCGAGCCCGCCCGCCCAGCCGAGCAGCACCACGGCGAAGGCGAGCAGGCCGAGGAGGCCGAAGGCGAAGTGCGCCGCCACGAGGGCGAGCGAGGGGCCGGCCTTGGGGTTCACGCCCGTCCTCGCGCGGCGCGGGGGCGGCTCACGAGCTCGAGGCGGACGAGCCCGCCTCCTCCTCCTCGAACACCCAGGCCGGGGCGACCTCCACCAGCACGTCGCCGTTCGAGCGGCGGGTGCAGCGCGCGGCGTAGCCGCGCAGCGCGAGCTTGTCGTACAGGAGGTGCGGCTCGCGGTGGTGGAGCACCCGCAGGCGCGCGCCCTCGCCGAGGTCGGTCAGCCGCTGGAGGATCGTGATCATGGGCTCGGGCGGCGCGAGCCCGCGCACGTCGATCTCGACCGGCTCCTGCAGCGGCGCGCGCTCGCCCGCCGGGCGCGGCGCCTCGCGCGGGGCGGTCGGGTCGGCGTAGAACCACACGTGGAACGTGCCGCCCCGCTCCTCGGTGTGGGCCGCCCGCCCGCTCGCGCGCATGACCTCGTACAGCGGGCGCGGCTCGAAGCCGACCACGAGGTGCAGCGCCTCGTCGGGCGCGAGCTCGCTGGTGGTCTTCATGATCAGCCCGAAGGGGTCGCCGCCCTTGGCGAGCACGGGGCGCACGTCGAGCTCGCGCTCGCGCCCCACCCCGGCCGCGGCGACCGGCGCGGGGAGGGCCGCGCTCACGCCTGCTCCGCCGGCTTGCCGATCTCCACCCGCCACACCTCGGGGCCCTCCTCGATGTACTCCCAGGTGAAGCGGCCGGCGTGCTCGGCCTGGAACTGGTAGTGGAGCGGCTTGGGGTCGTGGTCGTTGAGGATCGTGAACACCTCGCCCGCCCCGAGGTTGGCGTAGCTCGCCATGATCGTGGGGTGCTTGAACCGGGGCGGGATGGTGCGGACGTCGAGGGTCTGTCCGGCGCGGACGGGGCTGGGAATCGAACTGGGCATGGGAGCTCTCCTGGGGTGAATGGCGAGGCCGAGACGCGCACGTCTCGCGCTCGGCCCGCGCTTTGAACACGCCATGTGCCGCACCACCGAGCTCTACCTTTTCGAGACTTACGCCTCCGCGCCGGGTCACTTCGACCGCCTCGGAGCGTGTCACTTGGACCCTCTTGGAGTAGATTCGACCCGCTCATGCACACCACCCACCTCCGCGCGATCGTGCGGGCCGCCGTCGAGCTGACGACGCGGCACGACCGCGACGCCGTGCTCGACGTCACCCTGGCCGAGCTCGAGCGGCTGGTCCCGTTCGACGCTGCCGCCGTCCTGATCCTGGAGGGCGAGGAGCTGCGCGTGCTCGCGGCCCGCGGCCTGCGTCGCGACCTCGACCCGGCGCAGCTCCGCTTCCGACGCGGCGAGAACCCGCGCCTCGACCGGGCGCTCGCGGCCCGCGGCACGGTCCGCTTCGCCGACCCCTCCGAGCCCGACCCGTTCGACGGCCTGGTCCCCGGCAAGCTCGACCACCTCCACTCCTGCATGGCGGCGCCCATGCGCCTCGAGGGCCGCCCGCTGGGGCTGATCACCCTCGACGCGCACCGCGCGGGCACGTTCGCGGCGCACCACGAGGAGCTGGTCGAGCTGTTCGCGGCGCTGGCGGCCGCGGCGATCCAGAGCGCCGACCTCGTGTCGGCCCTCGAGCGCGCGCGCGCGCAGCTGGCGGGCGAGGTGGCCACCTTGACCCGCGAGATCCACGCCGCGACCCGCGGGTTCGAGCTGGTGGGCTCCTCCCCGCTGATGCGCGCGCTGCGGGAGGAGATCGCGCTGGTCGGGCCGACCGACACCACGGTCCTGGTGCTCGGCGAGACCGGGACCGGCAAGGAGCTGGTCGCGCGCGCGCTCCACGAGCGCTCGCGGCGCGCCGCGCACCCGCTGCTGCGGTTCGACTGCTCGGCGGTGGCGCCGTCCTTGATCGAGGCCGAGCTGTACGGCCACGCGCGCGGCGCGTTCACCGGCGCGGTCACCGAGCGCGCCGGTCGGTTCGAGGCCGCCGACGGGCGGACCCTGTTCCTGGACGAGGTGGGCGAGCTCCCGCTCGAGGTCCAGCCGCGCCTGTTGCGCGCGCTGCAGGAGGGGGAGGCGGAGCGGGTCGGCGAGCAGCGCGTGCGCCGGTTCGACGTGCGGGTGATCGCCGCGACCAACCGCGACCTCGGCGCCGAGGTCCGCAGCGGCCGGTTCCGGACCGACCTGTTCCACCGCCTGGCGGTCTACCCGCTGCTCGTCCCGCGCCTGGCGGACCGGCTGGAGGACGTGCCCGAGCTGGTGCGCCACTTCGTCGCCAAGCTGAGCGGCCGGCTGCAGCTCGAGGCGGTCGAGGTCGAGGAGGGGTTCCTCGAGGTGCTGATGGGCTACCCCTGGCCCGGCAACGTGCGCGAGCTCGAGAACACCGTCGAGCGGGCGCTGGTCCGCGCGCGGGCCGGCGGGGCGCGCGCCGCGCGGCTCGACGCGCAGACGGCGCGCGGGCTGGGGCTGCGGGAGCGGCGGCCGGCCCCGCCGGCGACGGCGGCCAGCGTGACGATCGCGCCCACGCCGCCGCCGCAGGTCTCGCTGCGCGAGGCGACCGAGTCGTTCCAGCTCGCCGCGATCGAGGCGGCGCTCAGCGC
>CAZMSZ010000109.1:14506-19768 GCA_964569055.1 uncultured Planctomycetota bacterium | reverse complement strand
ATTGAGCGCCAAGGAAGAGCTGTCGCCGACGAGGTCGGCTCCCTCGCGTGAGAATCGCCCCGCGCTCGTCTCCGATCTCTGCGGACCTCGCGCTCTCCGCGCTCGATCCTGAGCCCTCGACGTCGCAGGACGCTCCCGCCTCGCGAAACATCCGGGCGAGGGGACTTCCGAAGAGCGACAGCTCTTCCATTGATATTCGGATTGTTATTCCCTGTTGATATTCCGTGTTGTCTTCGTTCTTGGTCTTCCTGACCTACCCCCCCGCCCCACGCCGCAGCGCCGCCACCGCCTCCGTCGCGTCCGGGGCGCGGAACACCGCGCTGCCCGCCACGATCACGTTGGCGCCGGCGCCGGCCGCGTGGCCGACGGTGTTCGGGGTCAGGCCGCCGTCGACCTGGATGTCGATCGGGCGCTCGCCGATCGCCGCCGCGAGGGCGCGCAGCTTGGGCTCCATGTCGGGCATGTAGGCCTGGCCGCCGAAGCCGGGCTCGACGGTCATGACCAGGACCATGTCGAGCTCGTCGAGCAGCTCGAGGGCGGCGTCGACGGGCGTCTTGGGGCGGAGCGCCAGGCCGGCCCGGGCGCCGCCCGCGCGGATGGCGCGGGCGGTGGCGCGCGGGTCGCCCTGCGCCTCCACGTGGAACGTGATCCCGTCGGCCCCCGCCTCGAGGAAGTCGGGGGTGTAGCGGGCCGGCTCGTCGATCATGAGGTGGCAGTCGAGCGGCAGCTTGGTGACCCGCCGCAGCGCCTTGACCACCGGGGCGCCGATCGTGAGGTTCGGCACGAAGTGGCCGTCCATGACGTCCACGTGCAGCCAGTCCGCGCCCGCCTGCTCCATGCGGGCGGCCTCGTCGGCCAGCCGCGCGAAGTCGGCCGAGAGGATCGAGGGCGCCACCCGCACCGGTCGAGCCACGCTCAGGCCTCCGGCAGCGCGGCCAGGCCGGGGAGCTCCTCGCCCTGGACGTACTCCAGCGAGGCCCCGCCGCCCGTCGAGACCCAGGCCATGCGATCGGCCAGGCCGAGCTCGCGCGTGGCCGCCGCGCTGTCCCCGCCGCCCACCACCGTGCGGGTCGCGTCGCGGCGACCCGCCAGGAAGGTCGCCACGTAGTGCGTGCCGAGGTGGAACGGCCGGCGCTCGAACACCCCGAGCGGCCCGTTCCAGAACACCGTCTTGGCGCGCCCGAGCACCTTGGTGAACTCGGCGATCGTGGCCGGGCCCACGTCGAGGCCCATGAGGTCGCCCGGGATCTCCTCGCACACCGCGTAGCCCGAGAGGTCGCCCGGCCCGCTCGCGACCACGTGGTCGCGCGGGAGCACGAGCTGCTGCCCGGTCTCGCGCGAGCGCTCGCGCGCCCGCTCCAGGATCGCGAGCGCCTTGGGCACGGTGTCCTCGTCGAACCGCGAGCGGCCGATCGGCTTCTGCATGGCCTTGAGGAACGTGTAGGCCATGCCGCCGCCCACCAGGATCGAGTCGACCTTGGGGATCAGCGCGTCGAGCACCGGGATCTTGTCGGCGAGCTTGGCCCCGCCGAGCACCACCACGAACGGGCGCGGGGCGCTGCCGTCGCGCAGCGGGGTCAGCTCCTCCACCTCGCGGGCGATCAGCTGACCGGCCGCCGCCGGCAGGAGCCCGGGCAGGCGCGCCACCGAGGCGTCGGCGCGGTGGCACACCCCGAACGCGTCGTTGACGTAGACCTCGCCCAGGCGCGCCAGCGCCTTGGCGAACTCGAGGTCGCCCTTCTTCTCGCCCTTGTGGAAGCGCAGGTTCTCGACCAGGAGCACCCCGCCGTCGGGGAGCGCCGCGCTCGCCTGCTCGGCGGCCTCGCCGATCGTCTCGGGGCAGAAGCGCACTGGCGCGCCCAGCAGCTCGCCCAGGCGGCGGGCCACGCCGGCCAGGCTGAACTGGGGCTCGGGCTTGTCGGCCGGCCGGCCGAGGTGCGAGCACAGCACGACCTTGGCGCGCTTGGCCTGCAGCTCGCGCACCGTCGGCAGGACCATCTCGAGCCGGTAGTCGTCCGCCACCTTGCCCTGCTCGTCGAGCGGGACGTTGAGGTCGAGGCGCACCAGCACCCGCTTGCCGGCCAGGTCCCCCAGGGCCGCGATCCCGCGCTTGGCGCTCGCCACGGGCTAGGCGTCCAGGTTCCCGAGCGCCGCGCCGAGGTCGACCAGGCGGTTGGCGTAGCCCCACTCGTTGTCGTACCAGGTGAGGACCTTCGCCATGTTCTCGTCGATTACGGCCGTCGAGAGGGAGTCCACGATCGAGGACTCGGGCTGGCCGACCATGTCCGACGAGACGACCTCGTCGCTCGTGTAGCCGAGCACGCCCGCCAGCGGGCCCTCGGAGGCGCGCTTCAGCGCGGCGTTGATCTCCTCCGCCGTGGCGCCCTTCTCGAGGTCGACCACGAGGTCGACCACGCTCCCGTCGGGGACCGGCACCCGCATCGACATGCCCGAGAGCTTGCCCTTCAGCGCCGGCAGCACCAGCGCCACCGCCTCCGCCGCCCCGGTCGTGGTCGGCACGATGTTGTCCATGGCCGCGCGCGCGCGCCGCAGCGAGGCGTGCGGCAGGTCGAGCAGGCGCTGGTCGTTGGTCACCGCGTGGATCGTGGTCATGAGCCCGCGCCGGATCCCGAACTCCTCCTGCAGGACCTTGGCCACCGGGGCCAGGGCGTTGGTGGTGCACGAGGCGTTCGACACGACCCGGTGCTCGGGCCGCAGCGCGTCGCCGTTCACGCCGAGCACGATCGTGGCGTCGATCTCGCCCTTCGCCGGGGCGGAGATCGCGACGCGCTTCGCCCCGCCGGCGAGGTGCTTGGCGGCGTCGGCCCGCTTGCGGAACGCGCCGCTGCACTCGAGCACCACGTCCACCCCCAGGTCGCCCCACTTGACCTTGGCGGGGTCGCGCTCGGCGGTCACGAGCACGCGCTTGCCGTCCACGAAGAACTCGCCCAGGCCGCCCGGCTCGAGGTTCCCCTCGAAGCGGCCGTGGACCGTGTCGTACTTGAGCAGGTACTCGAGGGTCGGGTCGTCGGTCAGGTCGTTGACCCACACCACCTCGAACTCCTCCTTGCGAGCGCACATGGCGCGCAGCGCGAGCCGGCCGATCCGCCCGAAACCGTTGATCCCGACCGTGACCTTGCGCTTGGCGCGCGCGACCGCTCCGACCCGCATGCGGTGCTCCTGTGGTATGGGTGAAGCGGGTCACTATAGGAGCGCCCGTGGCGTCATCAAGCAGCCTCCGGGCGGAGGACGGCGGCTCCGCGCGCGACGAGTGGGGCGGCCTGCTCGCGCCCGGCGAGCGGGTCGTGTGGGCCGAGCGCCCCGGCCCGCCGCGCGCGCTGCGCGCCCTCGGGCTGCCGCCCCGCAGCCCGGCGCACCTGCTCGCGCTCGCGCTCGCGGCGACCGCGCTCGTGGCCGCCGCGCTGCTCGCCCCACACCAGCGCGGCCCGGCCCGCCTGGCGCTCGCGCTCGCGGCCGGGCTCCCGCTGGCGTCGGTGGCGGCGCTCGCGGCGTGGGCGACCTGGCGTCGCCGCCGCACGCGCTTCGCGTTGACCGATCGGGGCCGCGCGCTGGTGGCGCGCGGCGGCGAGGTGTGGGCCTTCGCGGCGACGCCGCCCCCCGCCGCGCTCCCCGCCGGCGAGTACGGCACGATCGAGTGGGGCGAGCGGCAGGTCCACACCGCGCCGGGGGGGCACAGCGCGCCGCGGCAGGTGCGGTTCGAGGACGTCGCCTACCCGCAGGCCGCGCTCGCGCTCCTCGCGGACTCGAGTCGCCGCGGCTCGCAGGGCGCCTGAAACGCTGGGGTTCGCGGTCGCCGCAGGTCCCCGGTTGACCCCACGCACGAGGGTGGTAGAGTCCGCGGCGACGGGAGTTTACGCGAAGCGCACCCGGCCCTCCACGAGGTGCAATGGCGTCGGGGGCCCACCAGGGCCGCGGTTCGCCGGGGAGCCTATGGCCAACATCCCCCCGGGCTTCGAAGACCTCGCGCCGTCCGAGGAGATCTTCAACCTCATCTGCCGCGACGACCTGACCGGCCTCTACAACCGCCGGTTCTTCGCGCGGTACATGAAGCAGGTCGCGGACTGGAGCGAGGACGCCCCGCCCGTCGCGCTGGCCATGATCGACATGGACAACCTCAAGCGGATCAACGACCGCTTGGGGCACATGTCGGGGGACGCGTCGCTCAAGCGCATCGGCGCGATCATGCTCGAGATGGTGGGGGACGAGGCCTACCCCGTCCGCTACGCCGGCGACGAGTTCTGCCTGGTCCTGCCGGGCATGCTGCGGGACGAGGCGCTCGAGCTGTGCGAGGCGCTGCGCGTCGCGGTCGCCAAGGACGACTTCGAGGGGGCCGGCCTCCCCGACGGGCTGCGGCCGAGCCTCTCGGTCGGCGTGGCCCAGTTCCCGGCGGACGCGCCCTCGGGCGGCGACGAGCTGACCGAGGCCGCCGACCAGGCGCTGTACGTCTCCAAGCGCACCGGCAAGAACAAGGTCACCAGCGCGGCGGCGCTCAAGGGCGGCGAGACGCAGGAGCTGGTGGCCGACCTCGACGCGCTGCGCGGCTTCCCCTCGCGCAGCCTGATCGGGCGCGAGGCGGCCTTCCGCGCGGTCGACGACGCGCTGTCGGTGGTGCTCGACGGACACGTCGGGTTCCTGCTGCTGGAGGGCGCGGCCGGGGTGGGCAAGACGCGCCTGCTCTCCGAGGTCGGCAAGTACGGCAAGGAGCGGGGCCTCGCGGTCCTGATCGAGCGGTGCAGCGCCGTCACGCGCGAGGAGCCCTATAAGACCCTGGCGCAGCTCCTCGACGGCTACCTGCGACGCGACCGGACGCGCGTCCAGAAGGCGGCGGGCGCGCTCAAGCCGGTGCAGCGGATCGCCCTGCGCGAGGTGCTCCCGATCGTCCCGCCGCCGCAGCGGCGCGGGCCACCGGGTCGCCGGTCGTCGGGCCCGCGCCCCGGGCCCACGCCGCCCGGCCAGCGCCGACCGGCGCCTCCGGCGGAGGGGGCGCGTTCGGCCGGCCCGCCGAACACCGGGCCGCACCGTCGCGGGCCGGGCTCGACCCCGCCGACTCCCCAGCGCAGACCGTCGTCCGGCCCGCCGGCGACCGGGCCCGAGCGGGTCCGGCCCGCGCGACCGCGCGGCAGCGACGAGGCGCGCGAGGAGACGCCGCGCGCGATCCCGCGCGAGGAGACGCCGCGCCCCGGCGGGCAGCGCGGCGAGGCGCCGCGTCGCAGCGACCGCATGCCCGCCGCGAGCGGCGAG
>CAZMSZ010000109.1:10474-14406 GCA_964569055.1 uncultured Planctomycetota bacterium | reverse complement strand
CGCTCGATCCGGCCGAGCTGACCGTGGCGCTGTTCGCCGGGCTGCAGGAGCTGCTGCGGGTGCTGTCGCGCGAGCAGCCGCTGCTGGTGCTGCTCGACGACATGGAGGCGAGCGACGAGGCCACGCTCGAGCTGATCACCCGCTCGGTCGGCGGCCCGGGGCGGGTCCTGTTCGTGGGCACCGCGCGCCCCGAAGCCGCCGGCGAGGCCGGCGCCGAGGAGCCGCCCTACGCCGCGTTCCGCCGCAACCTCGAGCAGGTCACGGGCGCGGCGCGCTTCGAGGTGGACCCGCTCGACGCCCCGGGCACGGCGCGGCTCGCCTCGCAACTCCTCGACGGCTGGGGCCCGCCCGTCGCCTTCACCGAGCAGCTGCTCGCGATCTCGGGCGGCGTCCCGATGCTGGTCGAGGGGATCCTGCGCCACCAGGTCGACACGGGTCGGCTCAAGCGCGAGGGCGAGGGCTGGCAGGTCAAGGAGCCGCTCCCGAGCGAGGCGCCGATCACGCTCGAGGAGGTGCTCCGGCTGCAGCTCGCGATCCTCGACGCCGACCTGTCGGCCCTGCTGCGCGACGCGGCGGTGGTCGGCCCCAACTTCCAGTTCAACGTGCTGCGCGCCGTCGCCGAGGCCGAGCGCCCGGCCGGTGCGACCGCCGACCTGGTCGACCGGGCCGTGGAGGCGGGCGCCCTGCGCGAGGGGGCGCCGGGCGCGGGCGGTGAGCGGCAGCTCGAGTTCCCCTCCCGCGCCGCGCACGAGGCGACCTACGAGGCCGTCGATCCCGCCGCGCGCCAGGCCGCGCACGAGCGGGTGGGCGACGCGCTGGCCGGCGGCGGCGCGGACGCGGCGGCGGTGGCGTACCACTACGCCAAGGCGGCGGCGCCCACCAAGCGGGAGCAGTTCGCGGCCAAGGTCCGCGCGCGCCGTCAGGAGATCTTCGACCGCGAGGCGCTCGAGACGCTCCTCAGCACGGCGGGGGTCGCGATCCCCGAGGTGGTCGACCCCGCGCCCGAGGCGCTGCAGGCCATGCTCCCCGAGCTGGCGCGCGTGATCGCGACGGCCCTCAAGGTCGTGCGCGTGTTCCCCGCCGGCAGCAAGGTCGTGGGCGACGCCCTCGAGGAGCTGACGACGACCCTGGCCAGCGCCCACGAGCTGATGCCGGCCTTCACGATCGCGCACCGCGGCAACGCGTTCGTGCTCAACGGCAAGCCGGTCGACAAGGCGTACGGCGAGGGCCAGTTCCACGAGGCCGTGGTGACGATGTACCGCGTCAACCAGATCAAGAGCCTCACGTTCTGCGACCCGCCCTCCTACGACGAGCTGCTCGCGTTCCTGGCCGAGACGGCCAAGCACGGGGTGGCGGTCCCGCTCGAGCCGTACTTCTGGCGCGTGTTCAGCATGGAGAAGGAGCTGCAGCAGCTCGGGGTCGCGCAGAAGGCGCCGGTGCTGCAGCACAAGCGGACCGGCGCCTGGCGCTCCATGAAGGCGGAGCAGCGGATCGCCAAGCAGAACATGCCGCTGGTGCGCGAGCTGGTGCGCCACCTCATGGGGAGCGTGGAGCGGCTGCGCAAGCACCCGCGCGAGGCGCCGCCCTGCCAGGCCGCGCTGGAGAGCTTCGAGGCGGCGCTGCGCCGGCTGTTCGAGAAGGCGCCGGGCCTGGCGATCCACATGGGCGAGGACGAGCTGGTGCACGTCAACGGGACGCCCCTCGACGCGCAGGCCGCCCTCGCCTCGGGCGGCGCGGGCCTGGTGCAGCTCCTGCGCGAGCACCGCCTGCGCGGGCTGGTGGTCCTGCCCGACGTGACGCGGGACGAGCTGACCCGGTTCTGCGAGCGCGTCGCCCAGCTCGAGCCCGGGCCCGCCCCGGCCAGCGCCAAGGATGACCCGGTCACCGCGATCGGCGAGGACCCCGAGCTGCCCAACGTGCTCGTCGGCGCGCCGCTGTTCCAGCTCGCGCACGACCTTGTGCGGAAGGCCGAGGAAGCGGAGACTAGGGCCGAAGAGCCCGACCGCCAGCGGAAGGACCTGGGCTTCGGGGAGGAGCTGCCGATCGAGCTGCTGCTCCCGCTCGTGGAAAGGGATCCGGACTTGCCCCCCGACTTCGAGTGGCCATCCGACGCCGTGTGCCAGCAGGCGCACCGCCTGTACCGGCTCAAGCCGCACGAGCTGCTCACGCAGAGCGCGGCCGAGTTCGGGGAGGTGCTCGAGGTGTTGCTGCTCGACCCGCGACCCGAGGCGCACGAGGTCGTGCGGCGGCTGATCGAGCGGGTGGCCGTCAACTTCACCAGCCAGGAGACGTTCGACCGCCAGAAGGCGGCCGAGCTGTTCATCGGGATCGCCAAGCGGGCCACGCAGGAGCTGCGGGCCCGCTTCTTCCCCGCCGCCTGCCGCCGGCTGTGCGACGCGCTCGAGATCGAGGTCAGCATCGATGTCTACGAGCGGCTGAGCGAGTGCGCCCGCCTGGGGCTGCTCGACCGGATCGCGGAGGCCGACTGGGACACGGCGGCGCGCCTGGCCCGCAGCCTGGGCGTCCGCCGTCAGACCCGCGGCGGAGACGTCACCGCGCTCAAGAAGGTCAGCGAGCGCCTGCTCCAGCAGGTCCTGTCCGACCCGCGCTGCGACCGCCTGTTCGAGACGCTCGAGCTCGGCTCCGAGCAGGAGCGGCGCAAGGCCGTGCGCGTGCTCGAGAGCATGGGGCAGGTCGCCGCCGAGCGCCTGGTGCGGGCGCTGGGCGAGACCACGCGCGGCCGGGTCGAGGTGTTGATCATCGACATGCTGGCCGCGCTGGTCCCCGCCAGCGAGCAGGCGCTCCGCAAGGAGATCTCGCCCATGGCCGAGCCGGGGCCGCTCGCCCGCTTCCTGCGCGCGGCCGCGGTGGTGTGCCCCGACGCCTCGCCCCTGTTCGTGGCGGGGGTGCAGAGCGCCGACCAGCAGGTCCAGCTCGCGGCGCTGGCCGAGGCCCGCAAGGTGGGCGGCAAGGTGGCGCAGAGCGTGCTCAAGTGGGCGCTCGCCAACGGCTCGCTCCACACGCAGCTCGCCGCGGTGCGCCACCTCGGCGAGCTCGCCCGCGCCGAGGCGGTGGACGACCTGATCGCCCTGCTCCAGAGCGCGAGCCTGGTCGAGATCCAGCGCGAGTGCTGCCTGGCGCTCGGCAAGCTGTCGCTCAACAAGGCCCAGCAGGAGCGGGTGATCCCGGTGCTGACCAGCTTCCTGCGCGCCGGCGGGTTCCTGCGGGCGGAGCACCACGAGGACGTCCGCCACGCGGCCGCCCTGGCGCTCGGGAGCATGACCGACGTCGAGGCCGCGCGCCGCGCCCTCGAGCGCGTGCTCGACGACAAGGACAAGCGCGTCCGGCTCACCGCCAAGCTCAAGCTCGACGAGCTGGGACAGGCGACCTAGCCCGTGGCGGGCGAGCAGCCGGGCGTCGTCACGCGCGCCAAGCGCGCGATCGTCGCGGTCGTCGTGATCGCGCTGGGCGGCGCGCTGGCGGCCCCACACCTCACCGCCTGGATGCAGAGCCAGACGCTGCTCCGGCACGAGCGCCAGCTGCAGGAGACGGGCGCCCGCCTCGACGCGCAGCAGCAGGAGCTGGTCGAGCACGAGGACGCGCTCGCGCGCCACGAGAAGGTGCTGGCCGAGCACCAGCGCGAGCTCGAGGCGCACCAGGGCGTCCTGGAGTCGCACGGGCGCGAGCTGGAGCGGCTGGGGACGAACCTGCAGCGGGCCGAGGGCGAGCTGAACAGCGCCCGCGAGGCGGCCGGCCAGGACCGCGAGCGCGTGCAGCGGCTCGAGCAGGAGGTGAAGGCCCTGCGCCAGCAGCTCGACGAGCTGCAGCAGGCGCAGCAGCGCGCGCGCCTCCAGCAGGAGGCGCTGCTGAAGGACATCCTCCGCCGCCTGGGCGTGCTGGAGGACAACCGCGGCCGCCCGCCCGTCGAGTAG
>CAZMSZ010000109.1:0-10374 GCA_964569055.1 uncultured Planctomycetota bacterium | reverse complement strand
CCCCTCATGACCGCCCCACCCCCTGCCGAGCTCGCCCTCGACCCGCACCCGCTCCTGGAGCTGGGCGTCCTGACGGCGCGCCTGCCCGCGCCGCTCGGGGAGCTGCCCTCGCCGGCCTGGCTGCTCGAGCTGCTCGCGCTCGAGCCGCCCACCCCGGCGCCGCTCTCCCGCGACGAGGCCGTCCGGACGGCCGCCCGCGAGCTCCTGCGTCACGGCGGGTTCAAGCCGACGGGCCGCAGCAAGCCCGCCTCGGAGTACCTCGTGCGGGCCGTCGGCGAGGGCAAGCTGGCCTCGATCAACCTGGTGGTCGACGCCTGCAACGTGGTCTCGCTCCACAGCGGGCTGCCGATCAGCGTGGTCGACCTCGAGCGCGCCGCCGCGCCGCTCCGGGTGGGCCTCGCGCCCGCGGGGGCGCAGTACGTGTTCAACGCGGCGGGGCAGACGATCGACCTCGGCGGGCTGCTCTGCCTCCACGACGCCGAGGGGCCCTGCGCCAACGGGGTCAAGGACGCGCAGCGGACCAAGACCCACGCCGGGACGCGCGAGGTGCTCGCCCTGGTGTGGGGGACGCGGGCCGCCTCCGGTCGGGCCGAGGCGGCGGCCCGCTGGTACGGCGAGCTGCTCGCGCGCGCCGGCGCCCACGTCGCCGCGCGGCTCGAGCTGCCGCCCGCGTCGCCGTGAGCCCCTCGCGTCAGCCGCGCCGGGAGCTCGAGTGGCGCGAGCGCCTGCGGATCCACTGGAACTTCCTGCGGGTGGTGCTCCCGCAGTTCAAGGTCTCGCTGCTGGTGTTCGTGGCGGTCAACGTCCTCGGCAGCCTGGTGATCTGGGCCGAGTCGGACGGGATCAGCTTCCCGCACGCGCTGCACTCGGCGCTGGCGCTCAACATGTTCGAGGTGGGGGACGGCTTCCCCGAGGGGCGCGGGCTCCTGATCCAGGCGGTCTACTTCCTCCTGCCCGCGATCGGGGTGGTCGTGGTCGGCGAGGGCCTGGTCCGCCTCGGCGTGCTGATCCTCGGGCGCAAGGCCCAGTCGGAGGAGTGGAACATGGCGCTCGCCCAGACCTACAGCGGCCACGTGGTGATCGCCGGGCTCGGCCGGATCGGGTTCCGGGTGGCGAAGCGGCTGCAGCGCAGCGAGAAGCTGGTGTGCATCGAGGCCACCCCCACCGCCGAGCACCGCGACCTGTCCGAGAACGTGGCGGTGATCACCGGCGACGCCACCCAGCTCGACGTGCTCGAGAAGGCGAACGTGGCTCAGGCCCGCGCGATCCTGGTCCTCACCGACGACGACCTCGCCAACCTCGAGATCGCGGTGAACGCGCGCGAGCTCAACCCCGAGGTGCGCGTCGTCCTGCGCATGTTCAACGAGCGGCTCGGCCGCCGGCTCGTCCAGAGCTTCGGGTTCGAGGCGGTGTTCTCGACCTCCGCGCTGGCCGCGCCGAGCTTCTCGGCCGCGCTCTACAACGACAAGATCCTGCAGACGATCGAGGTCGGCGAGCCGGGCGAGGCGGTCCACCTCGCCAAGGTCGTGGTCGGCCGCCGTTCGCCGCTGGTGGGGCGCACGATCCTCGAGGTCGAGGGGGACAGCGGGATCTCGGTGGTGCTCCACCACACCTCCGAGTCGCACGACCTGCTCCCCTCGGCGAACGCGCGCGTCTGCGACGGCGACACCCTGTTCGTCCTCTCCGAGCTGGGGCAACTCGACGCCTTCGACCGCCTGGCGGCCGGCCCGCGCGATTGAAGAGCGGGGCGCGCCCGTCTCGCCGAGGCGAGCCCGTCCCCCCGCGGTCGCCAGGCCGGGCCAGCGCGCGCCGCCCGCGCGCCTGGCACGCGGGCGGCTTCCTCGTGTGCGGGAGGTCCCCCATGAGGACGGTGCTCAAGGCGCTGGCGTCGGCCACGTTCGTCGCGCTGGCCGCGGTCGAGGTCCATCACGACTTGATCGCGCGCGTGCCCTGGCCGGGCTACGACATCGTGGTGAACAACCTGGTGTTCCTCTATGGGCCGCTGTGGCTGCTCGCGGCGGGCCTGGTGTGGGTCGAGCGCGGGCCCGCCTGGCTGGGGCTGGTGGCCGGCGCACTCACCTGCCTCGCCCACGGGGTCGGAGTCCTGGTCGGGGGATCGGACCTCGGTGTCGCGTTCCTGGTCGGCGGCCCCCTCGCGTTCGCGCTGGCCTGGCGCGGCCGCGGCATGCGGCTCGGCGGCCGCTTGGCCCGCGGCCCGCGCCGCAGCGTCCGCTCCCCACGCCGCACCGACGCGGTGCGGCGCCTGGAGCGCGAGACGGCGGGGGGCCCGGGGCGGCGCTAGTCCTGTTTGGAACGTGTGACGGTGACGTGAGCGCAGCGCCGGAGACAGGGAATATCAACAGGGAACGAGAAATTAGGAATGCAAAAACGGCTGTCGCCGATGCGGCTTCGACGAGCGAGAGCAATTCCTAATTCCCTGTTCCCAGTTCCCTGTTGATATTCCCTATTTCCTCTCTCGCCCGGCCCAAGAGAGCCGGGCTGCTCCACCGGTGCGGGCCGACTGTCGAGACAGTGCGTAGCTGGTGCTCAGCGCCGGATCACGCCCAGGAACATGGCCGACAGCGTGCCGCCGCCCACCAGCACGGCCACGCCGAGGGTGAGCAGCCCGACCAGCGACAAGGTCAGCCACACCTCGCCCAGCGCGAGCGCCAGGATCCCGAGGACCACCCCCGCGAGCCCGATCAGGATCTCCCCGCCGGCGCTGGCCTGCAGGGCGTCGCGCGTGGTCTCGAGGTCGCGCGGGTCCGCCACCCGTCCCGGATCGGTGACCGTGCCCAGCCGGTAGGTGGCGCTGGTGGCGAACAGGAGCGTGCCCCCCAGCACGATCACCGCGGCCGGGATCAGCACCGTCGGCGAGACCCCGACCAGCGCCAGGATCCCGAGCACCACGCTCGCCGCCCCGCCCAGGATCTCGACCCCCAGCCCGCCGCCCAGCTCCGTGCGCGCCCCCGGATCGCGGGGCTCGAGCAGGGCCGCCACGGCCGCGTAGCGGCTGGCGAGCACGACCCCCTTCGCGCACAACGCCGCCCCGAGCGCGATCGTGGCCACGGCGGCCAGCGTGAACGGCAGCAGCTCCGCCAGCCCAGCCACCGCGAGGATCACGGTCAACAGGCCCCCGATCGCCTCCACCGCCCCGCTGCTCGCCGCCAGCCGAAACGTGCGCCGCTCCTCGGCCGGCCGCCGCGCGCGCGCCTCCCGCTCGGGCAGCTCGAGCCCCGCCCCCTCCACCGCCCGCGACCCCGGGGGAATGCGATCCACCATGGCTCCCTCCTCCTCGGCGTGTGCGCGCTCGGCACCCCTGCCCGATCGCACGCCGCCGCGCTCTTGCGCACGAGCGGTGCCAAGGAGGGAGGAGTCGGACTGGGATGACCTTCGCGCCCGTGCCCGTGCCCACGAGCACGAGGCACGAGGCTCGACGCGACAGCGGCTCGGAGTGGGCGCTACTCCCGCGGCAGGGTGAACCAGAAGATGCTGCCGCCGCCGGGGTTCGGCTCGACGCCGATCGCGCCCTGCATCGCCTCGACCTTCATGCGCGCGAGCGAGAGGCCGATGCCGAGGCCGCCGAAGTCGATGTGGATCTTCTCGCTGGCCTGATAGAAGGCGTCGAAGGCGCGCTCGCGATGCTCGGGGGCGATCCCGATGCCGGTGTCGCGCACGCGGCACGTCACGCGGGCCTCGCCGGGCTCGAGCTCGACCACCACCTTGCCGCGCTCGGTGAACTTGACGGCGTTGTCGAGCAGGTGGTCGAGCACCTCGCGCGCCCGCCCGCGGTCGGCCCACACCATCTCGTCGTCGCCGCCGTCGCGTCGCGTCGCGAGCACCAGCTCGATGCCGCGCTCGCGGGCGCGCGCGCCGTAGCGGGGCAGCAGCTCCTCGGCGACCTCGCGCAGCGAGACGCGCTCCGTGCGCAGGCGCATGGCGCCGTTCTGCAGCTTCGCCAGCTCGAGGATCGTCTCCACGATGTCGAGCAGCTTGCGGCCCGACTCCTCGATCGTGGCGGCCCCGTCGGCGCCCAGGGTGTGACCCTCGGCCATCAGCTCGGCCTTGAGCAGGTCGGCGTAGCCCAGGATCGCGGTGAGCGGCGTCTTCAGCTCGTGCGACATGCGGGCGATGAACCCGAGCTTGACCTGGTTCGCGAGCCGCAGCTCGTCCACCAGCCGCGCGTTGCGCATGAGCGTGCCGACGTGGTGCGCGACCACCCCGAACAGACGGCGCGCGCCGGGCTCCATGGGCTCCTCGGAGACCAGCCCCAGCACCCCGGGGAGCGCCTCGCCCAGGCCGAGCGGGAAGCCCTCGAAGCGACGCGGCCGCGCGCCGGCGCCCGGGAGCTCGGCGCGGTGCGGCGCGTCCTGGAGCGCCACGTCGGCCGCGGGGACGCCGTGGATCGGCGGGATCCGCTCCAGCTCCGGCTCGGGGCGCGGGGGCGGCGCGGGCGTCTCGCCCGAGGCGTCGCCGCGGTCGGCCGCGCTCGCCACGAGGTGGAGGCAGCGCTCGCGCGGGCAGCGGTCCGCCCAGGGGCAGGTCTCGCAGCGGTCGGGCGGGCCCAGCCGCCAGATCCGGGCCACGTCGACCTCGGGGCGCTCGGCGATCTGGCGCGTCGCCTCGCCGGCCACCTCGGCCGCCGTCTCGAGCTTGGCGAGGCGGTGATGGAGGTCGTTGACCCAGGCCCCGCGCATCAGCTCGTTGCTGTAGGCCTCGAGCAGCTCGCGGTACTTCCGCTTCTGCCGGTGCAGCCGCGCCGCGAGATCGGGCCCCGGCGCCTCCGCGCCTTCCTGCCCGTCGCGCGCGATCCGCTCGAGCACGAGCTGGTCGGTCGCGCCGATCAGCTCGGGCAGGCGATCGAGCGGCTGCCAGCGGACCTCCTCGGCGTCGCTCCCCGGCACGGGCTCCTGCTCGCCGCGGACCTCGACCCGGAACCACGCGTCGACGGTGAGGTCCTCGGCGTCGGAGAAGTTGGAGTGGACGTCGTAGGCGGCGCGCACCCGGACCCGCAGCCCGGCCAGCTCCCAGAACGCGCGCAGCACCGTGTCGCGCGCGTCCTCCCCCCACTCGACCACGCGGCTCGGCAAGGTGTAGCCCGCGCCCTTCCCCGCGGCGTCCGCGCGCAGCCGCACCAGCAGCACCTCGGGCCCGCTCCCTGCGAGCCGCCGCAGCAGCACCCCCGCCGCCGACACGGGCGGGCGCTGCCCCTCGCGGCTGCCGCACTCGGGGCACACGACCACGACCGGGCGCCCCGGCGCCGGCTCCTCGACGCGCGCCACGGGCGCGCCACACTCACGGCAATATCGCGGCTTCAACGGGACCTCGCCCGGCATCCTCGCGACCGCGAGGACGGAGCGCAACCGCCCGGGGCCGGGCATGACGAGGGACGTCCCTCGTGTCGCAACGGCGCCGGACGGCCCTCGCGTGACCGCGTCGGGCCCGCCATACTGCGTGCGATCGCTGCCGAGCGGCAGGGAGCGCCCGAGCGGGCGGTTCGGACGCTCGAGGACGAAGCGGAGGGACGGTGAGCGACGAGCGCGTGCGCGAGAGCGTGAGCGCGCTCCCGACGCGGCGGGCTGGGAACCCGCGGAGCGGGCTCTCGCAGCCGCTCGAGCCTGGCTCGCCGCTCCGAGCGAGCGGACGTCCGATGCGGCCCGCCTCGCAGGGGCTCAGGCGCCCGAGCACCGGACCGCCGCCGCTGCCGCGACCGCGTGCGCCCGCGAGCCGACGCTGATGAAGAAGGCCCTGCTCGACGCGCTCCAAGGCCTCGAGGAGCTGGACCGCGATCGCGCCCTCGATCGGCTCGAGGCGTTGATCGCCGCGCCGCGGGGCGCGCCGCCGGCGGAGGCTTAGCCCGTCGCGCGCTACGAGCCGGTGCCGTTGCGCCGGACTTCGAACTCGGTGGCGTAGCCCGCCGTGCGGTGGAGGAGGTGGGTGGCCTCGGTCACGTAGTACAGGCCCGTCCACATCTTCCCGAGGCTGGTCAGCTCGAGCACGATCCCGGGCTTGACCGCGGTGTCGCCGACGCAGGTGCCCCGGCCCTTGACCGCCTCGAGCGCGCGCTCGTTGAACAGGCCCCAGGCCAGCGCCTTCGCCTCGTCCGGCATGGTGTTGGGGCGCAGCGAGACCTGCAGCTTGGCGTCGCCGAACGCCTTCTTGGCCTCCTTGGGCGCCTCGTCCTTGGCGCCGAGCCGGCCGTGCAGCTTCTTCTGCGTCTCGATCACCGCGGCCTTGTCGAGCATGTTCCAGTAGCGCGCGGTGACCTCGGTCGGGACGTTCGCCAGGCTCTTGCGCACGTAGAAGCTCTTGAGCTCCTTGAACCAGGCCAGCGAGTGCGCCTTCCCCTGATCGGTGCGCGGCTTCTTGAACGAGAGCTTGGTCCCGTCCACCACGTCGACCTCGTAGCCGTTGCGGCGCGCCAGCTCGTGGATGAAGTCGATGTTGGTCTGGTTGTTCTGGAGCAGGTACTCCTGCGTGCCGGTCGTGGCCTCGACGTCGGCCTGCAGCCCCTCCTCGCTCGCGAGGCTCGAGACCACGTCCGAGACCTTCTGCTGGAGGAACGTGCGCTGCTTGCGGCCGCGGCGGTAGCGGTGCAGCCGGTCGTAAGCCCGGATCCGGACCAGCGGCTGCTCGGCGAGCGGGAACACGGGCTCGACCGAGACGATGTCCCCCTTGAACGCCCACGCGATCGCGCCGATCCAGCCGATCTCGATCTCGACCTCGTTCCCCTTGGCGAACTCCGTCGCGTCGGCGATCCGCCCGTCGGGGTTGTCGAGCTCGAGCACCGCCATGTCGATCAGGTGCAGCGACTGCTGCACCTCGACCGACCGCAGCAGGGTGTTCAGCGGCGACGGGAGCGGCTGCCCGTTGACCTTGACCTTGAAGTCCGGGACGAGCTTCTCGTCACTCATGGGCGCTCACGGGCCGGCGAATCATGACGGGCGGGGGGCAGCCTAAGCCTCGGTGAATTCCCGGGTTGGGGCGAGCGAGGCGACCGGGGTCCAATGGTAGCACCCGCCCGAGGGCGTTTCTATCCGGCGTCAGGACCGCGCCGGCAGCGTGTTAGAGTCGCGCCCCATGCCGCCCCTCCCGCCGCTTCGCAGTGTGTTGTTGCGCAGCACGGCGGGCCGGCTGCCGGGCTTGCGCGAGCTGCTCGCCGAGCACGACCGCCTCGCCCACGAGGCGCAGCGGCAGGGCGCCGAGCTCCGCCGCCTGCGGCTCGCGCTCGACGAGGCCCGCGGCGAGCTCGAGGCGGCCCGGCGCGCGCTCGGCGCGGAGCGGACCTCCGCCGCGGCCGCCGCGCGCCTCCAGCAGGAGTATGCCGCGAGCGGCGCCTGGCGCGAGACCCGCTGGCTGGGCGCCCAGGCGCCGGGCTGCCCGCTCGATCACTGGGCGCTGCAGGAGCTGGTGCACGAGCTCGACCCCGCGCTGATCGTGGAGACCGCCACCGGGCGCGGCGGACGCGCCCTGTTCCTGGCGCACCTGTGCGAGCTGCGCGGCCGGGGCGAGGTGGTCAGCGTCGACGGCGAGGAGGTGCCCGCGCGGCCGCGCCACCCGCGCCTGCGCTACCTCAGCGGCGAGCCGCGCAGCTCGGGAGCGGTCGCGGCCGTCAAGACGTTCGCCGAGGGGAAGGCCCCCGTGCTGGTGCTCGTCGGCGCGGCGCCGCGCGCGCCCGAGGCGCTCGTGGACGAGCTGCGCCTGTACGCCCCGATCGTGACCCCCGGGAGCTACCTCCACGTGGACGGCACCCACGAGGCGCCGGCGCGCCGGGCCGTCGAGGCGTTGTTGCGCGAGCGGCGCGACCTCGCCCGCGCCGAGCGGCGCGACCCGCCCCTCGGCTTCAGCCCGGGCGGCCTGCTGCGCCGACGCCCCTGAGCGGCGCGCGCGCGTCGTGGCGAAGCCAGGGCGTCGCGATCTCCCCGGACGGACGACTACGCCTCGGGGTCCTTGACGTACTCCACCAGCTTGGCCCCCGCCGCGACCGCCTCGCCGGCGGTCACGTGGACCTTGTCGATCACGCCCGCCCGCTCGGCCTGCAGCTCGTTCTGCATCTTCATGGCCTCGAGGATCAGGAGCACGTCGCCCTTCTCCACCTCGCTCCCCTCGCTCACCCGGACCTCCACGATCACCCCGGGCATGGGGCTGCGCTGGAGGCTCGGGCCCGCCTTGCGCTGGCTGGCGCGGCCCGCGGCGGCCGCGGCGGCGCGGGCGTCGAGGGCGAGCGCGCGCACGGGGGCGCGGCCCTCGAGCGCGACCTTCAGGCCGCCGGGCTCGATCGGGTCGGGCTCGATCACCACGGCGCGGCGGGCGTCGCCGTGCTCGAGGGCGTGGAGCGGGGCGGGGCAGCCGACCAGGCGGGCCGGGACGAACGGGCGGCCCGCGACCGAGACCTCGACCCCGCTCGGGCCGTCGCGGACCTCGACCTCGACCCGCTCGCCGCCGTTGGCGCCGGCCTGGCCGCCGACCTCGACGCTGTAGCGCACGGACGCCTCCTCAACCCTGCCCGAGCTGGCGCGCCCGGCCGAGCTGGACCCAGGGAGCGAGCGCTCCGGACGCGCCGTTGGCGCCGCCGCTGGGGCGGCCGGCGCCGGCGCGGCCGTGGGCCTGGAGCGCGGCCGCCACCGCGACCGCCTCGCGCTCGGCGGGCGAGAGCGCGCCCGCGCCGGTCCGCTCCAGCCAGGGGACCAGCCACCGGGTGTGGAACGCGCCGGCGCGGAACTCCGCGTCGCGCGCCAGGAGCGGCGCCAGCGGGAGCGTGGTCGCGACCCCGCCCAGGCAGAAGCTCGCGGCCGCGGCCGCCCAGCGCTCGATCGCCTCGTCGCGGTCGCGTCCCCACACCGCCAGCTTCGCCAGCAGCGAGTCGTAGTACGGCGTGACCACGTCCCCCTCGGCCAGGGCCGTGTCGACCCGCACGAACGGCCCGCCCGGGAGGCGCAGCCCGGCGACCTGGCCGGTCGAGGGCGCGAACTGCAGGAACGGGTCCTCGGCGTTGACGCGCAGCTCGATCGCGTGGCCGCGCGGCTGCCAGTCGTCCTGCCCGAGCGGGAGCCGCCCGCGCTCGGCCACCTCGAGCTGGGCGCGCACGAGGTCGACGCCGGTCACCATCTCGGTGACGGGGTGCTCGACCTGCAGGCGCGCGTTGACCTCGAGGAAGTAGAACGCGCCCTCGGGGTCGACCAGGAACTCCACCGTCCCGGCGCCGCGGTAGCGCACCGAGGCCGCCAGCGCGGCGGCGGCCGCGCCCATGCGCTCGCGCAGGGCGGGGCTCACGAACGGGGAGGGCGTCTCCTCCACGACCTTCTGCTGGCGGCGCTGCAGCGAGCACTCCCGCTCGCCGAGGTGGATCGCGCCCCCGGCGCCGTCGCCCAGGATCTGCACCTCCACGTGGCGGGCCGGCGAGACGAAGCGCTCGAGGTAGACCTCGGCCGTCCCGAACGCGCTGGCCGCCTCGCCGCGCACGCGCTCGAGGTCGGCCGCCAGCCGCCCCGGCGCCTCGACCAGCCGGATCCCCTTGCCGCCGCCGCCGCCGGTCGCCTTGACCAGCAGCGGGAAGCCGACCCGCTCGGCGACCGCCGCCACCTCGTCGGGCGCGACCGCGCCGTCGGACCCGGGGACCAGCGGCACGCCCGCCGCGCGCGCCGCCTCGCGCGCGCGCACCTTGTCGCCCAGGGCGTCGATCGTGTCGGGGCGCGGGCCGATCCAGATCAGCCCGGCGTCCTCGACGGCCTTGGCGGCCGAGGCCCGCTCGGCCAAGAAGCCGTAGCCGGGGTGGACGGCGCGCGCGCCGGTGCGCCGCGCGGCCTCGATCACCTTGCCCACGTCGAGGTAGCTCTGCGCGGCCGGCGCCGGCCCGATGCACACCGCGTCGTCGGCGAGGCGCACGTGGAGCGCGTCGCGGTCCGCCTCGGAGTAGACCGCCACCGCGCGCCGCCCGGTCTCGCGGCAGGCGCGGATCACCCGCACGGCGATCTCGCCGCGGTTCGCGACCAGGACCGCGTCGATCGCGCCCGCGCTCGCGCTCTCGTTGCCGCTCATCAGAGGGGGATGTTCCCGTGCTTCTTGGGCGGGTTCTGGTCCCGCTTGGTCTCGAGCAGCGCCAGGCCCGCGATCAGCCGGGCGCGCGTCTCGTGGGGGAGGATCACCGCGTCGAGGTAGCCGAGCTCCGCGGCGGAGTAGGGGTTCAAGAACCGCTCCTCGTACTCCTGGGTCAGCTCGGCGAGCTTGGCCGCCGGGTCGGGCGCCTGGTCGATCTCCTTGCGGAAGATGATCTCGACCGCGCCCTTGGCCCCCATGACCGCGATCTCCGCCCCCGGCCAGGCGTAGTTGAGGTCGCCGCGGATGTGCTTGCTGCTCATGACGTCGTAGGCCCCG
>CAZMSZ010000108.1:10863-19864 GCA_964569055.1 uncultured Planctomycetota bacterium | reverse complement strand
GCCCCGCCGAGGTAGGCTGGGCCGCTGCATGGACTCGAGCGCCCAGGGCCCCGGCGGGAAGCAGCTCGGCGACTACCTCGTCGCGGGCGAGGTGGCGCGCGGCGGTCAGGGGGTGGTGCTCGACGCGCGCCACGCGGCGAGCGGCCGGCGGGTGGCGCTCAAGCTGCTGATCGACCCCGAGCCCGCGGCCGTGCGGCGGTTCCGCCAGGAGGCCAAGATCCTGGCCACGTTCTGCCACCCCAACCTGCTCCGGGTGACCGACCTCGGCGAGTGGCAGGGCCGCCCCTACATGGCCATGGAGTTCGTGGAGGGCGAGACGCTGCAGGCCCGCGTGGTGCGCGGCGGGCCGCCCCCGCTCGAGTGGAGCGGGCGGGTGCTCGCGACCGTGGCCCACGCCCTCGAGCACTGCCACGCGCGCGGGGTGGTGCACCGCGACCTCAAGCCCGCCAACGTCCTGATCGAGGCCGGCAGCGAGCGCCCGGTGCTGGTCGACTTCGGCCTCGTCAAGCGCGACCCCGAGCAGCTCGGGCTGTCCTCGATCGACGAGGGCGGCAAGCTCTCCAAGACGGGCGAGCTGCGCGGCACGCCGCAGTACATGGCGCCCGAGCAGGCGAGCCCCGCCCGGTTCGGCGAGGTCGACGCGCGGACCGACGTGTACGCGCTGGGCGCCACCCTGTTCTTCCTGCTCACCACCCGGCCCCCGTTCGAGGGCAGCTCCCTGGTGTCGCTCGTCAAGCAGGTGATCGGCGAGCCCCCGCCCGACCCGGCCCGGGAGCGCCCGGGCGTCCCAGCCGAGCTGGTGCGGCTCTGTCGCCGCTGCCTGGCCAAGGACCGGGCCGAGCGGCCGGCGTCCGCGCGGGCGTTCGCCGAGGAGCTGACGGCGCTGCTCGGGCTCGACGACGCGCCCTCGTTCGCGTCGGCCGCCCCGGCCACGCCGCGGCCCGCTCCCGCGCTGCGCGAGCCGCCGGCCGGCTGCCCGCGCCAGCTCGGGCCGTACCAGGTCGAGGGCCTGCTCGGGAGCGGCGGCATGGGGAGCGTCCTGCGCGCGCGGCACGAGGTGCTCGGCGTGATCCGCGCGGTCAAGGTGCTCGACGTCGGCGCGGCCGGGCCGCGCGCGGGCGCGCGGTTCGCGCGCGAGGTTGACCACCTGGCGCGGCTGCGCCACGCCAACGTGGTCGCGATCCACGACGCCGGGCAGGTGGGGCGCTGGAGCTACTACGCCATGGACCTGCTCGAGGGCGAGGCGCTCGACGTGCTGCTCGAGCGCGGGCCCGTGGAGTGCGAGCAGGCGCTCCGGCTGGCGCGCGGGATCGCGCGGGGGGTCGGCGCGCTCCACGCGGCGGGCGTGGTGCACCGCGACCTCAAGCCGCAGAACGTGGTGCTCCGCGCCGAGGACGGCCAGCCCGTGGTGATCGACCTCGGCCTGGCGATCGCGCCCGACCTCGACCAGCGGTTGACCAAGACGGGCGCGCTGGTCGGGACCCCGTTCTACATGGCCCCCGAGCAGGTGCGCGGCGCGCGGCCCGACCCGCGCAGCGACGTGTACGCGCTCGGCTTGATCCTGTGGGAGCTGGTGACCGGCCGGCGGGGCGTGGGCGGCGGCGACACCCCGCACGAGGTCCTGGCGCGGATCCTGTCCGACGAGATCCCCGCCCCGAGCAGCGTGACGGGCGGGCTGCCGCTCGAGCTCGACCGGCTGTGCATCCGCATGCTGGCCAAGGACCCCGCCCGCCGCCCGGCCGACGCGGGCGAGGTCGCGCGCGAGCTGACCGGGCTGCTGCGCGAGCGGTCGCCGGCCCGCCGACGTCCGCGCGCCGCGCTCGCGCTCGCGAGCGCGGCGGCGCTCGCGGCCGCGGCGCTCGGGGGCCTGGCGCTCGCCGGGGGGGCGCGGCCGCCGACGGACGGCGGGGGAGCGCCGACCCTCCAACCGCCCGAGCCCGTGACGCCCACCCGGCCGGGCGAGGTCGCGCGCCCCCTCTCCCCCGCCGAGCTCGAGGAGGCCAGCCGCCGCCTCCGCGCGCTGCGCCGCGAGGGCCAGCCCGAGCCGCGGTTCCGCGGCCTGAGCGAGTGGCTGGACGAGTTCGCCGCGCATCCGGACGCCGCCGAGGTGCGGGCGCTGCGCGAGGAGGCGGGCGCGCGCTTCGCGCATCGCACCTGGCCGCTCGAGTGGGGCGGGCTGTTCGTGGGGCCCGAGCGGTTCGTGACCTGGAACCGCGCGGGGGAGGTGCGGGAGCGCGCGCTGCATGGCGAGGCTCGCGTGCGCTGGACGATCGACACCAGCGCGCAGCGGGTCGCGTTGACGGCGGATCGACGCGAGCTGCTGGTGGTCGGGGAGCGCAGCCTCGAGCGGCGAGCGGTCGCCGACGGGGCGCCCCTCGGGGCGCCCTGGCCGCATGAGCTGGACCGCGTCACCGTGATCGCGACCTCGCCGGTCGCGCCGCTGATCGCGCTGGGCGGCATCCGCGGGGGCGACAAGGTGGTGGAGCTCCGCTCGCTCGAGGACGGGGCGCTGCTCGGCGAGCTGTGGCGCGGGTCCACCGCGCCGGTGGCGATCGCGTTCGACCCCACCGGGCGGCGGGTGGCGGTCGGGGTGGGGCAGGAGCTGGAGCTCGCGCTGCGCGCGACGGGCGAGCTGGAGAACGCGGCGCGGATCCTCCCGGCGCGGGGCGGCGAGGCCCGCGAGCTGGCGCTCACCGGGCGGCCGAACGCGGTGGCGTTCTCGCCCGACGGGGAGCTGCTGGCGGTCGGTGAGAGCACGGGTCGGCTCGTGCTCGCCGAGGCCGCGACCGGCGCCCGGATCCGCGACCTCCGCGCCGAGGGCGGCACCCTGGGCGGCTTCGGCGGGGCCGGCATGCGCGGCTCGATCAAGACGATCACCTTCCTGGCCGGCGGGCGCCGCCTCCTCTCGGTGCAGGGCGACGCGGAGGTCAAGGACGGCGAGGTGGCGGTGTGGGACGTGGCGAGCGGTGAGCGGATCTACTACCGCGCGGGGATGCCCCCCTGCTACGCCGCCGACCTCGCGCCCGACGGCCGCTGGCTCCTGATCACGCACGGCGAGGGGATCGAGCTGTGGAGCGGGATCCCCCAGGCGCTGGTCCGCGCCGAGTAAATCAGTCGGCGGCCGCGCGCATAGAATGGCGCCATGGCGGCCGGACCCGAGCCCCCCAAGCTCCCCGCCGAGCGGCCCGGCCCGCGCGGCGGCAAGCGCGATCGCAACCGGCGCGCGCGGACGCAGGCCCTGCTCGACGCCGCGCTCGAGAGCTTCCTGGCCGAGGGGGTGGAGAACGCGTCGATCGAGGCGATCGCCCGCGCGGCCGGCCTGGCCAAGGGGAGCTTCTACCGCTACTTCAGCGACAAGCCCGAGCTGGTGCGGACCCTGCTGGCGCCCGTGCGGGCCCGCCTCGACGCCGCGTTCGCCGCCTGCCGCGAGGCGCTCGCCCACAGCGGCGACCCCTTCGCGGTGTTCCTCGCCTATCAGGCCCTCGGGCAGGCGCTCGCGGAGGTGGTGCGCGACGCGCCCGAGGTCGCGCGCCTGTACCTCCAGGAGAGCCGCGCCCCCGCCGTCGGCGCGCGCGCCCCGATCGCCGAGCTCGCCCGCGCCATCGCCGACGAGGCGACCGAGCTGACCCGCGGCGCGCAAGCCCAGGGCCTCCTCCGCGCCGTCGACCCGCAGGTCAGCGCGCTCACCGTGATCGGCGCCGCCGAGCGCCTCCTGCAGGCCTACCTCACCGCCGAGTGGACGGGCGACGGCGAGCGGCTGGTGCGCGAGCTGGTCGGGATCATGCTGGAGGGGTTGCGGCCGTCGTGAAGAAGGAGGAAATAAGAAATATCAATAGTGGATTAGAAATTAGAAATTAGAAATGGCAGAGTGGCTGCCGTTTGGTCGGGACCGCCTCGCGTCGGCTCTCGCTGGAGCGCAGGGCGCTCGGACCCTTCGAGCGCCAACGAGGCGATCTTCGTGCCCTCAGCCCTCGATTCCGAGCTTCCATGTCATGTCGGGCACCGGTCGGGCGACAGTCAGCCACGTCGAGGCGGGTGCTCTCGAGCGGCAGCCATTCTGGCATTTCCAATTTCTAATTCCCTGTTGATATTTCATATTTCCGTGCCTTTACCGCCGCCGCCCCTTCGCCCGCCGCTTCTCCCGTCCCGCGCTCCGCTCCTTCTTGCCGCGGCGCTCCCCCGATCCCAGCGGCTCGTCCACCACCTTCAACCGCAGCGACGCGGTCCGGATCACCTGCAGGCGCATGGACGGGGTGCGGATCGACTGGAGCGCGAGGTGGGCGTACTCGCGCAC
Source organism: uncultured Planctomycetota bacterium (assembly GCA_964569055.1). Taxonomy (GTDB): domain Bacteria; phylum Planctomycetota; class J058; order J058; family J058; genus JAWLGW01. Next base: position 15,570 of record CAZMSZ010000108.1, on the reverse strand, counting down.
CTCGGGGCTCGCGTCCTCGAGGGCCGCGACCAGGGCGGGGGCGGCGGGCTTGGCGCGTTGGCCGAGGTGCATCAGGACCATGCACGCGCCGACCCGCGTGAACACGCGGCGCGTGCCCTGGACCACCTCGACCATGCGCTGCACCAGGGCGGCCTTGTCGAGCTCGAGGTCGAGCAGGCCCATCACCGCCTTGAGGCTGTTGCGCGAGTCGTCGTCGCCTAGGGCCCGGATCAACCCGGGGAGGGCCAGGTCGGCGTGCTCGGTCAGGCTGCCGAGGGCCTCGATCGCGGCGCCGCGGACCTCGGGGTCGTCGTCCTCGGTGGCGGCCTTGACCAGCCGCGCGCCCGCCTTGGCCACGTCGCGCTGGCCGACCTCGCGAGCCAAGGTCCGCAGCGCGTTGGCGGCCCCGAGGCGCACCCCCGGCCGGGCCTCGCTCAGGGCGCGCGCCAGCGGCTTGACGGCCGCGCGCTCCAGCGCGACCAGGGCGGCGGCCGCCGCCTCGGCGGCCTCCTCGCGCACCGCCCCGAGCGCCTCGACCAGCAGCGGCGCCGCGTCGTCGCCGCGCTGGGCCAGCGCCTCGACCCCGGCCAGCGGGGCCCCGCCGCGCTCCCGCGCCAGCAGCGCGCCCCACGCCTCCGCGAGCGCCGGGTCGTCCGCCGGGAGCGGGACCGAGCGGAGCAGGCGCGCAGCGCGGCGGCGGAGCGGGCGCTCGCCCAGCGCGGTCACGAGGTGCGACGCGGCCGCGCCGCCCACGCGCTTGATCGCCGACGCCGCGGCGCCGGCCACCGAGCGCTCGTCGCGGCTGCGGTCCTTGGTGCCGCTCGCCAGGGCGCGGACCAGCGCCGGGAGCGCGGCGGCCGCCTCGGGTCCCAGCTTGCCCAGCGCGCGCGCCGCTCGGTAGCGGACCTGCTCGTCGGCGTCCTCGTCGAGGACGCGCGCGAGGGGGCCCGCCGCGTCGCGAGCCTTGGGCCCGAGCGCGCCGATCGCCCGCGCCGCGCGCCGCCGCCGCTCCGCTTCGGCGGCCTCGAGGTCGCGCAGCAGCTCCTCGAGCGAGCGGCCGCCCTCCGCGCCGCCGCCCTCGCTCGCCGAGCCGACCTCGTCGCCCGTGGCCTCGTCGGCCCCCTCGGAGGCCTCGTCGTCCAGCCGCGCGCGGCGCCGACGGCGACGGCGGACCTGTCGAGCGGCCGCCTCGGCCGCCGCCTCGTCGGAGTCGTCGGTCATGGGTGTCCTCGACCAGCCTGGGTGCGGCCAGGAGTGTCGCACAGCGAAGCCCTGGCCGCGGCGGGCTGGGGCGGGCGGCGCGGGGTCTCCGTCAGGACGACTCTGGGTAACCCTTTGGCTCGCAGTCGCTTGTGCTGTCCGGAGCGCCTCGGACCCGCCCCCCACCGTTCGGTCACCGGAAAGTCGCCGAACTTTATGCGAACCCATCCGACCCCGTGCGCGTCTAGACCGGCGGAGCACCCTCCGAGGGGAGGACTCCAGGCGGGAAGAACAGGGAGACGAGACGCAATGAACCTGCGCAGCGTGATTCGGTGGGGCAGCGACGGGCGCAACGCCCCGAGGCACTGCGAGCTGCCCGACTGCCGGCGCGCGACGCGAGCTGGCAAGCCGTTCTGTCCGAGGCACGTCGACCAGCACGGCTACGTGCAGCAGCTCATGGTCGAGATCGGCGCCCGCGAGCAGGAGGTCGAGCGCGTGAGCCGGCTCGGGCCGCGCGGCGTCGACTTCGAGGGGCGCACCGTCGCGGACATCATGTCCTACCTGCAGGTCCACGGGAACCGCACCGTCCCGGGCCTGGCGCGCGAGCTGAACCTCGACTGCGCCACCCTGGAGGACTTCGTCAAGGCGCTCAAGCGGCGGGGCGAGGTCACGACCAGCGTCAACCGGCGCGGCGCGACGGTGGTCGCGCTGGCGCAGAAGGACGCGGTCCCGGTGGCCACCCCCGAGACGACGCGCCCCGCGGCCGCCCAGGAAGCCGCGTAGCGGCGTCGCGCGCGTCAGGGGCGTCCTCGGGCGTCCCTGGCGCCCGCTGGCGCTCCCGCGCCGCCCTGCATATCCTGGCGCCCTTCGAGCCCCATGCGGTCCATGGCGGCTCGAGGGGCCGCCATGGACGACATCGCGCTCGGGCGTGAGATCGCCGCCCGGGGCCTGCTCGCGCGCGAGGTCGTGACGCGGGTCTACCGCCAGCTCGCTCCCGGAGAGACGCTGGCCGAGGCCCTCGCGGCGCGCGGGCTGGTCTCGCGCGCCGCCCTCGACGCCCTCGAGCGGGAGCTCGCGGCCGCCGCGCTCCGCGACCGCGACGACACCGCCCGCCTCGGCCCGGCCGAGCTGGCGCGGATCCTCGCGCCCGCCAGCCCGCCCGCGCCGCCTGACGACACCTCGACCGAGCGCCTGGCCCAGGGCTACGTCGAGGCGGTGCTGGGCGCTACGCCGCCGCCCCGCACGGGCCCCGGCCAGACGTTCGCCGACGTCGACCTCACCCGCACCGCCGAGGCGAGCGCCGACGATCCCCTCCGCACACTCGAGGCCGGCCCGGCCGCCCCAGCAGGAGGGCCGCCGGGCCTGGGCGCGTTCGGGAGCGCGCCGGGGGTCCGCCTCCCGCGCGGGCTCGCGCCCGGCGAGCGGTTCGGCGACTACGAGGTGGTCGGCGAGCTCGGCCGCGGCGGCATGGGCGCGGTGCTGCGGGTCAAGGACACCCGGACCGCCGGGCGCGAGGTGGCGCTCAAGGTCATGCTGGGCGAGACCGTCGGCGCGCAGCAGCGCGAGCGCTTCTTGCGCGAGGGCACGATCACCGCCTCGCTCCGGCATCCGCACATCCTGCGGGTCTACGCGGCGGGCGAGGTCGAGGGGACGCTGTTCCTCGCCTACGAGCTGGTGGAGGGGGCGCGCACGCTCAAGCAGGCGTTCGCCGAGCGCGACCTGCGCGGCCGCCTCGAGCTGCTGCGCGACGCCGCGCGCGCCCTGGGGCACGCTCACGCCCAGGGCGTGATCCACCGCGACGTCAAGCCCGACAACATCCTGGTCGACGCGCAGGGGAACGCCCGGGTGGCCGACTTCGGCCTGGCGGGCTCGCGCGACCTGACCCGCATGACCCGCTCGGGCGCGCAGATCGGCACGCCCGCCTACATGGCGCCCGAGCAGGTCCGCGCCCGGCGCGAGCTGCACGGGCCGGCGACCGACGTGTGGGCCCTGGGGGCGATCCTGTACGAGGCGCTCACCGACGAGCGGCCGTTCACCGGCAGCTCGCTCGGCGAGCTGTTCCAGCGGATCCTGACGGGGCGGTTCGAGCCGCCGCACGACCGCCGCCCCGAGCGCGCGATCCCGCGCGAGCTCGAGGCCGTGTGCCAGCGGGCGCTCGAGCTCGACCCGGCCCGCCGCTACCCCGACGGCGAGGCGTTCGCCGCCGAGCTCGACCGGTTCCTGGCGGGTGAGCCCGTCCAGGCGGCGCGCCCCCGCCGGCGCGGCGCCGGGCTGCTGGGCGCCCTCGCGGTCGCGGGCGCGCTGACCGGCCTGATCGCGGCGGCGCTCTCCTGGGGCGGCCGCGCCGAACAGGCCGACCTCGCGATCGTGCTCGAGGCGGTCGAGCCTGGCGAGGGCGGCGCGGTCCGCGTGCGCGGGCGGGTCGACGGGCGCGCCCGCGCCGAGTGGGTCGAGGTGCGCGCGGCAGGTCACCCCCGCGCCCGGGCCGACGCGGCCGGCCGGTTCGAGCTCGAGCTGCGCCCGCGCGGCGGACGGACGGTCGCGCTGCGGGCGGTCGACGCCACGGGCCGCCGCAGCCCGCCCGCCCTCGTCCCGCTCGGCGAGCCGGCGGACGAGCCGCCGGCCTGGTTCCTGCGCACCCCCGCGGCCGAGCGCCCGACGCTCCCGCTCCCGGCCGGCGTCGAGCTCGGCGAGGCGCCCGGCGAGTACGTGCACGCGCGCACCGGGATCGCGCTGGTGTGGGTCCCGCCCGGCACGCTCGAGCTCGGCCCCAAGGACGGGCTCGAGCCGTTCGACATCGGGCTGGGGGAGGTGCGCGCCGGTCGGGAGGGGAACGGCGCGCGCAGCCCGCGAGTCCAGGCCACGATCACGCGCGGCTTCTTCCTCGGGAAGTACGAGGTCACTCAGGCGCAGTACCGCCGGTTCTGCGCGGAGACGGGCCGCGACCAGCCCGAGCGCTCGCTGAAGATGCGGATCGTCCCCGGCCAGGGGATCGAAATGGACTGGCGCCGCGGCGAGGGGACGCGCGAGGTGTTCGGGGACGACCAGCCGGTGCTGGGAGTGAACTGGCACGACGCGGCGGCCTACTGCGCGTGGGCGGGCCTGCGCCTCCCGACCGAGGCCGAGTGGGAGCTCGCCGCGCGCGGGACCGACGGGCGCACCTACCCCTGGGGCGAGCGCCCGCCGGGCCCCAACCTGGTCAACATGGTGGGCGAGGCGGACGGCTGGGCCTACGTGGCGCCGGTCGGCTCGTACCCGGAGAACGCGTCCCCCTACGGCTGCCTCGACATGTCGGGCAACGTCAGCGAGTGGGTCGCCGACTGGCTGGCTCGCTACCCCGAGCAGCCCGTGACCGACCCCCGCGGCCCGGCGGAGGGCGTGCTGAAGGTGCGCCGCGGCGGCGACTGGACCTTGGCGCTGATGATGCGCTTCAAGGCGACCACCCGCTTCGGCGCTCGCCCCGACGCGGCCTCGGTCTCGGTGGGCTTTCGGGTGGCGCGCTGAGCC